>JBCQUH010000017.1:0-36299 GCA_047174185.1 Rikenellaceae bacterium | reverse complement strand
ATTGATCCCATATTCTTCGAGTATTAAAATATATGCTCAAAGATACTCAAAAATTTTCATCCCCTTTGGCGAAGCAGTAGCGTCATGTGTGTTTCATAAGCATAAATTATTAGGTTAGCAAAAAAAATGTGCCACTCTTCGGGGAAGAATGACACATATAAATCGAGGTCAATACGACCTACAACTACACCCTACTACTGTGCAAGTTGCTTCTCCAACTCGGCAGCCGACTCCTTAGCTGTCGCTACGTTTGTTCCCGTAGTCACCTTCTTGAATGCCACTATAGCCTCAGCCTTCTTCTCCTGAGCATTGTAGGCTGCACCCAACATGAAGTATACGTTGCTCTTCTCCTCAGCCGATGTCTGAGTTGCTGCAACACCATCTGCCAACTCAATCACCTTAGCATAGTTCTTCTGGTCGCTATAAGCCTGAATCAACGCCTTTGATGCCACTGCATTGCTAGCATCCTGCGCCAACAAGTTGTTTGCCATCGAGATGATACCGTTGTAATCCTTGTTCTTCTGCAAATCTGCCAAGTGGTTCATCGTATAAAGAGTGATGTTATTCTTCGCCTCAGCAGCCTCCTCAGCATACTTAGAGTTTGCGGTACCAACCTTTACGACACCTGCAAAAACCTCCATTGCCTTGTCATAATTACCAGTCTCAGCATAACAGATTCCCAACCAGTTAGCCATCTTAGCGTTACGAGGATCGGCCTCACATCCCATCTCAAAAATAGGAAGAGCAGCTGCATAATTCTTAGCATTGAACGCTGCACCACCCTGACGCTCGTAAGTCACACCAATCCACTGATTAGACTTTGTCATAGTTGTAATATCATCATATAGCTCAGCCAACTCCGAAGCTCTCTGAAAATTAGCACGTGCACTCTCATAATCCTGAGACTTCAAGCCTGCACCACCCATAAAATAGTAACACTGAGGTAAGTACTGCTTAGCGGTTGTCACCATATCGGCAGCCGACTCGCTATCCATACCCTCCGAAATAATTGTCTGAAGACAATCAGCCGCTGCAGCATAATCCTTTGCTGAATATGAGCTAATCGCCTTCTCAAATGTTGCATTCAAATCTTGCGCTGATGTAGAAGCAACTACCACCAGAGCCATTGCAGATAATAAGATCTTTTTCATCACTGTTTTTTAATATTTTAGTTTATTGGTTTTTCAAACTTTGGTATAGCAAATTTATACAAAAATATCGATTATGCAATATTTAACCTCTTAATTTATCAAAAAAACTACGCATTAAATCTTCGCACTGCGATTTCAACACCCCACTCTTTAGTGTTGTTTTGGGATGTAGGATATGTTTTGAGTATCGTCGAAACCCTCGTTTATCGTCGTCACAACCATACACAACCCCTTCCACTTGACTCCATGCAATTGCTCCAGCACACATTGCACAAGGCTCAACCGTGACATACAACGTACAATCCGTCAGATACTTACCACCCAACGTCTCGCACGCCGCGGTGATGGCCTGCATCTCGGCATGAGCCGTAGCATCTCGCAGCGTCTCGACCAGATTGTGACCACGCCCCACTATCACATCGCGCGCAACCACCACCGCACCGATGGGTACCTCGTCGCGTTCGAGTGCCATTTTCGCTTGATCTAGCGCCGCACGCATGTATTTTTCATCTTTGTTATCCATAACTCTGGTTTTTTTACTATATTTGTGGCGGCCGTGGCCGAAATTATTTAGCAAAGGTAATAAAATTTAGATAAAATAAAGCAATATTTATGTACAGAACGCATACGTGTGGCGAGCTAAACATCGCCAATATAGATCAAACGGTAACACTCGCAGGATGGGTGCAGAAGGTTCGCGCCTTGGGCGGAATGACATTTATCGATCTGCGCGACAGATATGGCATCACACAGATTGTGGTGGAGGAGAACTCTTCGGAGCAGATCCGCGAAACGGCATCTCACTTGGGACGCGAGTACGTGATACAGGTTGTGGGTCGTGTGATTGAGCGCGAGTCGAAGAATATGAAGATCGCTACGGGCGAGATCGAGATCGTAGCATCGGAGCTAAAGGTGCTGAATGTAGCACAAACCCCTCCGTTCACCATCGAGGAGCACTCCGACGGTGGCGACGATCTACGCATGAAGTATCGCTATTTGGATCTGCGCCGTGGGCCATTGCAGCGCGCTTTAGCACTACGTCACAAGATGGCACATGCGGTGCGCAACTTCCTCGACAGCGAGGGATTCTTGGAGATCGAGACTCCATATCTTATTAAGTCTACACCCGAGGGTGCTCGTGACTTCGTTGTACCTAGCCGCATGAACCCCAATGAGTTCTATGCACTTCCACAATCACCACAGACCTTCAAACAGCTGTTGATGGTGGCAGGATATGACAAATATTTCCAGATCGTGAGATGTTTCCGCGACGAGGATCTTCGTGCCGACCGCCAGCCCGAGTTTACGCAGATCGACTGCGAGATGGCATTTGTGGAGCAGGAGGATGTATTGTCGACATTTGAGCGTTGGGCGCGATATATGTTCTCGACGGTTATGAATGTTGAGTTGCCCGAGACATTTCATCGCATGCCATGGATCGAGGCTATGGAGAGATATGGTTCGGACAAACCAGATGTTCGTTTTGGTTTGGAGTTTTCAGACCTTACGGAGCTAACACAGGGGCATGGATTCCCAGTATTCGACGAGGCAGAGTATGTTTGTGGATTTGCCGCTACGGGGTGTGCATCGTACACTCGCAAACAGATCGACGCATTGACCGACTTCGTGAAGCGTCCGCAGGTGGGTGCCAAAGGGTTGGTATGGATCAAGGTCGACGAGGCTGGGGCTACTAAGTCATCTATCGACAAATTCTACACTCCAGAGCAGGTCAAGGCGATTGCCGATAAGGCGGGAGCCAAGGCAGGCGATATGGTGTTAATGTTGTGCGGCAAGAAGTTCAAGGCTCTTACACAGTTGTGCACACTTCGTTTGGAGGTGGCCGAGCAGTTGGGGCTTCGCGACAATACTAAGTTCGCACCGTTGTGGGTTGTCGACTTTCCGCTCTTTGAGTGGGACGACGAGACAGGGCGTTTCTACGCTATGCACCACCCCTTCACATCACCCAAGCCCGAGGATGTTGAGTTCCTAGATACAGACCCAGGACGTGTGCGTGCCAATGCCTACGACTTCGTCTGCAATGGTGTGGAGATTGGTGGTGGATCGATCCGTATTCACGACTCAAAGTTGCAGGGACGCATGTTCGAGATCCTCGGATTTACGACTGAGCAGGCCGAGGAGCAGTTTGGATTCTTGATGAACGCCTTTAAGTTTGGTGCTCCACCTCACGGAGGATTGGCATTTGGATTTGACCGTTTGTGTTCACTGTTTGGCGGTGTGGAGTCGATCCGCGACTATATTGCATTCCCAAAGAACAACGCTGGCCGCGACATGATGATCGACGCACCGTCGACAATCGATCGCGCACAGTTGGATGAGTTGTACCTAGATACCATCAAGCCTGAGGCTTAAGAGGTATAAACAGACCTAATTATATTATGCCAGCACCACTAGCCGAACGCCTGCGACCTCGAACCATTGATGAGTACATTGGTCAGAGCCATTTGGTTGGTGATGGTGGCATATTTCGTAAATTTTTCGAGACGGGCAACCTCCCATCGTTCATACTCTGGGGGCCTCCAGGGGTGGGAAAGACCACCCTTGCGCGGCTGGTTGCCACCACGCTTCAGCGCGAGATCTACACCCTGTCGGCCATATCGTCGGGGGTGAAGGATGTGCGCGAGGTGATCGAACGTGCCAAAAAACAGCGATTCTTTAGCTCAGCACAACCCATACTCTTTATCGACGAGATACACCGATTCACCAAATCACAACAGGATTCGCTGCTAGGAGCTGTCGAGCAGGGGATATTTACGCTTGTTGGAGCGACGACCGAGAACCCATCGTTCGAGGTTATATCGCCCTTGTTGAGCCGCTGCCAAGTCTACATCCTCAAGGCGATGGACGACGCGGAGTTGGAGCAACTTCTGCAACGTGCATTGACTCAGGACGAGGAGTTGAAGAGGCGAAAGATCGTGGTTGAGCAGCGCGAAGCGTTATTCTCATTCTCGGGTGGTGACGCGCGCAAACTATTGAATATCATAGATATAATAGTTGGGGCGAGCGAGGGAGAGATCACCATCACCAACGAGTTTGTCACCGAGTGTCTACAACAAAACATCGCGCTCTACGACAAGAGTGGCGAACAACACTACGACGTAATATCGGCATTCATAAAGTCGGTGCGCGGAAGTGATCCCAACGCTGCCATCTACTACCTAGCGCGTATGTTGGCTGGTGGCGAGGAGGCTCGTTTCGTTGCGCGACGATTGGTGATACTAGCATCTGAGGATGTGGGATTGGCCAATCCCAATGCGCTGCTGTTGGCCAATGCATGCTTCGACACGGTGCACAAGATCGGTATGCCCGAGGCTCGTATAACCCTTGCGCAGACTACGATCTATCTGGCGACAAGTCCAAAGTCCAACTCTGCGTACTGCGCTATAAACGAGGCTCTGGCATTCGTGCAGAACGACACGACCAACCGCCCCGTGCCGCTACATCTGCGCAACGCCCCGACAAAATTGATGTCGCAGGCGGGTTATGGCGACGGATATAAATATGCCCACGATTTCGAAGGCAGCTTTGTGCAACAGGAGTTCATGCCCGAGGGGCTATCGGAGAAGAGATTCTACACACCTCACAGCGACAACGCTGCCGAGCGTGCACTCACCGAGCGTATGCGACAGTTGTGGGGCGATAAAAAGTATTAGCGATGAAGAGAATTGGCCTCATATCCGACACCCACGGCACATTTGACAATAATCTACGCTCATTCCTACGCGATGTCGACGAGGTGTGGCATGCAGGTGATTTTGGCGGTAGCGACTGCTCTATAGCCGACCAGATTGCAATATTCAAACCGTTGAGAGGCGTATTTGGAAATGTCGATGGAGCACTAATGCGACGCACCTTCCGACTATTCGAGAGTTTCGACTGCGAGGGAGTACGTGTGGTGATGACCCACATCGGAGGCTACCCAAATAGATATACCCCCGAGGCGATGCGCGAGATTGCCAACGAGCACCCCAAGTTATTTATCTCGGGACACTCACACATCCTAAAGGTGATATACGATCCTAAATTCGACCTGCTTCACATCAACCCAGGTGCCGCAGGCCACTACGGAATCCACAAGGTGCGAACAGCTGTGAGGTTCACCATCGACGGCTGCGACATTCGCGACCTCGAGGTGGGCGAATGGCCACGCTAACGCGATCTATCTAATTCGGCCGTTATCGAATGCGATCGACCGAACGAAGTAAAATCATATCTTGAAAAGCACCACGAGCAGCCAACACGCTAGCCACAATTGCCGCTAGAGGTGCAAAAAGTGCTGGATGAAAACCCTTGACATCGATTACCTCCTCGCCAAAGAGTCTCATACTAAGGTAGAAGTATGCAGCCGTCATGGCATAGACACCTACCGAAATTATAACCCCCATAACACACAGACGCATCTGAAGCATCTGATTCTTGAACGACAAGATCGCCCCCAAAGGCAACACTATCGAAGCTATCACAAGCACTAAAAGGTAGATAGTATTTTGAATCTGAAAACCATCTGCCGTTCGCAGACCCAACGCACATAGATCGTAAAGCTCTCCCGAAGTGGTCGAGAAGTAGGCCAATGGCATAAAGAGTGTGCAGGCCGACAATACACAGGCCAACAATAGGTATAGAGTTTGAATTCGTTGTATCATTTTCGCTAAATTAATTTAATCTTTTGTCTATAAGATATTTATTACGCTCCGTTGAGTTTCGATTTGTCATCTCGCCCAAGAATCCAGCCAAGAACAGCTGCACACCGAGGATGATTGCCATGATCGAGATATAGAACAGCGGCTGATCGGTCACAGCACGAGCCACCACCCTATTATATTGATTGATAATCTTTTGAGCGATAATCCACGTCGTCGAAAACCCTCCGAGAATAAACATAAGAGTTCCTAATCCACCAAAGAAGTACATGGGCGATCGACCAAAAACCGACATAAAGGTGACTGTAATCAGATCCAAATAACCTTTAAGCATACGCTCCATACCAAACTTCGACACCCCATATTTACGTGCCTGATGGTGTACGACCTTCTCACCAATACGCTTAAACCCTGCATGTTTGGCCAATATCGGAATATAACGATGCATCTCGCCATAGACCTCGACCGACTTGATAACCTTGCGTCGATAGGCCTTCAATCCACAATTGAAGTCGTGCAACTTGATGCCCGACACCACACTTGCCGTAGCATTAAACAGCTTGCTCGGGATACGCTTGCTCGCTGGATCGTGGCGCGTTAGCTTCCACCCCGAGACCAGATCATACCCCTCATCGAGAATCATACGACGTATGGCAGGGATCTCGTCGGGCGAGTCCTGAAGATCGGCATCCATCGTAAAGACAATCTCGCCTTGCGCCAACTCAAATCCGCAATATAGAGCTGCCGACTTACCATAATTGCGACTAAAACTAACTCCGCGCACAACATCGCCATACTCAGCCGACAGTGCCTCGACAACGCTCCACGACTCATCGGTCGAACCATCGTCGACCAACACCACCTCGTAGCTCAAACGCTCGGCATCGGCCACTCGCTTGATCCATGCCAACAACTCGGGCAGAGACTCTGCCTCGTTGTAGAGCGGCACAACAACCGATATATCTAAACTCCTGCTATCCATCATCTTACTCCTTTTTAGGGTCATCCATATCATTTATCACATCGGCAACTTCAGCCTTGCGACGCACAAAGAAGCTCACGATAAAACCGATGATGAAACCCGAGATAATATAGTTCGACATAATAGAGATCAACGTCGAGAACATCGATGGCGCAGGCTCATCCTTGGCATTGGCCAATAAACCCTCTGTGTTTGAAAAAGCCTCATCGTAAAGTGCTTGAGTAGAGTCCGACAGCTCGGTTTGAGCAACCACACCCTCCAACGACTCCAACATGCGTGCCGTATATACATCATATCCACCAACCTCTCCTACCACATATATATGGCTACAGATACCCACGATCAACGATGCAAAGATCGAGATGGTGACCGCATAGTTAATGGCAACACCCATCGGATAGCCAACCCATTTGGGCATCGACGCAGCACGACGCTTATTCGCCCTATATATAATATAGACATACACAGCAATTGAGAGCGGCCACTCCAAAGCGAGCAGCGAGAACTTCGTCACATCGCCCGACAATATCATATTGAACTCCACAATACGAGAGAGGCTCATCACCACTCCCAATATCAAGCCCCATTTAGCTATATCATTCAACATCTCTCTATTAAATATCACCATAACTATCCCCTACAAATTTAGTTCCACTTCGCCTTGACGAACAATATCGACCTCGCCCTCGCTCAAATCGACAATCGTCGTCGGCTCGACACTTCCATATCCGCCATCGATCACACACGCTACTCGATCACCCCACACATCGTGGATCAACTCGGCATCGGTCAAATACTCCATCTCGTCGCTCTCACTCTTCAGAGATGTCGACAACAACGGCTCGCCCATCATCTCGACCAACGAACGAACAATAGGATTATCGGGCAGACGCACACCAATCGTCTTGCGCTTGGCAACAACCTTATCGGGCAGACGCGAAAGGCTCTTCAAGATAAAAGTAATCGCCCCTGGGGTGTTGCGTTTAAGTATCTTAAAGGTCGCATTATCCACCTTGCAATACTCCGCAACTGAGCTAATAGTGCTAAAAATCAACGACATACTGCGACTATCCTTGCTGCTCAGCTGGCGCAACCGATCAATCCCCTTGACCGAGCTAACCGAGCATCCCATGGCATAGACACTATCCGTGGGATAGATCACCACCCCACCATCTTGGAGAATATCACAGAGCCTCTTCAACTCTCTCTCCGATGTATTATCTCTATATAACTTTACAATCATCGATACAAATATAATAATTTTTCGCGGTTATAAGCCATTCACCCCACATTTTTCGACTACAAACCCATCTTATTAAGCTCCGCTGCATAGCGACGTGCATTGGCCAGATGAGCCGAATAGCTGCTCTCGAACTCATGGTAGCCATCCATCTGCGCTCGCGCACAGAAGTACAGATAGTTGTGCTGCTCATAGTTCAACACCGCATCTAACGCTGCAATGCTCGCAACACAGATTGGCGACGGAGGCAGACCATAGTTACGATATGTGTTATATAGTGAGTCATAATTAAGATGTTGGTTCAACACACGTTTTATCGAGAAATCGCCTATTGCAAACTTCACCGTCGGGTCGGCCTGCAACTTCATGCGACGACGCAGACGATTGATATAGACCCCTGCGATACGTCGATACTCATCCACCTTGGCACTCTCCTCATAGACGATCGATGCCAGCGTCGATACATCGGTTCTCGTCAAATTCAACGCCTTGCGCTTAGCCTCGCGATCATCGTTCCAAAACACCTCATACTCGCGATGCATACGTCGCACAAAATCCTCGGCCGTGATCGTCCACCACACCTCATAGGTATTGGGGATAAATATTGAGATCATCTGCTGCGTGGTCAATCCAAACTCTTGGGACAACTCAGGCGAGCGCATAGCCTGCAACAACTCCACCGAATCGACATCTATCTGTCGCGAGATACGCCCTGCCAACGACTCCGCAGTTCGGGCATTATTAAATATTATGCGCACTGGACTCTGAACGCCCAACTTCAACATACGAGCAACATCTATGACGCTCATACCTCGACGTAAACGGTAATACCCACCCTTCACACCTCGTTCATACAAATTTATATGGCGCGCATAGATATTAAATGCCCAATTGTGGCGAAGATGTGGCAACACCAAAGAATCTACTACTTGGCACACATCCTCACTCTGCAATACTTTATGACTCAACGCTATATCACAATCTTCCCTCACCGCAGAACCCCAAAATTGGTTGCAGCCCCACGCCACAACCAACAATACAACAGCGGAGAATATGATGACTCGCCAAAAAAAACTCCTTAACATCCTTTGTAGATTAATATTTTTTGCATACTTTTGTGTCGGGTAAGTCTTATACGACCAGCTCCTACTAATCCCCCAGGTGAGGAATCAAGCAAGGGTACGTGGTCGAGCGGTGCGATATAAGTAGCTTACCCACTTTTTTTGCACATATATCAAGGTGCTAAAACTGCACCTTGATTCCCGCCATAAAGTTCACACCATACTCACGATAGTATGCCCAATCGTATATATCGGCATTGAAGATATTGCGAACATCGCCAAAGATAAAGAATCTATCACTCAAACGATAATTGAGCGACACACCCATATCAAACTCCGCCCCTAAAGTACGATTGCCAACCTCTAACGTCGAACTATCCATCACCGTAACCTCGCGCGACGAGCGGTAATCGCCCAACAGCGTCAACGACAACTTGCCCAACCGCTGCTCCCACGACAGACGCGCCACACCACTAGCCATGCCATTAGCGACAATCTGTGCGTCATTGTCAATATAGTTGGCAAGCGAGGCCTCTAAACGAATCGTGGTGTTGCTACGAGGGATATACTCCAACTCAACGCTCGCCCCCACCTTGGTCATATCCGACAGACTCAAGACAAAGTAGTTGTTCAACTCGCTAGCCGAGCCAACAAACGTCCAATATCTATTAGCCGTCGTAATATCGTAGTCGAAGTATACATTATAACTCAACGCCCCCTTGAGGATGGCACCCTTAAGACCCAAATCCAAATCATACAACATCGTATTGCGATCGCCATAGCTACCTAGAGCCAAGTATGGATTGACCTCACTCAAACCTCCAAAATCATTATACAACAATCCACCATCGAGGTCAACATAACCCACAAATTTGGTAGATGCGATATTATAATCCAACATCAAACGCGGAACGATATACCCCTCCGCAGAGCCTGCCAACGACAGATCATCGCCATAGTACTTCGCACCAAACTCGAAACGGAACTTCTCGCCATACTTCGAATAGTTAGCACCAATGGTAAAGGTAGAGTTGCTAATCGAGCCATCGGCTGCCGAGATACCTTCGAAGCCGACCGAACCCAACAGCTTACCACTACCGATCATACCTGCAAACTGCGCCTCCAAATTGTACGACGTACTACTATAATCGGCTCGATCCCAGAAGTAATTCACCCCACCACGCAGTGCATAATCAACACCGCTCAACGACACAAAGTCGTCGCCAAACTCCACCTGTGCACCGCCACTCTGATACAACGGGTGAGAGTAATCGCTATCACACATCGTAGCATATCGACTCCACAAATCACTGCGATAGCGCAACTCGCCTCGCAACATCTTGCCTCGCTGTCCGACATATGTTCCTGCGGCAACTCCGCCTCGAAAGTGCGATTGCGACGAACCTGAGTGCTCCACCCCGAAGTCGTTATCTATATTTGCATAGCGTCCCGACTGGTTGAAATAGCCCATCACAAAACTCTGATCGACATTAAACGACGAGGCATAAAGGTCGACAACCGATTGAAGAGGCAGACCTGCGCCCAACTTCAAATAGTAGTGTGGATAGGATGTATACTCCGTAAAGTTCATGGTCGAGGCCTTATAGTGGGTCAAATCGAAGGTCGACTCCACCGAAACAGGGGTGATCGAGTAGTCAATATCGGGCATGATATATGAGTCGTCACTCATATCGGGGACAAGCGCCAACTTATCCGTCGGTTCGATATTGGGCACATAGGCCTTGACAACCTCCACATTGCGATCAATCTGCGAATAAACCGTTTGCACACCGCCTAACACTCCTAGAGCAATGGCCGAGAATAATGTATATCTAAATTTCATCTTCGATTATTCTATTTCAAGTTACTAATTTTCTCCTTCGCCTCGTCGATTACACCATCATTCGAGATCGAATATCCATCCACGATACTCTGATATGTAGCACGAGCTTGGAACGTATCATCCTCCAACATATATATATCACCCAATAGGATAAATGACTTAGCCAACCAATATGAATCAACATCGGGTGTATCGGCAAATCTAAAGATCAACTCCTTGGTCTCGTCACGCAATCCGCGACGGAATGCATCGTCGATAACATAGTACGATGACTCGCTCACATGGTTCGACTCCGCCCGAAGTGCCAACTCCTCATAGATGGCCAATGCAGCATCGCGCTCACCACGCTCGCGCAACTGTGTAGCACGCGCATACTTAGCCTCAAGCAGAGCCTCGGCTCCCACCTTCGACTCCCCCAGTGCTATAACCTCGTCACTCATCTTGGTGATGGCCGCTTGGTCGCCACTCATCACCGTTGCATCGACATATAGAACCATCGCCTCGTTGCGCTTCTGCTGATCCTGCGTCACATCATACAACTTGCGACTCGCCTCGGCCGAACGAAGGTACAACTCCTCCTCGTAACACAATCTCGACAACATTCCATATACTCGCTCGCTATATTGACTCTGGCCTCGCTCACTCAACGATGTCAGAGTAGCTATCGCCTTATCGTTGCGCTCCACCTTGATATAACAGTCGCTCAAATAGTAGAGCGCATCGCTTAGATAGTATCCATTAGGATAGTTCTTGATATACTCATCGAGTGCCGAAGCTGCCGTCCAACGAGTAATGCTCTCATCCTCGCTCAAATAGAGACCGCGTGCCGAGGCAAACGACAACGAATCTCGCGCCACAGCATTCAAATCTCCCTCCATGCCGATCGACTTTGCATAGTCGAAATAGCCCTGTGCATTGCCCTGACCCACATAGATCTCACGAATACCCAACATTGCATCCTTGGCGATCTGCGACTGTGGAGCCGCCTTAATCGCCTTGTCGTAGTAGCTCAACGCACTCTTTGAATCCTCCATATTGATATACGCAACACCCAAATCAGATAGAGCCTGAGCATACAACTCCGAGCGAGGATAACGCTTCACAAACTCCAACAGGGTTGTCACAGCGCTCTGATAAGCTCCGATTCCAATATAGCTACGCCCCATCTCGTAGTGAGCCTTGTCGACATAGAGCACCGACCGACTCTCGGACAACTCCTTGAGCATCGCAATCTTAGCAGTGGTTCGCCCCTGAATTCCCTCGATCATCGCGATCTGATAGAGCGCATAGTTACCGCTACCTCCGACACCCTCTTCGACAGCCCTCTTATAATTAAACGTCGCATTGGTAAAGTCGCGCTTCGAGTAGTATATATCGCCCTTGCGGCTAAATGAATCACTTAACAGACGCTTCTCGGTATGTTGCACAGCCGAGGTATAGCTATTGAAGTAATTCAATGCCGAGTTATCATTGCCCTTCTTCAACAGTGCATAGGCGATACTATAGTTCGACATCACAGTCGTTGGGATACTCTGCGGAGCACGAGCCATATAGTTATTGTAGTTCTTGATCGCTCCGTCGTAGTCGCCTCGAAGGTAGTCGATCTCGCCCAACCAGAAGATTGCCAACGATAGATCCTTCACCGACACCCCAATTTCGATCGACTCTTTGAGATATTTGGTCGCAGCATCATAATTCTTCAACTTAAACTGCTCCAAACCGCGCAGATAGGTGATTCGCTGTTTGGCCGCCAAAATCTCGGCATCGGGACGCTTGATCGACGAGATATTCTCATACGCCGACTCATAATCACGCGAGTTGTAATAGGCCGCAACCAACAGCGTCTGCGCTATGGCCAAACGCTTCGTATCGCTATAGGTCGCGATATATCGGCTCAACACATTGATCGTCTCGTTGAAGTGCCCCTCATTGAGTTCATACTGCAACTTCGCATAGTTAAACAACGACTCTTCGGCAATCTGCTTATTGAACTCATCATTCGACGAGATGGCAAACGCCTTCAACGCGCCACTCTTGTCGCCCGTATGCAGATAGCAGTTCGCCAAGTGGAACGATGCATTTTGCGTCATCATATCATCCGCCCCACAGGCGCTACGCAGAGGCTCGATAGCCTGCTTATACTTACCCAACTCATGCAGTGAGAATCCCTTGATATAGTTCTCATTACGGCTCAACTTACCACCGCTATTCGAGAACTCGTCGATATAGGCGATCGCCTGTTTGTTCTCGCCCATACGGAAATAGGCCTCGGCCAATAGACGCGAAATATCGGTCTGGCTCTGCTCGTCGCTCACCTCCAACAACTTCACACCATAGTCAATTGCATTTTGGTAGTGCTCCAACTGAAACTCGATCTGCATCAAGTAGTATGGTGCAAACTCACCATACAGATCGTCACTCAACAGCTCCTCGAAGCGACCCTTAGCCACCTTATACTCGCGCTCCACATAGGCCACATAGGCCGAGTAGTAGGCCGCATGGCTAAAGTAACGACTCGATTTGGTGATCTGCACAAAGTGGTGCAACGCCGCTGTATACTCACCATCCATCATCAACAGATAACCCATTCGGATATGGTACTCCTCGGCCTCGGCACGAGTCAACTTCTTCGCATTAATCTGCGACAACAGCTCATAAGCCTCGTCCATTTGCCCACTCTCCAAACGCGACATACCCTCCTTGAGCAACATGTTGGTGGTGTGTGGCGATGCAGGGTGCTGGTTGCTAAAGTCAATCAACATCAAATCGGCACGATCGGCCTTCAACTCCAAAGCCGCCATAGCACGAATATACTCCACATCGCGCAATTCGATACGGCTAAGTTCAACACCACTCTCCACACCGCGCAGATCATGAATCTCTTGGCGAGCATCCATCCAACGCCCCATCTCGAAGAGTTCTCGACTACGATTATATTGAGATTGAATCTGCGACGCCTCACAAGGCGCGACACTCGACACAGCAGCGAGGAGTGTGATCACTAAAGGAAAATATTTTCTGCGCATAATGTTATAAAATCATTAGACGCAAATATAATCATTTTTCCCATATATAACAACTCAAAACAACATTTTTACACCCCCCCACCCGTAACTCGCCAATATTCGGCCACCGATAGCTGGTAGCTATATTGCGATGTGATGGCGTTGGTGTAGAGTTGTATCCAGCTAATCTGCGCCTGCAACAGATCGACGATCGAGACTAACCCCTCGTTGTAGGAGTAGGTGCTGATTTCGAGATTGTCGCTGGCCTGTTGCAGCGATTCGCGAGCGATCATCATCTGAGCATGGCCTTGCCACACAGCACTCCATGTACTACTCTCGTCGAGTATAATCTGATCGCGCAGTGCGGCCGTTAGCAGATGGCTCTGTAACTCCTTTTCGCGCGCCTCGCCCACCAACTTACGTCGCTGCGAGAAGTTGAAAATCGGCACCGAGAGCGATAACGATACCCGACCATCGAGCAGCGTTGTCCCATAGATATTGGGCACGTGCGTCTGCCAACCGCCCACGACACCACCCACCAACTGCGGATTGTAGCCGCCACGCACAGCCCTCAGATTGGCCTGCGCCACACCCTCGGCCAACAGTAGCGCCGCGTAGTCGGGACGTTGATCAAAGAGCTGCTCTATCGCGACTCGCCCAATAAGTTCGAAATCCGCAGGGGTGGCACGCACCAAATCCACCGAGTCGTTAGGTGCCACACCTCGCAGCGAGTTTAGGTTGAACTGCGCCTCGCTCAACGACTGTTCGGCCGACGAGAGGGCAAACTCCGCCTCGCTCAGCCTCACCGAGATCATCAACATATCGCCCTTCGATGTATACCCCTCTGCGTATCGTCGCTCGATCGCCTCATACTCCTTGCCGATGATCGAGACATACTCTCGCATGGCGGCCGCATAGCGACTCAACCCCCACACATTCCAGTAGGCATAACGAGCCGCATAGATCACCTCGTAGCACGTATACTCGACATTGCAGCGAGCCACCTCCACCCCCAACTCCGCCTGATCTTGGTTGGCTCGCAACACCCCACCGCCATAGATGGTCTGCACCAACTGAGGCTCGACGCTCATCGACCATGGCTTTTGCCCCTCGACATGGCGCAAGAAATAGGCACAACTGCCCGATGCCGACAACGACGGCAGACGTGTCGTACGGACTGCTGCCAAAGCATACTCCGACTCCGCAACTTGGGATTGCGCCACTTGCAGATCGAAGCTATAGGCCAACACCTCGGCCAGATAGCTCTCCAGATTGATCGGCTGCCCCCACAGCGAGGCAGATGTAAAGAGGAGCACGAGAGAGAGTAGAAAACGTGACATAGAGTCTAAATTTTAATTCTATAAAGTATCGCATAGCAGGCTGGCAACACACAAAACGTCAACAACGTGGCCACCACCAGACCACCCATAATCGAGGCTGCCATCGCCCCAAACAGCGAGTCAAATAGCAGCGGCATCATACCCAGAATAGTTGTCCCCGAGGCCATCACCACAGGCACCACACGGCTACGCGTAGCATCTATCAGAGCATCGGAGGCGGCCATACCCGAGGCTCGAAGATCGCGAATTTGAGCCACCAGCACCACCCCATTCTTGATATTCATACCCACCAACCCCAACATACCCAACAGCGCAAAGAAGTTGAACAACTTACCCGTGAGCCACAGACCAAAGACCACCCCGATGAAGATCAACGGAATCATAAAGAGAATCAATAGCGGCTCGCGATAGGAGCCAAACAAGATCAACAGCGTAACGAATATCAACACCATGGTAAGCGGAAAGTTCTCGGCCAACGCCTCGTTGGACTCTACCTGCGACTCCTCCTCGCCAAACACACGCATGGCGTAGCCCTCGGGCAGCTCGACATACAACAGCACCGAGTCGAGCAGTTCGGCATAGAGCGCCTTGGTGTTGACATCGTAGGCAGGGTCGCACTGCGCCTTCATCACACGCTGGCGATTGTAGCGCTTAATAACCGAGAGTTCGTAACCGAAGTCGAAACCAGAGGTGGCCTGTTCGACCGAAAAGACCCGACCCTTAGGCGAGAACAACGGTAGCGTTTCGAGGTTTGTCAAACTATAATCGCGTCGTTGTGAATCTTTGAGTAGGATGGGCATAAACTCATCCCCTTCGCGATAGACCCCCATCGCATAGCCTGACGTAGCGATGGTCAAACCTTGGGCTAAGTCGCTGCGTGATATGCCGATACGGCCGCCACGCATCTGCGAATAGATGGGTTGCCACACAGGCACTCGATTGCCCCAACTATTACGGACGTTGACCGCTCGGGGGTTGCGCCACATCATCTGCTCGACACGCTGCGTGAGCGCCAACAGCGTATCGACATCATCGCCCACGAAGCCAAATTCAATCGAGGCATCGGGCACGGGCGACAACTTAAACAGCGACGAACGAACCCACACATCGGGCAGAGAGTCGCGCACATAGCGGTTGAATCGCCGCTCGACACTCTCGGATTGATCGTTCGATTGCAGCTCGACCAACACATTGCCGAAGTTGGGCATCAAGGCCACTGCGCTACTGGCTAGATAGTATCTAGGCGGAGTTCCGCCAACGGTTATCGAGACTCGCTCGACCTCATCTTGGCGCGCCAGCCACTCCTCGATCGAGACCATACGTTGCTGAGTCGACTCGATATCGTACCCCTCGGGCAGGATAATATCGGCACGAAAATAGGGTTTGTCGAGCGACGGAAAGAAATCCTGAGGCATCGCCACCATAATCTGCAAAGCCCCCCCCAACACCACGACACTCAAAAAGACGACCCACCAACGATGGCGCAAAACCGCGAGCAACGCCCGATCGAACCATCTATAAAATCGCCCACTATATAGCTGCTCGTCATCTTGCCGCTCACTAGATTCACGCAACATGAATTGGGCAAACAGCGGTGTCTGCACCAGTGCCAACAACCAACTCATCAACAGCGATATGGCCAACACAACAAAGAGCGGTTTGACAATCTCGGCCACGGCCGAAGGGGCTAGGTACAACGGCAAGAAGGAGAATATCGCAATTAGGGTCGCCCCCAACAGACTCCACTTCGGCCGATCGGCCGCCTCGATAGCTGCACGACGACGAGCCACACCACGTCGAATGGCATTTTGGGCACTGTCGACCACCACAATTGCATTGTCGACCAACATCCCCATTGCGATAATAAAACCTGCCAACGAGGTGCGATTCAACCCCTCACCCACAAACAACATAATCAACAGCGTAGCACCTATCGAGAAGATCAACGACGAGCCGATCAAAACCCCTGCCCGAAAACCCATCACCAACATTATCACAACGACGACGATGGCGATCGACTCGACGAGATTCAACAGAAATGTATTTGTCGCTTCGCGAGCAATGCGATCCTCAGGATACAACACCTCGAGGTCGATACCAACAGGCATCTGCCTCTCCAACGCCTGCAACTCCTCGGCTATCAAACGCCCCGTGGTCACTACGTCGCGCGACTCGTCGGTCGATATTCCGATGCCTATCGCCCGTTCGCCATCGACTCGCATGAGCGACGTGGCAGGCTCTACATAGCCCTGTTCGACACGCACAAGGTCACCCAACCGATATTGACGACCATCGCTAGAGATGAGAAGTTGATCTGCAATATCATCCAACGAACTATAATTCCCCGACTCCAAAATGCGGATCTGCAACTCTCCTGCACGACGCTCGCCACTACTCACCACACTATTTTGGCGCGCTATAGCGGCAATAATCTCGTCGGGACGCAGCGAGAATTTGGATAGCTCCGACAACGACACATACAAATTGACCACAGGCATCTGCTCGCCATACAACGTCACCTTCTGTACCCCATCGACACTCACCACCCTTGTTTTGATACGTTGTGCCCACTCGCGAAGCTCGCCGAACGAGTAACCATCGCTAGCCACCAGTGCATAGTAGAGTCCAAAGACATCGCCAAAATCATCACTCACAACGATCGCCGAGGCTCCATCGGGCAACTGCGGCTCGATATTCATCACCTTACGACGCAGCTCGTCCCACAGTTGAGGGATCTCCACGGCCGAGGTGGCAGGATCCAACTCCACCAAAATTCGCGACAACCCATATCGAGAGTCGGAGGTGATCTTATATCGACGACGCATCGTCTGCACCTCTCGCTCGATCGGTTCGGTGATGAGTTGTTCCACCTCTAAGGGGGTGGCACCTGGGTAACGACAGATGATCGAGGCGCTCTTGATGACAAAGGTCGAATCCTCCTTCTTGCCCAGATGCAGAAACCCAACAACACCGCCAACGATGAATAGCACCAAAAAGAACCATGTGAGGCTGCGGTTGCGCAGCGCATATTCGGGAATTGAGACCATAGCTACTTGAGAACTTTAACACGTTGACCATCGCTAAGTTGGTAGACTCCAGCCACCACAACTTGCTCACCTACAGCCACCCCACTACGAACCACAACATCGCTACTCGAGATGGGTGAGACCACCTCTACGCGACGAGGCAAAACACGTCCCACGGAGTCGACGACCCACAGATATGTCCCACCCTGAGCAGGTGCGTAGATAGCCGACAAGGGAACCAAAATATCGCCTCGCGAAGCTGAGGGGGTAAACATCGTAATGGTGCACGACATACCCGATCGTATAGCGAAATGGCCGCCATCGATCGAGAGGGTAACGGGGAATCCCGATGCATCGGAGGAGGTGCGAGCATACTCCACAACGCTTGCCGCAAAGCTCTTGTCGGGGATATTGTCGAAGCGCACCTCAAACCGCGTAGCGCTATCGAGCATAGCCGAGAGCGAACTCTCGGGGAGTGTAAAACCAACCTGAGAGGTAGTGGGAGTGACGATCAACATGATCGCTTCGCCCGACTGCACTCGTTGATAGGTGTCGACATAGACACGCTCAACAATAGCATCGAATGGCGCACGCAGAGAGGTCTGCAACAACAACTCTTTGGTGTTGATATATAGAGCTTTAGATTGATTATACGACAACTCCGCACGCTCCACCTCCTGCTGCGAAACAGCCTCGTGAGAGAGCAGTCGACGCACTCTCTCGAGTTGAGTATGCGATTGTTCGTAGGCCGAACGATCCGCCTGCAACTGTGTCTCGATATCCAATGGATCGATACGTGCCAATAGCTCGCCTGCAGCGACCAAATCACCCTTAGCAACTGGTATGTCGAGCAGCTGACCCGAGACACGAAACGACAACCGAACAGAACTCATGGCCGTCGACAGACCAACAAAATCGCGCTCCACAAACTCGGCTGCTCGCGTCTCGACGACCTTGATCGAACGCACCCTATCGCCACTGGCTACACCACTGCGCGAAGCACACGAACAGAGCAGTAAAATTGATAAAAAGAGAGTTATCTTCATAACAAAAAAGTTGATTGCTTGACGAATCAAGAATCAACTTCTATACCAAAATCACACCCCTCGGTGGTTAATTTCTACATATCGCGGCAATTCAACTTGCGCTCGATAACTCCATCGCGCAGAACCATAACGCCATATTTAGCGCGCAAAACAGTCTTCATCGTCAATACATCTATATTGAAACACTCCACGCCCCACAACTTACCGCTCTTGTCAATCATCTCGGGCGTGACACACACCACACTCTCTCCGCGCTGCTGTGCCGCCTCAATATATCGTTCGATATTTGCACGACACCAAGACATATCCTCCTCATTGGAGCTAGTCACAAAGATCATATTCAACACCCCCTTGGTGGCCAAAACCTTGTCGGTACAGATCCGACCCTTCGCATTGCGCAACATAAACTCGCTCACCAATGGTCGCATAACATCCTCATCGGCACCCTCCTCGACCCTCGTCTCGACCCACTCCCACTTGGTATCGTCGTGCCACGCCTTGTCATCCAACGAGAATTCGCGCAGCTTACCACTTCGCAGATTGCGATAGACCAACAGCGTCTCTATATCGTTGGTCATCACCTCGTCGGATCTATCTATGGCCTGAGGTAGATTGACACCCACTCGATAGGGCAACAGATCAATAATGGGCAGATGGCGATAGCAATATGTACCCAACCCCATCGTTATCAAGAAGAAAACAGTCGCCAACAATAACTCCAACCTATTGAAAGCAAAGACCTTATCGCGCCGATAACGCCACAAGATAACAAACGCCGCTGGCAGCAGAATCAAATTCTTTGCAAAGGTCTGCCATGGCGACAACTTCAGAGCATCGCCAAAACAGCCACAATCCTCCACTGGAAAGATCGTAGCACTCAGAAACGACAACACCGTGAAGAAACACATCGACACAAAGGCACATATCGACACAAAGCGGATACGAACCTTGAAGGTCAACATACAACCCATCATCATCTCGGCTCCACACAACCAGATCGACAACACGACACTCAACGGACGCAACCACTCAACGCCATAGATCTGCATATACTCCTCGACCTTGATGATCGTACCCCACGGATCGATAGCCTTGACAAATCCCGACGCAATAAAGACCACACCCATAAAGGTGCGAGCTATATGCGCTGTGATCTTCAACGCGCGACTCTGTTGTGCATTATGTGAAATCTCGTGCATCTCTACTCCATCATTTATAATAGCGGCAAAACCCGCTCCTCGATCTTCGAATATATCGACTCGGCACTCTCCATATCGCCCGATGCCGAGGTGCAATCCACAATCTGTAACTGTGCATCGCGCTGAGATGCCGACAAATAGACATCGCGAACACTCATCTGCAACGACATAGAAGCCTCGTGAATATCCTTTTTACCATGTAGATAGTCTCGATCATCACCCTCGCGCTGCTCCTCCAACCTCGCTTTTGTAAAGTTGAATGGAACATCCAAGAAGAACGACACATCGGGACGCGGTATGCCAAAATGGTTGTACTCCAGATCCAAAATCCACCGTGACAACTCATCTCGCTCGGCAGCATCCGCCACCTTAGCACACTGATAACCAACATTCGAGTAGACATATCGATCCAAAATCACAACCTTTCCCGACTCCATCCAGCCACGCAACATCGCCGCGGCATCGGCTCGGTCGCCTGCATACAACAGAGCCACCAAGTAGGGATTCACCTGATCGACACCACCCAACTCACCGCGCAGAAACTTTGCAATCAAATCACCATACAACGGTGCGTCGAAACGCGGAAAGTGTAGATACTCACTCTCGATACCACGCCTCTGCAACATCTCGCGCAACAGCTTAATCTGCGTCGACTTACCCGCGCCATCTAAACCCTCTAGAACTATCAACATAACTATCTTAACATTTTTACTGCGCGCTCGACACTCGCCACCAACACCTCGACATCCGCCATCGTATTGTAGATTCCAAACGATGCACGACACATTCCCTTCACCCCAAAGTGAGCCATCGTAGGTTCGGCACAATGCTGACCCGTGCGAATAGCAACGCCCAATTTATCGACTATCATACCCAAATCATAGGGATGAACACCCTCCACGTTAAACGACACAATTCCACATTTATTGGGCTGTGTACCATAAATTCGCAGACCCTCGATCGCCATCAACCGCTCGCTTGTCGCGCGCAGCAACATCTGTTCGTGAGCCTCGACCTCGTGGGCATCGAACTGCTCAACATACTCGATAGCTGTTGCCA
This sequence comes from Rikenellaceae bacterium, assembly GCA_047174185.1. Lineage (GTDB taxonomy): Bacteria > Bacteroidota > Bacteroidia > Bacteroidales > Rikenellaceae > Alistipes. Next base: position 14,689 of record JBCQUH010000017.1, on the reverse strand, counting down.
AACCGATCGCCCCGATATAATTGGCTGTGCCAGCCTCGAAACGCAGTGGCAATGGTGCATAGGTCGTTCTCTCAAACGATACGCGATCGACCATATCGCCACCCGACAAAAAGGGTGGCATCTGCTCCAACACCTCGCGACGACCATACAACACACCGATACCCGTTGGCCCATACAACTTATGACCCGAGAAGAGGTAGAAATCGCAACCCAAAGCCCCCACATCTACCCCACCATGCACAACACCTTGGCAACCATCGATCACCGAGATTGCACCGACACTCTTGGCCGCTGCCACGACACACGCCAAATCGGGACGTGTACCCAACGTGTTCGAGGCCTGTGTAACAGCTACAACTCGCGTGCGCTCATCGACCAAATCTGCCAACCGTTCCGTCATCAATCGCCCATCGTCATCCATCGGCAACACCCTGATCTGTGCACCCTTGCGCTGTGCGGCCAACTGCCACGGAACAATATTCGAGTGGTGCTCCATCTGCGACACAACGATATTGTCACCCTCCGACAACCCCCTCTCACACCAACTATAGGCCACCGTATTGACCGATGCCGTTGCTCCAGCCGTGAAGATTATCTCCTCGCGGTGTGCAGCTCCGATAAAGCGACGAACCTGCTCTCTAGCCTCCTCATACATCGAGGTCACCTCCTGCGACAGATAGTGTACACCACGGTGGATGTTGGCATTCATCTCGCGATGCAGATAATCCACCCGATCAATGACACACTGCGGCTTCTGAGCCGTAGCACCACTATCGAGATAGGTCAATGGCTTGTTGCCATAGACCATGCGTGATAGGATGGGAAAATCCTCGCGTATAACTTCGAAATCGACCATTAATCTATATACCTATATATTATATATATAACTTACAACTCTATAACTTATAATTCTTACAACTCCTCAAGTCGTGCGCCCAACAACTGCTCAATGCCCTCACGTAGCGATTCGATGCAACATCTCTGCGATATATCGGCCACAAAACCCTCCAACTGTATCTTGCGCGCTTGTGCCTCGCTCAAACCTCTCTGACGCATATAGTAGACCGCCTCTTGGTTCATCTGACCAACCGTCGCACCATGCGTACACATCACATCGTCGGCATAGATCTCCAACTGAGGCTCAGCCTTGATACGCACGTCGTCGCTCAACGCCACATTGCGACTATTCTGGTTAGCAACCGTATGTTGAGCATCTTGTGCCACATAGATCAAACCATCGAACAGACCCTGCGCACGATCGTTGGCCACACACTTAGAGGTCGAGTTGCTACTACAATCTCCGCTATTATGCTCTATGCGAAGCGACACCTCGCCACGTTGATCGCCACTCAACAGCTGCAACACATCCACCGCCACACTCGCCCCACAACCATTCAACGCTACCCGACAACGACTCACCGCCGAGGCCAGCTCCACCTGCGTAAGGTTCGCCACCGAGTCGCCACTCTGCACAATCGTCAAACTACTTTGTGCGCCACTCCACAACAACTCCACAACGTTGATCGTAGCTCCACGAGCCACATCTATATTCAACGGCTGCAACTCACCCTCACCATCACGCACCACGACCATTTGTACCGCAGTGTCACGAGAGCTAACACTCACCGACAAATCACCTGGATTGATCGCAACATGCAACAGTGCAGCCGCAGCATCGTCGATCACAACACTGCCCGACTCCACACGCTTCAATTCGTGCGACTCCAAATATTTTAGAAAATCATCTATCTGAATCATACGCCCAGCCTACTCCTTAATATCATTAATCAACCAGTCGTAACCCTCCTCCTCGAGCTTAAGAGCCAAACTCTTGTCGCCCGAATAGATGATACGTCCCTTGTATAAAACATGCACAAAATCGGGTACGATATAGTCCAAAAGTCGCTGATAGTGGGTGATGACAACCGTGGCATTATCCTCTCGCTTGAGTTTGGTTACACCCGTTGCCACAATACGCAATGCGTCGATATCCAATCCGCTATCTGTCTCATCCAATATCGACAACTTCGGCTCTAACATCGCCATCTGGAAGATCTCGTTCTTCTTCTTCTCACCACCCGAGAATCCATCATTCACGGCACGCGATGTGAGTTTCGAATCCAACTCTACTATCGCACTACGCTCTCGCATCATCTTCAGAAACGCACCTGAACTCAACGGCTCCTCGCCCCTAAATTTACGGTGCTCATTTACCGCGATCTTCATAAAGTTGGCCATCGACACCCCAGGGATCTCGACTGGATATTGGAAACCCAAAAACAGACCCAAACGTGCACGATCCTCGATCGAGAACGACAGCAGATCCTTACCCATAAACTCCACACTTCCCTCGCTCACCGTGAACTTCTGGTTACCTGCCAACACACTCGCCAACGTACTCTTGCCCGATCCATTTGGCCCCATGATAGCATGAACCTCTCCTGCCTTGACCTCGAGGTTGATTCCTCTCAATATCTCTTTTTCGCCTACCGAGGCGTGTAGATTCTTAACACTTAACATATCTTTCTATCCTTATTTACTTAAATATATTTTAACCTACGCTACCCTCCAGACTCAACGACAACAACTTCTGCGCCTCGACAGCAAACTCCATGGGCAAACGCGACAACACCTCCTTGGCATAACCATTGACAATCACACCCACAGCATCTTCGTTCGACATGCCACGCTGATTGCAGTAGAACAACTGATCCTCCGAGATCTTCGACGTTGTCGCCTCATGCTCCAACACCGATGTCGAGTTATGGTTGTCGACCACGGGGAAGGTGTGGGCACCACAACGATTGCCAATCAACAGCGAATCACACTGCGAGTAGTTGCGCGCTCCATCTGCCTTACGCGACACCTTGACCAATCCTCGGTATGAGTTTTGACTCTGCCCTGCCGAGATACCCTTCGAAATAATATGCGAACGGGTATTGCGGCCGATATGTATCATCTTCGTACCTGTATCGGCCTGCTGATGGTTGTTGGTCATCGCAACCGAGTAGAACTCACCCACCGAGTTGTCACCCAACAACACACAGCTCGGATACTTCCACGTCACGGCCGAACCCGTCTCGACCTGCGTCCACGACAACTTAGCATCGGCATGGCACACCCCTCGTTTGGTCACGAAGTTATAGATTCCTCCCACACCATTGCGATCACCTGGGTACCAATTCTGCACCGTCGAGTATTTGACACTCGCTCTCGACTTAACAACTATCTCGACAACTGCCGCATGCAGCTGGTTCTCATCCCTCTGAGGCGCTGTACACCCCTCCAAATAGCTCACATACGACTCCTCGTCGGCAACGATCAACGTTCGCTCGAACTGACCCGTACCCTGAGCATTGATTCTAAAATAGGTCGACAGCTCCATCGGACAGCGCACACCCTTGGGGATATAACAGAACGAACCGTCGGAGAATACCGCAGCATTGAGCGCTGCATAGTAGTTGTCGGTATGAGGCACCACACTCCCCAGATACTCCTTGATCAACTCGGGATGCTCCTTAATCGCCTCCGAGATCGAGCAGAAGATGATCCCCTTCTCGGCCAACGTATCACGAAAAGTGGTCTTTACCGAGACAGAGTCCATAACCGCATCGACCGCCACCCCAGCCAAAGCCATCTGCTCCTCAAGCGGAATACCCAACTTGTCGAAGGTTCGCTTCAACTCGGGATCGACTTCATCCATCGAGTCGAGCTGCTTCTTGGCCTTAGGTGCAGCGTAGTAGCTGATCGCCTGAAAATCAATTGGCGGAATCTGCAAATGCGCCCACTGTGGCACCTCCAACGTCAACCAGTGGCGATAGGCCGCCAATCGACGCTCGGTCATCCACTCTGGCTCACCCTTCTTGGTAGAGATTAGTCGCACCACATCCTCATTCAACCCCTTTTCGATAATATCGGTATCGATATCGGTTGTGAAACCATACTTATACTCTTGACTCTCTAGATCGTTGAGAATCTCTTTATCCTTTGATTCTGACATTCATTACATATTATAAATCACACCTTGCAACCACTTCCCACAATAGACATAAAAAACTATGCAAATATAGGGTTTTTATTTGAATTTTCAAACGCCACCCCCTCTCTCTCAACATTTTTAACCATACAAAACATACTCCATAATCGAGAATATTTTGGTGGTGATTGTAAAAAAATCATCGAACTATGTGTTATTTTCATAAAAAAATGTTTAATTTTGGAGGCAAAAGTGGTGTAAGTTGCGAAATAAACCTGCTGTTAATACTTTGTTAACACAACTTTAACATGAGATTTGTTTCTTTGCAACGGAATTAAATATCAAAAAATAATTTAAATGAGTCCAATTTTCACTTTTATCGTCATTACGCTGGGTGTACTAGCGATATTTGACATCATCGTCGGTGTATCCAACGATGCGGTAAACTTTCTAAACTCCGCTATCGGATCAAAGATTGCACCTCGCAAGATCATCTTGTCGGTGGCAGCCGTTGGTATCCTCGTCGGCACACTCACCTCGTCGGGTATGATGGAGGTTGCAAAGAGCGGTGTCTTCTACCCCAACCAATTTACATTCTCCGAGATCATGGTTCTCTTCTTGGGTATGATCGTGGGTGACATCATCCTGCTCGACATATTCAACAACTTGGGACTGCCAACATCGACAACCGTCTCGATGGTCTTTGGCCTGTTGGGTGCAGCCGTTGGTGTTGCCATCTATCGCATTGCGAATGAGAGTGGATTGTCTTTGGCCAACCTTGGTGAGTTTATCAACACTGCAAAGGCTCTTGCGATCATCTCAGCAATCCTGCTGTCGGTGGTGCTGTCGTTCCTCTTTGGACTTATATTTATGTATATATCGCGTCTGATATTCTCGTTCCGCTACCACCCTGTGTTCAACAAGTTTGGTTCGTTGTGGTGTGGTATATCGTTTACGGGTATCATCTACTTCGCAATCTTCAAGGGTTTGAAGAGTTCGGGATTGATCCCTGTTGAGGTGACAGAGTATATTCTTGAGAATACGGCCATCTCGTTGGCTATGATCTGGGCTGGAGCGTCGTTTATCCTATGGATCTTGCAGATGTTTGGAGCCAACATCCTGCGCATCACCATCCTTACGGGTACATTCTCGTTGGCGTTGGCATTTGCAGGTAACGACCTTGTGAACTTTATCGGAGTGCCTTTGGCAGGTTACGAGTCATATAACTTGGCCGAGGCTGCTCGTTTGGCTGGCGATGCTAACTATCTGAATATGACCATGGAGGCTCTGCTTCCGTCGGCTGGAGGATCGCCACAGCGTGCGAACTTCTATATGTTGGCTGGTGCTGGTATCATTATGGTATTGACGCTATTCTTCTCGAAGAAGGCGATGAATGTGACCGAGACCGAGCTTTCGCTTGCAAATCAGAACGAGAGCAGCAACGAGAAGTTCAACTCATCGGCTCTATCTCGCGCATTGGTTCAGATGGCCATCTCGATCAACGACGCATATCGTTTTGTGACACCTAAGGTTGTTCAAGAGGCTGTATCGAAGCGCTTTGATCCACTACCAGCCGAGGAGCGTACAAATCAGGTCTACGACCTTATTCGTGCTACGGTAAACCTTACGGCGGCATCGATTCTGATCTCGATTGCTACATCCTACAAGTTGCCACTCTCGACCACCTACGTGGTATTTATGGTGGCTATGGGATCGTCGTTGGCCGATAGAGCTTGGGGACGTGAGAGTGCGGTATATCGTATTACGGGTGTTGTGACGGTGGTCATGGGTTGGTTCCTTACGGCTATTTGCGGATTTACTGTGGCATTTATCATCTCGTCGGTGTTGATATGGGGCGGATCGATAGCTGTTGTTTGCGTCGTTGCACTCTGCCTATTTATCGGTATTAAGAGCAACTTCTTTGGCGACAAGAAGAGCGCTGAGGAGAAGAAGAAGCATGCTGCCGAGATCATTAGCACAGGTACGCAGGAGGAGATCCTATATAGCTGCACTCAAGAGATTTTGGATGTAACCAACAAGCTAATACGCATCTACAACCGCACATTGGTGGCTCTATTCAAGGAGAATCGCAAGGTGTTGCGTGAGATGGTTCTCGAGGCTGAGGCGTTGTATGCCGAGTCTAGCGAGCGTAAACACAATATGTTTGATGTGTTGAATAAGATGGAGCACAACAACATCAACACGGGTCACTTCTACGTGCAGGTGGTCGACTACATCAACGAGGTTGCAAAGACGCTAGTCTACATCACCAGACCATCGTTTGACCACATAAACAACCACCACCAAGGGTTGTCGGCTGAGCAGATCGACGACTTGATGAGCGTCAACAACGACGTGGAGAAGATCTATAAGAAGATCAACGAGATGTTGACATCGAAGGACTTCTCGCAGTTGGATCAGGTGATGGAGATGCGTGACAATCTATTTGACAAGATTGCTGATGCGATCAAGAAGCAGTTGCGACGTATCAAGGCTACTCCAGAGGCTACCTCGACACGCGCCAATATGTTGTACCTAAATCTATTGGGCGAGACTAAGATATTTGTACTTCAGGGTCGCAACGTGATCAAGGCACAGAAGTACTTTATTGCCAACAAAGAGAACGAGTAGAGGCTCTACGGCAATAGAGACGCACAATGAAGCTAGGCTGAACACCCCACTAAGGAGTGTCCAGCCTAGTTTTTGTTTTCGACCACGACTCGTTAACGATAGCGATATTTGGTGCGATAGGAGCGACGACTTGCACGCTCCTTATACTTCTCGCCATTCACCTTATACTTGAAGCTACCCTTGACGGCCGATGGGAAGTCCAACGGTGTGCAGCATGGATTGTCGACAACCATAATGTCGGATGGCATTTGCTCGACCACCAAAAAGTATACGTTGCCGCCCGAACGACCTCTCGACCTACCACTCTGCTCGATGGGGGTTGAGACGACCACCTCGACCCACGATGTGTATTTGATCTGCATCTCGACCGATCGCATGGGTGGCAATATATTATCGCACATATAGTCCCACGCCGCAGGGATACGCTTAAGTCCCAACTCTATGTCGGCCATAGAGTGTTTGCTCGACACAAGATCCAACACCTCTGCACGTGAGGGGATCGACGACGACTCGACGCTGCTCTTCGTGGCACTCCATGGCAGAGCTACACCGCGAGTTGTACCCGAGACCTTTGCGAGGTTGTAATGTTTGTTGATGTAGCCTCTAAAGTCGGTTGCACGTCGGTTGGCCAAGGCCTTGTTGCCCGAGAGCGAACCATCGGGCGAAGCGTAGCCCACGATGTCGATCTGCGTGATCTGCCTTCGCTCACCACCTACCACACTATCGAGCAGCGCATGGAGCGAACTTAGCTCCGAGCTATTGCGTCCATACGACGAGACCAACTGTGTGAGGTTCATCTGGTAGTGCACGGTAAACTCTTTGGAGCCATCGTCGGCACTCTCCGCGACCAGCCATCGGCTCACTTGTCGATCGCCTTCGATGGTTGTGGAGATCAGTTTTGCTTCGGGCGAGGGTTTCGCATCCGACTCTCTCGTCGATCGACTCTGCGACATGGCAGCCGAGCTGAGAGCTAAAGATATGACCAAGGCCACTGTTGTAATACTCTTTTTCACGGTTTTAAAAATTAAAGTTAGACACGCCCAAACCGCTCCAATAACCGTACCACACAACAAAAAAGCGACCTGCTCCTCTCGGAACAGGCCACCCTTAAAACACCCTCAAAACAGCTCTAAAACACCCCCAAACAGCTCTATCGGCTACAACCACAACCGCAATCATCGCCTCCATTTCGCGGTTTCGAATCTCCGCATCCATCACACCCATCGCACTTATCAGTCGACGAGAAGCTGCGAATACGACGCACCAGTCGATAGAGTGCAAAGGCTACGGCAAGAGCCAAAATTATATATACTACTACATCCTGCATAACATCAACACCACTCCACAAATATCAAACCAAATGGATCAAACCAACATACGCCCCACGTTGTAGATCACGAAGCTCACAACCCACGCCAAACCCGTCGTATAGACCACCGAGAAGATAGCCCATCCCCACGAACCACTCTCGCGTTTGATCGCAGCCACAACCGCCAAACAGGGGAAATAGATCAACACAAAGGCCAAAAAGGCCAATACAACAGGCAGCGTAAAGATCAACTCGCCCTCATGCGCACCGCTCTGGTAGCGATCCAGCTTCATCTGCTCGGCCAACACATGAGTGTCGTCATCGTCGACCTCCACATTGTACAACACACCCATCGTACTCACCACAATCTCCTTGGCAGCGATACCCGACACCAACGACACACCCACCTTCCAATCAAAACCCAAAGGCGAGATCGTAGGCTCGATAACGTGTCCGATACGCTCCAGATAGCTATCCTCACGCGTCGGATAGTAGCCCAACGCCCAGATGATCATCGCACCCACCAAGATGATGCCTCCCATCTTGCGGAGATATTGACCCGCCTTGTTCCACATATGCTTCAACGTGTTGCTCACCAACGGCATACGATACGGAGGCAGCTCCATGACAAAGGGCTGATCCGACTCAACCATGATAAAACGCTGCAACAGCAACGAACTCAAAACAGCCAATACCACACCAAAAACATAGAGTCCAAACAGCACCAAACTAGCGTGCGACGGGAAGAACGCTCCAACCAACAATATGTAGACTGGCAGTCGGGCACTACACGACATAAAGGGGACGATCAGCATGGTCAACAACCTATTGCGTCGGTTCTCGATTATGCGACACGCCATGATGGCTGGCACATTGCAACCAAAGCCCATGATCATCGGCACAAACGACTTGCCATGCAGACCTATCTTGTGCATCAATTTATCCATAATAAAGGCGGCACGTGCCATATACCCCGTATCCTCCAGAATAGAGATAAACAGAAACAGCAGCAAGATATTGGGCAAGAAGATAATCACACTACCCACTCCACCAATCACACCATCGATCAACAGATCATGCAGCGCACCCTCGCCACCCAACAGACCACTCACCACATCGCTCAACCACGAGATGCCACAATCGATCCACTCCTGAGGATAGCCCCCCAGAGTAAAGGTAGTGTAGAACATAAACCACACCAAGAACATGAAGATCGGAAAGCCCCACACCTTGTGAGTCAACACGTTATCTATCCTCTGCGAGGTTTGGAATCGCTCGCTATTCACCGACAATGTCTCCTTGAGGGCACCTGCGATATAGCCATAACGCGAATCGGACATCACCTGCGAGATGGACTCATTATACTCGTGTTCGATCTCGTGACGCATGCGCTCGGCCATCTGTCGGGCATCGTCGCCCACCCTCTGCACAATCTCCTCGTCACCACTAACCAACAACGCAGCCAAATAACGACGCGGCAACTCGGGCACATCCGACACCGACAACACCTCGGCAACATCGTCCAGACAATCCTCGACAAACATCCCCAGATTGCTCTCGACATGAGTATGGGGCAGATCGCCCTCATATTTGGCCACCACCATATCCAACACCTCCGCAAGCCCCACACCTGTACGACCCACCGTCGGGATAAAGGGTATATCCAACATACGACCCATCTGTTCGTGGTCGAAGGTGTTGCCCAACTTATCCAACTCGTCATACATATTGAGCGCCACAACGATATGTTTGGCCATATCCATCAACTGCGTGGTCAGATACAAATTGCGCTCCAACAGCGTCACATCCACCACATTGATGACAAAGTCGTAGCGATCGCCCATCAACTCCTCGCGCACGATACGCTCCTCGGGCGAATAGCTCGACAGAGAGTATGTACCAGGCAGATCGGTCACACGGATCGTATAGCCGCCATGCTCTATCTCGGCCTGCTTCATCTCGACGGTCACACCCGAGTAGTTACCCACATGTTCGTCGCGCCCCGACAGACGGTTGAAGATCGTCGTCTTACCACAGTTGGGGTTACCAATCAACGCCACATTGATGGTACGGTTACCACGCTCTGGCGCTGCACAGTTGTCGCAACTCACCTGAGCGGCAAAGACCAAATCGTCCAACACCAACTCCGTTGTCACCTCGCCATCCAACACAACCTCGATGTCGTAGGCCTCGCTACGTCGCAACGAGACGCTAGAACCCATCAGCTCATACTCTATAGGGTCGCGCAGCGGTGCATTCTTGATCACCACCACTCGTCGCCCTCGGATAAACCCCATCTCGCCCAGACGCTGCGTATACTCGCCCGTACTATGTAATTTCACGATAATGGCGACATCACCATTTTTTAGTTCCGATAATCTCTTCATTTATTTAACTCTATTTACAGCTCTTTTTGCCCTTTGCAAACTCTATTTATCTCTTAATTTATGCACTGACGACAATCCCAGAAGAACTTCTCCGCCGCCTACCTATTTAGATACTTAATGCGCTGCTTCACATTTGTATCCTTCGATTTGTAGGTATACTCCATATCGGGCATATATCCACACTCGCTCATATAGGCAAAATCATTCAACACCAACAACGTCTCGGCCAAACGCTTCGACCCATTCAATATATCATCTACATCACTCGACGTAACCCCGTCCATACCACACACCGACAAGAACAACTCTGCACGCGAACGAACAAAACTCCGCTCGCCACTTTCGGTTAACTCTTTAGCTGCCGCAACCAACTCACTAGACTTCGCAGCATCCAAACCAAACCACGAAGCAGAGGTCAACGCCCACCACTTAGCAACATCGTCGTCCGACCCCAGAGCCTTAATCAACTTAGACTCCGCCAAACCAAATGGAAGCAGCTGAAGATCTGCTATCGCACAATAATTCTTGATATCCTTAACGTGTGCCGCACCATAGCGATCGGGGTTCTCTGCCCCCTGCTCGTACACTATCACCTCGGGATAGAAGCCCAAATCGTGGTGTGCAACCACATACTTCGACAACTCGCTACGCATACTCCGCAACACAGAGGCATAAGCAGGATCGGTCGCCAAGTTGCAATCCTCATTGGGATCTGCCTCCAAATCATACAGCTCCTCGGCTCCAAAGGCTCTAAAGAAGCTCGATTGACGCTCCGTCAACTCCCCCTGCTCATACATCTCGCGCCACTGCTGAAGCGCCAACGAGTGGTAACGGTAGTAGGAGTATAGACTCTGTGTCTGATATGGTTGGTAGTTTCGAGCATAACGATAACTACCTCGATAGAGCGTCCTATTGAATGAATAGAGATCATCAAATCTATCACCATAACAGACCACACTCTCGACCCCATGCTTGCTCTTTTTACCCAAAAACGGAACTCCATCCGACCGCTTTGACCCTGTGACACCTGCCAAATTGAGCGCCGTAGCCCCGAAGTCTATAAACGACACCAGATCATCTACTCGCTCGCCCACTCGTTCAATAGCCAGCGACTCTCTCAACGCCTCGGGCACATAGACCACCAACGGAACACGAAAACCGATGTTATCCGTATAGCCCTTTGAACCAGGCAAAGAGCCTCCATTATCGCCAAAGAAGAAGATGATCGTATTATCCAACACCCCATCCTCACGCAACATATCCACCATCTGACCAAACTCCTCGTCGGCCTCCTTTATTCGATCATAAAAGGTGGCATAGGTGTAGCGCATCAATTCCGTATCGGGAAGATAATCATGCAACAAAACCTCGTCGGGATCACTCTGCGTGGGCTTCGTGCGAAACGTCTCCTCGCCAAAAAGCAACTTCGACTCATGCGTTGTAGTATTTGTCCTCACATAGAAGAATGGCTGATCCTCAGACTCCCTCTTGCGCCAATCGCCCAACTCACCATCTATCAAATTCCACGCACCATTGTCTAGATCGACATTGTAGTCGGTCTTCGAAGCGTTGCAGGTGTAGTAGCCCTCCTCACGCAGATAGGATGGGAACATCCCCAAACCCTCGGGCATCGGCATCTGCTCGATACGTCGATGGAAACTACCTGCAAAGCTCGGTGCATAACACCCCGTAATGAGGGTTGTGCGAGCTGCTGAGCTAACTGGAGCGTTGCTAAATGCATTGTTATAGATTATTGATTGGTCGGTGATGCTATCCAAATTGGGAGTTTGACCTCCTCGACCATCGTTATAGAGAGCCATATAGTGCGGCGATGTATCCTCGATCATATACCACACAATATTGGGTCGTTGCGCTCCACTTATAGTTGTCACCGAGAGAGCCGCCACAGGGGGTAAAACCCACTTCATATTATTCATCATCGCTTCGCCCCCCCCCCACTACTTTACAAACTTAAACTCATCGCTCTCGCTTCTCGACGCATCCATCACACATCGCAGATACTCTGCCCTCTCGCTCTGAGACTCTATCATATTGTGCAGCTCACTCGGATCTACATTCAAATTATACAACTCCTCATAGGTTTTGTTGGGCTTCGAGATATTCAACCTCACCAGCTTCCACCCATCCTCGATCACACACTGCTTGCCACCCTGCTCAAAGAACTCGAAGTATATATTTTTGTGCTGCGCCTGCTTACCCTTTCCCAAAAGCGTAGGCAAGTACGATATGCCATCGACACCCTCAGGACTCTTCGCCCCAACAATATCGCACACCGTAGGCAAGAAGTCCCAGAATGTCGAGATATGGTCGCTCACCACACCCTGCGCAATGCTCTCAGGCCAACTAACTACGAATGGAGTGCGGATACCACCCTCGTATAGATCTCGTTTGATTCCCCGAAACTCCAAATTAGAGTTAAAGAACTCAGGGTCGTGCCCTCCAACGCCATGCACACCGTTGTCCGACGAGAAGATGATGATCGAGTTATCCAACCGCCCCTCGCGCTCCAACAACTCGACAATATCACCCACGCTCCTATCGATCGAGGCCACCATAGCCGCATACGTTGCACGAGGATAGTCGTTCGATTTATACCCTCCGATCTTGTTATTATTCACATACGGGGTCTCCTCGAACCGACCCTTAAAGGCCGAAATATCGGGATTGTCGAGATCGGCATGGGGCGGTGTCAACGCAAAGTAGGCAAATATCGGTTTATCAATATTCTCCGCCATAAAGGCCAAACCGCGCTCCATCATAAGGTAGTGACTATAGGTCTCACCATCCAACTCCACCCTACTCTCATTCTCCCACAGATAGTCGGGATAGTAGCTGTGCGCATGCCCCTGACTCAGATATCCATAAAAATAGTCATAGCCCTGATTCACAGGACTACCCTCGGTTTTGGGACCTCCTAAGCCCCACTTTCCCACACACATTGTAACATATCCTTTGCTCTTTGCGACTTCGGCCACCGTCACCTCGTCGCTTGGAATGGCAATATCAAAAGTTCCCAGATCGCTCTTCTCGCCCTTGTTACCCCTCACAAAACCATGTCCCGTATGTTTACCCGTCATCAAGGCACATCTAGATGGAGCACTCACCGTCGAACCGCTATAGTGGTGCGTAAAACGAATACCCCTCTGCGCCAACATATCGATGTTAGGGGTCGGTATACGATCCTGACCATAACAACCCAAATCCCCAATACCCATATCATCGGCCAAAATAAATATGATGTTCGGTTGCTCCTTCACAGCAGCCTCGACCTCTACTGTGGTCAATGCAGCTAGAGGAAGTAAAAACAGTTGTTTCATCTAGTTTTGTTTTTAGTTATATAAAAGCCATTTTAGCCCATATTAACAGACCAAAGTACGCAATATTCCGCATCAATACCAATACCCATTTATAGGTATTTAACCCCCGACATATACAACTTTTAGGTAGGTACACAGCTATTCGGCCACCCAACAGCTCTCGATCTCACCTATATATATTATGTGAAACTCACCATGCGCCTCGTCGTACCACTGCTCGACCAACCCTCGATCTATGAAGCTCGTATCCTCCATCGGCTGTACAAAGAGCTTGCGACACTCCAGCGTTATGTGCGCCTGCTCGAAGGTCGGATTGCCAGCAGGGGTGAAGCATGGGGTCAACTTCGTCTGCGCCACCTTGTCGCCATCGCGCCCCGAGATGCGCCCCAGAGTCACCAGATCATCGCGATAACCGTCGGCCAACACCGTGAGTGTGAAGCGGTCGCAACGATCCAAAAACTCGCGAGTATATCGGGTGGGACGCACCACGATCATCGCCACATTTTTGTTGAACATATACCCGATCATACCCCAACTGGCGGTCATCGTATTGAACTGTGCGCTATCGCCTGCGCTAATCAACAGCCACTGCTGGCCGATAATATCGACCACGCTACGATCTAGTTGATTTACCTCTATCTGCTTCATTAATCTCATATTTTTCATTTACCCTGCGCAAGATACTACATATATAGTGGTTTTCAAACTATCTACGCGACATTTTGACACATCCAAAATATTTAGCACAAAATAGTCTCAAAATTTTGCATATTTAAAAAAAAGATCTATATTTGCATCTGCAATGACAGCAGAGGCCGATTGTCACAACAGTAGAGGCCGATGTTGCAGAGTCAGGAGGGATGGGTGAGTGGCTGAAACCACCAGTTTGCTAAACTGACGTACGGGTAACTGTACCGGGGGTTCGAATCCCTCTCTCTCCGCCAAAGGGCTTGAATGTTAGGCCGTTAGCAGATTTACGCGCACTATTACGCACTAATTTAGTCGTACGGTGTGCGTATTTTTTTTATCTCTTGTTCACGCGTGAACA
>JBCQUH010000016.1:0-36463 GCA_047174185.1 Rikenellaceae bacterium | reverse complement strand
GATACTGGTCAGGCCGATAGTAAATTTGGAATCTCGTATGAGGAGGTGATGGAGAACGCAGAGCAGATCAAGGGGTTGAAGGGTGTTAATATCAAGGGAATTCATATCCATATCGGATCACAGATCCGTGAGTTGCATGTGTTTGAGAATATGTGTAACAAGGCAAATGTTATTGTTGATAACTTGGTGCGTTTGGGCTTCGAGTTTAGCTTTGTAGATGTTGGTGGTGGTTTGGGTATCAATTATGATGTTCCTGAGAATGAGCCAATTCCGAACTTTGCATCGTTGTTCTCGATTGTCAACAACCATCTTCGAGTGGGCGATCGTAGTGTCCATTTCGAGTTTGGCCGTTCGATCGTGGGCGAGTGTGGTGAGTTGATTACCACTGTGTTGTTTAACAAGACGACGGCGACGGGTCGTAGTTTGGTGATTGTCGATGCAAGTATGACGGAGTTGATTCGTCCTGCATTGTATGGTTCGTATCACAATATCGAGAATATCAGCTCCGATTCCGACAAGCGTGCGAAGTATACAGTTGTTGGTACAGCGTGTGAGTCGACCGATGTATTTGAGGAGAATGTGTCGTTGCGTCCTACCAAGCGTGGTGATATGTTGACTATGAAGTCGGCAGGAGCCTATGGAATGTCGATGGCATCGCGCTACAATCTGCACGATCTACCAGGGGCGGTATATAGTGACGAGTTGTAAAGGTATAGATATCAAAATATATGTGGCTAACATTGGCATTTATCTCGGCAGCACTGCTGGGATTCTATGATGTGGCGAAAAAACAGGCGGTTACGGCAAATGCTGTGCTGCCTGTTTTGTTGCTTACGACGCTCTTTTCGACTCTGTTGTTTCTGCCTGCACTGCTCTCGGCCGAGTTTGGTTTTGGGTGGTTCGATGGTGGTGTGATGGAGAGTTCGACGCAGGGGTTGGATGGGCATCTGAAGGTCTTCGCAAAGGCGTGTATCGTCTTGACTTCGTGGGTGTTGGGCTATTTTGCTATAAAGCATTTGCCGATCACGATCGTGGGGCCTGTCAATGCCACTCGCCCAGTGTTGGTGTTGGTGGGTGCAATGTTGATATTTGGCGAGCGGTTGAATATGTGGCAGTGGTCGGGTGTTTTGTTGTCGCTGCTGTCGCTCTTTTTGTTGAGTGTGGCTAGTCGTAAGGAGGGTATCTCGTTTGTTCGCAATCTCTGGATATTGGCCTTGGGGGGTGCTGCAATTTTGGGTGCTGCGAGTGGGTTATATGACAAACATATCATGCGAACTTTGGATCCGATCTTTGTTCAGTCGTGGTACAACCTCTATCAATTGGCTCTGATGACGGTGGTGGTTGGGCTGCTGTGGTGGCCAAGGCGTAAGCAGACGACCCCTTTTAGGTGGAGTTGGGCTATACCGCTGATCTCGATCCTTTTGTCGTTGGCCGATATGGCCTATTTTGCGGCATTGAGCAACGACGATGCCATGATTTCGGTTGTGTCGATGGTTCGTCGTAGTTCGGTCGTTGTGTCGTTTGGTTGTGGAGCGTTGGTGTTTGGCGAGCGTAATTTGCGATCGAAGATTTTGGATTTGGGATTGATATTAATTGGTATGGTGTTGCTATATATTGGCTCAAAGTGTTGATTTATTGCAATAAAAACATTAACTTGCGGCTTAATTTTGAAGTTATGAAAAAGTGTATAAATAGAGTCTGCTTATCGCTACTTCTGCTCTGTTGTGCAGGTATTGTCGAGGCAGCAAGTGTCGATACATTGGCGATCTATAGCCCTAAGATGGGGCGTGATATTCGCACGTTGGTTGTTGTTCCAGATGTGGCAAAGGCGAAGGTGAAGAGGGGTGCGGAGGCTACGGCTCTGCCTGTGCTCTATCTGTTGCATGGATATAGTGGACGCGAGGTGTCGTGGATGGCGCTGCGCGATCTGCGCCCTGCCGCCGATGAGTATGGTATGTTGATCGTCTGCCCCAATGGAGAGAATAGTTGGTATTGGGATAGCCCGACGCGTGATAGTTCGCAGTTCGAGAGCTTCATCTCGCGCGAGTTGCCGAGCTATGTCGATAGCCACTATCCAACAATTGCCGATCGCAGTGGGCGTGCAATTGCAGGGTTGAGCATGGGTGGTCATGGTGCTATGTGGAATGCAATTCGTAATAAGGATGTCTTTGGTGCGGCAGGCAGCATGAGCGGAGGATTGGATCTCCGTCCCTTCCCCGAGAAGTGGATGATGAAGGATCAGTTGGGCGATATGGCGAGCAACCAAGATAGATGGGATGAGTATACGGTGATCAACGCACTGGGTGAGTTGCAAAATAAAGAGTTGTCGATTATCGTCGATTGTGGCGTGGATGATTTCTTTATAGATGTCAACCGTAATTTTCATGAGGCGTTGGTCGAGAAGGGGATCACGCACGACTATATAGAGCGTGCAGGTGCGCACACTGCTCAATATTGGAGAAATTCGATCGTCTATCAGATGTTCTATTTCCACCAATTTTTCCAGAGTGGCAAGTAATAATTAGAGAGGTTTAATAAGTATAAAATATAGTATATATGAATATTTCGTATAATTGGTTGAGGGAGTATGTCGAGACCGACCTAACGGCCGAGCAGATATCGGTGATTCTTACGGAGGTTGGCCTTGAGGTCGAGGGGTTCGAGAAGATAGAGTCTATTAAGGGTGGTTTGGCAGGTGTCGTTGTAGGCGAAGTTTTGACCTGTGAGCCACATGCCGACTCTGACCATTTGAATGTTACGACGGTTGATGTTGGTGGTGATGCTCCGTTGCAGATCGTTTGTGGTGCGGCAAATTGTCGTGCTGGTCTAAAGGTGGCTTGTGCTACGGTGGGCGCAGTGTTGTATCCCGATGGTGGCGACGAGGAGTTCAAGATCAAGAGGTCGAAGATCCGTGGTGTCGAGTCGTTGGGTATGTTGTGTGCCGAGGATGAGATGGGTATCGGTTCAGATCATGCAGGAATCATGGAGTTGGATGGCGATGCCAAGGTTGGTATGAGTGCTAAGGAGTACTTCAAGATCGAGGATGACTATCTGATCGAGATTGGATTGACACCTAATCGTGTTGACGCAGCGTCGCACATCGGAGTGGCTCGCGATTTGGTTGCCTATTTGCGCAGCAGGGGCGAGAGTGTCTCGGTGAAGTATCCAAGTGTTGAGAGTTTTGAGGTGGAGAGTAATGAGTTGCCTATCTCGGTTAGGGTCGATAGGTCGGAGGCGGCACCTCGCTATGCAGCGGTGGCGGTCAAAGGGTGTCAGATCGCACCATCGCCTGAGTGGATGCAGAATAGATTGCGTGCCGCTGGTATTAACCCTAAGAACAATTTGGTCGATATTACCAACTATGTACTGCATGAGTTGGGTCAACCGCTCCATGCATTCGATGCTGCGAAGGTTGATGGTAGTCAGATTGTTGTTCGCACGTGCGATGCAGGGGCTAAGTTTGTGACGTTGGATGGTGTGGAGAGGGAGTTGACAGATCAAGATTTGATGATCTGTTCGGCTACTAAACCGATGTGTATTGCAGGTGTCTTTGGCGGTTTGGATTCGGGTGTGAGCGATACGACGAGCGATATTATTATCGAGTCGGCATATTTCAACCCTGTGTGGATCCGCAAGACCTCGAAGCGTTTTGGCTTGAATACTGATGCTTCGTTTAGATATGAGCGAGGTATAGATCCTAATATGCAGTTGTATGCCCTTAAGCGTGCTGCACTGTTGTACAAAGAGTTGGCAGGTGGTGAGATTGCAAGCGATGTGGTTGATATCTGCCCAGTGGCGGCGAAGGATTTCTGGTTCGAGTTTTCGTTGGATCGCACTCGCGCGCTTATTGGTAAGGCGATCTCGGATGATGAGATTATTCGTATCATCGAGGCTTTGGATGTTCGTATCACTTCGCGCGATGGTGCGGTGTTGAGCGTTGCTGTGCCACCATATCGTGTGGATGTTCAGCGAGAGGCCGATTTGATCGAAGATGTGTTGCGTATCTATGGCTATAACAATGTTGAGGTGCCCACGTCGGTTCGCTCTACATTGTCGTATGCTCCACGCCCCGACAAGAGTAAGTTGATGAATATGGCGGCCGATTATATGAGTGCCAATGGCTATACTGAGATTATGTCAAACTCGCTTACCAAAGGGTCATATTATGATTCGTTGACTGGTTTCTCGGCCGATCGATGTGTGAAGATTCTCAATCCGTTGAGTGCTGATTTGAATGTGTTGCGCCAGACCTTGTTGTTCAATACGTTGGAGGCTGTGGCGTTGAATGTCAATCGCAGGAGTGGTGATTTGCGCCTCTATGAGTTTGGAAATTGTTACTATTACGATGCTCAGTCGCAGCAGGAGGATAAGCCATTGACGGCCTATAGCGAGAACTATCGTCTGTCGATCACCGTGACTGGTACTGCGACCCCTGCGTCGTGGATGTCTAAGGGTGTCGAGGCATCGTACTTCACGCTGCGCGAGATGGTGCAGCGTTTGCTGAGCCGTTTTGGTGTCGATATCTACTCTTTGAAGGAGGAGCGTCTTGAGAGCGGTCTGTTTGGCGATGCTCTTAGTTTGAAGCAGGGCAACAAGGAGTTTGTGCAGATGGGTGTTGTCTCATCGTCGTTGCGCAAGGATTTTGATCTGAAGTGCGATGTATTCTATGCCGAGATCGATTTCGATGCATTGGTTAAGGCGACTCGCAAGTCGAAGGTTTCGGTTGTTGAGTTGTCGAAATATCCTGAGGTGCGTCGCGACTTGTCGCTGTTGATCGACTCCGAGGTTAGCTTTGCACAGCTTCGTGCCGCAGCTTTGCAGGCCGAGAAGAAGTTGTTGAAGCGAGTGACGCTATTCGATGTCTACGAGGGTGATAAGTTGCCCGCTGGCAAGAAGTCATATGCCTTGGGCTTTGTGTTGGAGGATACGACGCAGACGATGACCGACAATATTATCGAGAAGACGATGTCCAATATCCAACGTCAGTTGGAGCAGAAGTGTGGTGCTCAGGTTCGCTCTTAAGGGCGAACCTAGCACACCGACAAACAAAAGCGCGACCTATTCTGAAGTAGGTCGCGTTTATATTTTGTATAACTTGTAAAGCCTCTTAGCTCAATGATTTGTTGTTGTGTGGGTCGCTATCGTCGACTCCATACTCCTCGTCCAATGCATCGATCAAATCCTCTTCGATGGCTGTAGCCATCATATCCATCTTTAGATCGACCATCTTGATAACTGTGGCTGCCGCCTCGCTACCTTTGTTGCCCAACACTCCCCCGCAACGATCCAACGCCTGCTGCATATTGTTAACCGTCAATACACCAAATCCGATGGGTAGGTTATACTGTATCGACAACGTTGTAATGCCCTGAGTCACACTGTCACACACATAGTCGAAGTGACGTGTGTCGCCCTGAATTACACACCCTAGTACCACCACTGCGTCGACCTTAGTGAACTCTGCGAAGTATTGCGCTCCAAGCGTCAACTCCACTGTCCCTGGCACCTGCTTTACGGTTATGTTCTCGCGAGGGCACCCTGCATCCAAAAATGTCTGCACTGCCCCCTCGGCCAATACACTTGTGATCTCTGGGTTCCACTCCGCTACGACGATTCCAAACTGCATATCCTCAGCCGAGGGCAGTGGAGCGTCGAGTAGCGAGTAGTTATGATTTACTGATGACATATCTTTTTTTTTGTGTAAATTACTTAATAGCATTCAACAACTTTGCCGCTGTTGCGCTCTCCTGCGAGTTTGGATATAGGTCTACAACACTCTCAAACAACTCTTTTGCCTGAGCCTTGTTGCCAGCTGCCTGAGCAGCCATACCTGCTTTGCGAAGGAATATCGGTGTTGTCAAGTCGTTCTTGTAGTTATTCGCAGCCTTTGTAAACAACTCTACAGCCGCTGCGTAGTTGCTCTGATCTACAGCGATATCACCCTGCAGTCCGATGTTCTGAGCATTGACGATCATCGCTGGAGCGCCCTTCTGAGCCTTGTACTTAGCCAAATATCTCTGCGCATTGTTCAAATCGCCCAACTTCAAGTAGCAGATACCTGCATAGTGATATGCCAAATTTCCGCTCTTTGTCGACGAGTAGTTCTCGATCACCTCAAGCAGTCCGATTGTCGAAGCATCACCCTCAAGCGCAAGCTGAAAATCGGGTGCACCGCTCTCGAATATAGCCTGAGCAGCGTAGATCATATCGGCAGCGCGATCCTCCTTAGGCTCAACAACCAACGCGTTATAACCGAATATAGCCACCGCTACAGCCACTATAGCTACGATCGCCATTACGATTTTCTGACCATTCTCCTCAAAAAAGTGCTCTGTTTTACTCATCGCCTCTGTACCTAGAGTCTCCAACTCCGAGGTCTCAACATTTTTCTTTGCCATTGTTGTTATCTTGTTTAATTTCTAATTTCTAAAAAGCTCCCATTCTGGGCAGACAAATATACTATTTTTTTATATATATTATTCAAATCTTGCATAAAAAAGTGATCATCTCTCGAATTTTAGTTGGCGGTGGCCAAAATCTCGGATAATATCGCTATCTTGTGGCGGTTTATAAACAGTATTCGGACATGTACTTGGAGCACATCTCATTGCTAAATTTCAAAAATATCGCCTCTGCGCAGCTCGACTTCCAACCAGGCATCAATGGTCTGGTGGGCGACAATGGTGCAGGCAAGAGCAATGTGTTGGATGCCATATACTACCTCTCGATGAGCAAGTCGATGTTGCCCGTCAACGATTCGCAGAGTGTTCGCTTCGAGAGCGACTACTTTATGATCGATGGCCGCTACCGTAGCGATGCCACCCGAACCGAGCGTATCGCGTGTAGCTATACCAAGCAGCGAGCGGTGGGTGCAGGGCGTGGGGGCAAGATCTTAAAACGCAATGGCAAGGAGTATGAACGCTTGTCGGATCATGTTGGTTTTTTGCCCGTTGTAGTTGTCTCGCCCTACGATTCAGTATTGATTAGTGATTCGGCCGAGGAGCGTCGTCGATTTTTGAATATGCTCATTTCGCAGTTTGATACGAAATATCTAAACTCTTTGATCCGTTATAATGCTCTGCTTTTGCAGCGCAATTCTCTGTTGCGAAGTGGCGGTAGCGAGTCGATGTTGCAGATCTACGATCAGCAGATGATGCCCCATGCTCAACTCATTGAGCAGTGCCGTCGCGAGACGATTCAACAACTCCTGCCTCTGGTCACGCGCTACTACGAGATGTTGAGCGGTGGGCGCGAGAGTGTCAATCTGGAGTATCGTTCGTCGCTCACAGCGAGCGATTACGAGGAGCTTATGCTCTCGGCTCGCGAGCGAGATCTCAACAATGGATACTCTACGGTGGGTGTTCATCGCGACGACGTGACGTTTGAAATAGCAGGGCACCTGTTGCGGAAATTTGGCTCGCAGGGGCAGCAAAAGAGTTTTTTAGTTGCTCTGAAGTTGGCTCAATACCAGCTTGTTAGCCAGCGCAGAGGCGAACATCCGATTCTGCTGCTCGACGATCTGTTCGACAAGCTCGATCGTGGACGTGTCGAGCAGTTGGTGGCGTTGGTCGCAGGTGATGATTTTGGACAGATCTTCATCTCGGATTGCAACCAAGAGCGTCTGCAACTTATCCTCGACAAGGTCGATGTGGAGTATGGTCTCTACCGTGTGTCGCAGGGTGTAATCTCCAATGATAGATAACGATGAAGCGATCACGAGAGGTGTTGATAGGCGATGTGCTCAAGGAGTTTTTTGACTCCCCATATATCGCTGCGCGAGTGGCCGAGGGTCGTCTGCCCGAGACATGGCGCGAGGTGGTGGGCGATCATGTGGCCGATATGACCACTGAATTGCGACTCGAAAACCGCATACTTCATGTGCGAATAGAGTCGAGCCTCCTGCGCCAAGAGCTATTCTATCAGCGCGATGCACTGCGCGATGCGCTCAATAAACACTCCAAGGTGCGTATTGTCAATGCTGTGATTATTCGTTAGTTATGCGTCGTGCGTGTGATGCTCGATATTCGCCTGGTGTGATACCTGCCAACCGTTTGAACTGCACGTTGAAGTTGGGCGGGTTGTTGAATCCTGCGTCGAGAGCCACCTCCGAGATCGTTATTTTAGTCGACGCTAGCAACTCTTTGGCGTAGTTAATTCGTAGCTCCAGCAAGAAGTCAAATATCGAACGCCCAGCGTGCGCCTTAAAATGTCGACACAACGCTGTCTTGTTGATGTTGGTGTGGTCGGCCAACTGGTCTAGTGTTATCTGTTGGTCGAAGTGTCGTATGATGTACTCGATGGTCATCAAGTACCCTTTGTTGTTGGTTTTTTGCCCCTTTTGTATCACCTCGCTAGCGATCATCTCTGCGCGATCGACCAATCGCCCCAACTGGTCGAGTATGTGGTATAGCTGCAACATGCGCTCCACGCCCTCGAGCTGCTCCATCACCTCGATCTGTTCGACGATTTTTGGGTCAAACGAACCTCGGCACCACCGTACCCCGCGCCGCGCCATCTCTACCACGCGCGCAATATTATCGCATTCGCGTAGCGTGTCTAGGTTTGCGGGCAACAAATCACGCTCAAACTGTATGGTCGTAGCTCCGCACCGCAGTGGGTACTGCGGCGAATAGAACTGCTTTGCGCTCCTCAGATAGTGCGACATGTGTCCGCTAAACAGAAGTATGTCGCCCGTGTGGAATGGTGTGATTCCGTCGTTGGCAAAACATACCCCCTCGCCACGAGTGATATATATAAGTTCGATCTCGGCTGGTTCCGTAAGTGTCGGTTTTGGAAAGTACCTGCACTCTATGGTGTTGTATTTCAATCCGTTGATGATATGTGTGCTACTCATCTGTGCGTGTTGGATATTGTATATCGCTCAGGAATAACCCCTGCGCAGGTGCGCTTGTCGATGCTTGCGATAGGTCGCGGTTGGCTATGATCATTTCAAACTCCTCGGGGGTGTAGCGTCCGCGCCCCACGTCGACGAGCGTTCCGACGATGGCGCGTATCATGTTGCGCAGAAATCTATCGGCACGGATGGTGAATATCAACTCGCCCCGAGAGCTGCGCACCCACTCAGCATGTCGCACGTCGCATATATTTGTCTTGTTGTCCGACCCGAGTTTTGCAAAGGTCGTGAAGTCGGAGTAGCGCAGCAGGTGAGCTGCCGCACGATTCATGGCATCGATGTCGAGAGCGCCACTGTAGTACCACGAGGTGTGGTGGTTGAAGGGGCTTTTTTCACTCTCGATAACGTATGTATATTCGCGCTGCACAGCATCGAATCGCGCATGTGCAGAGTCGGCCACCTGATAGATCTTTCGTATGGCTATATCTTTGGGCAACAATATGTTGAGCTTGTATTTCAGCCACTCTACATTGAGTTGTTCGGCATCGAAGTGCGCCACATAAAACGACGCGTGCACCCCCGTGTCGGTGCGTCCAGCACCCGTCACTGGGGTTGCGGTTCTCAGCAGTGTGGCCAATGCATTCTCCAGCTGCTCTTGTATCGTTGGGGCGTTGTTCTGTCGCTGCCATCCGCAGTAGTTGCCTCCGTTGTAACTCAGTTCGATAAAATATCTCATACTCTACGAATGAAACAAATTCGTGTGTTTTTATTATACTTTTAGGAGGTGACCAAAAGTTCTTTAAACCCAAGTCCGCAATGACGAACGAAAAAAATGACTTGTTAGTCACCCTCACATACCACAAATTTACACAAAATTCTCGGAATTCATATCGCGAACCACATTTTTTTTGGATCGTAACCATATAATACATATCTTTGCATTTACATGATTAAAACTCTTTAGGCCTATGGGTATATAAAAGAAAAATAGATAGAAAATTCTCTGCATGCGCGAATTTATTTGCGTTTGCGGAGCACACATAAAAGCGTTAGCTTTATTTCTTGTGTCTTGAAACTTCGACAATTTCAAAAAACACATCCAAGAGTAAAGTGTAAACGCTCACGGTTCATCGTGGGCTTTACTCATTTATTTGGATGTATAGGTAGTCGAAGACCTCAAGGCACAAATAAAGGTATTGTCCACGTTTTTTTGTGTATAATGTAACCAAACTAACCGCTTTGGGCAAGAGCACAAAAAACTAATTTTATGAAGAAATTATTAACGCTATCCTTGTCTCTGCTTGCATTTTGGAGCTGCTCCAAGGATGGGGGCGAGAGCGGAGTTGTCGCCCCTTTGGATGCGTCGTTGAGCGTCACCTTCACAAGCGACATCTCGACACGTGTCTACTCCAATGGGTTCGAGATTGGCGACACTATCTCGGTTGCGGCCTACAGTGGCACCAAGGCGATCTCGACCAACACTCTCTACGGTTTCGATGGCTATCTTTTCGACTGCGACACTCCGATTGAGTATGAGAGTGCCATCCAAGACCTATCTTTTGCCGCGGTCTATCCCTCGCTTGAGAGTTCGTCGATCATGAGCTTCGAGCTACCGATCAGAGCGTGGGCGATGCCTACGAGATGAGCGACCTGTTGGTTTCGATCATCGACTCGACGCAGGAGCGCCAACCAGAACTTATATTCGACCACGTGATGTCGAATGTGGTTGTCAACATAATTTCGATAGATAGTTTCGACGGAGCAGAGTTAACACTTAATGCTCTTAACAACGCAATTTGTAACTTGTCAACCCAAAGTTATATATCCAAAGGTAGTACCACCACTATTAATGCAGCAACAGTCGATGGTCTTGGGCTGAAGGCTATTGTTGCCCCACAATCGATTGCAGCAAATACAGTCTTTGCGACGCTTACAGTTGGTGAGCGTGTCTACAACTGGACGCTTCTCGATACGTTGACCTTTGAATCGGGTCGTCAATACTCGTTTAACTGGGATTTGGCTATTAATGAGGTTGTTCCAATAGGTATTATTAATGGTTGGGGCGACAGTGCGAATGATGTAGGAACTGATATTGCATACACGCGCCTATCGGATTACAGCGCTACGTCCTACCCTGAGACAGCCGAGACATGGGTGATCTACGATGTCTATGCCAACACCGATAATTTTGAGGGTTTGCAGGCGGCTCTTAATGCGATTTCGGGTTCTATACTTGATACTCGTGAGATCTCTATCGAGTTCCCAAATCTTATCAATGTGCCGTCGAGTGCGCTATATTCAGATAATAGCTCGTCATCTTCAATAACAAGATCTACATGCCTTAAAAGAATAAGTTTGCCTAGTGCAACAATAATCTCGAGTAGTGCATTTTATAATTGCACGACATTAGAATCGATAAGTTCTCCAGAACTTATCTCTATCAAAGACAACGCTTTTTATGGGTGTAGTTCGCTTAGCTCTATAGACCTTCCAAAGGTGATTTATATTGGTACCTCAGCGTTTTATGGCTGCACCTCTATTCTGACTCTTATGGCAGAATCTATTGTTCATGTAGGCGACGAAGCTTTTAAGGGTATGCATAATTTGGTCTCAATATATTTGCCTAATGCTCAAACCCTAGGATCAGGATCATCATTGGGTGTAGGTTCCTTTAACTCATGTTATAACCTTATTGATATATACATACCTAAAGTCACCACAATAACGGGGCCTACATTTGCTTCTTGTTCCTCTTTAACATCAATTTCAATACCTAACCTTACAACTGCATCGTCTTCTACCAATGCGGGTTATGGAACATTTTCATATTGTACAAATATTAGATATATGACAATTGCAACGGAATCAATACTTGAGTCTTTGATTTATTTTTTTTATAACGTATCTACTCAATATATCACTTTAACAATTGGCAAAGAGCATGCTGATTATGTCAATGGCAATATCCTCACAACATACACTGCATCAGGAAGTACTACCGACTACACATTCTACGAAATTATAATTGCAGATTAAGCCATATAAAAAACAATAAAACAATGAAAAAGATAATATTCATGTTAGCCGCAGCGGCCATGGTGGTTGCGTGCGAGGAGTTGGAGCAGAACCTAGGTGCGGAGCTTGGCGATAGCACAACCGAGGGTACAACCGACACAACAGACGATACAACAACTGACGGAACAGTTACGGAGTTGATGTTCACAACCCAGATCAACGCCCTTACGAAGGTGACCGATACCAACTTCGAGTCGGGCGATGTGATAGCCGTTACGGCCTACGACGCAAGCGGTACGTTGGTGAGCGACGCAGCACAATATACCCACAACGGATCGTTGTTTATGAGTAGCGCACCAATCGTATATAGTGGCGACGACGTTACATATAGCTTCTACGCAGTATATCCAACTGTTAGCTCGTTGCAGACATCGTTGGATTTCTATGTCGAGACTGACCAGTCGTCGGCTAGCGCCTTTACGGCTAGCGACCTGTTGGTTGCGTCGGTTAGCTCGTCGGATGCAATTCCGCAATTGTCGTTCGACCACAAGATGAGTTCGATCGTTATCAACATCGTGGGCGACGTTAGCGGTGAGGCCACGTTTAGTGCTAAGAGCGGTTTGCGCTACGGTGTAAAGACTGGCTCGATGTCGGCTCTGGGTAGTGCTACGACTGTAACACCTTTGGTATATAGCGACTCGCTTTCGATGAGTTGCAGCGTGATCCTCGCTCCACAGACCGTGGCGATGGGTTCGACGCTTGCGACCTACACCGTTGGTAGTTTGGTGTATGAGTGGGTGTTGGATACCGATTTCGACATGGTGTCGGGTAAGCAATATATGTTCAACTGGAGCTTGGCCGACCGCGAGGTGACACTCGTATCGGTGATCAACGGTTGGGATGTGGTCGATGGGGGAACTATCGAGAGTCTCTAACCAGACACATATTACGATCTGAAATGCTCCGAGAGATCTCCACTAGGGTGGGGATCTCTCGGGCTTTTTTTTTGTGTATGGGTGATGTGTTGGTTAATAAAGGTCGAAAATATTGCAATTTCCCACTCAAATTTGTACCTTTGTGAGCTAGGCCAGAAAGGCCTGCATTGGTGTGATAATAACTAAAAAATATAATTTTTATGAATGTAGCAATAATCGGATATGGAAAGATGGGTCGCGAGATTGAGAGAATATTGATCGAGCGTGGCCATACAATATCGTTGATCGTCGACCAAGATAATGCGGCCGACCTCAATGCCCAAAATTTGGCAGCCGTAGATGTAGCAATCGAGTTTACGACCCCCCATACGGCCTACAATAACTTGCGCACCTGCATCGAGGCTGGTGCAGCCGTGGTGAGTGGTACGACGGGTTGGTTGGATCGTTACGAGGAGTTGGCCGCGTTGTGTATCGAGCGCAAGTCGGCTCTGTTCTATGCGTCGAACTATAGCTTGGGGGTCAACCTCATGTTTCGTATCAACAAGAAGTTGGCCGAGATGATGAATCGTGTCGAGGGGTATGGCGTGGAGATCGAGGAGATCCACCATATCCACAAGCTCGACGCTCCGAGTGGCACGGCCATCACAATTGCTGAGGGGCTGATCGACAACCTCGACTCGCTCAAGAGTTGGGTCAACGACCAACCAGCAGCTGCGGGCGAGGTGAATATCCGCTCGGTGCGCGAGGGCGAGGTGCCAGGTACCCACACGGTGACCTATGAGTCGGCCGACGATGTGTTGGAACTTCGACATACGATTAAGAATCGCAGTACGTTAGCCTATGGCGCGGTGGTTGCTGCGGAGTTCTTGTGTGGCAAGGTGGGTATCTACTCGATGGATGATATGTTGAAATAGTCGAATTATTATGATCGAAAAGATAAAGGCGTTTTTCGCCAATCGATGGGTGGGCTTTGGCCTCTCGTCGTTGTTGTTGGTGTTGTGGTTTGGGGCGTGGAGTGGCTATTGGTGGATGTTGTTGGGCGTTGCGGTGCTCTACGATATCTATATTTTGGGCTATCTCAAACGCTATGTGGGCGATAGAAATAGCGAGTTGTGTCGTCGTAGTGCGCTCTATCGAGGCATCTACGAATGGGTCAACTCGTTGATCTTTGCTACGGTTGTGGCTACGCTTATCCACACCTACCTCTTTCAGTTGTATGTTATCCCTACGTCGTCGATGGAGAAGTCGCTGTTGGTGGGTGATTACCTCTATGTGAGCAAGGTGAGCTATGGGCCGAAGATGCCCAACACCCCGATCTCATTTCCATTTGTTCACCATACGATGCCGATGTCGACCACCGCAAAGTCGTTTTGCGACGCTGTGCAGTGGCCATACCATCGTTTGGCAGGGTTGAAGCCTATTATGCGTGGCGATGTGGTTGTCTTTAACTTCCCTGCTGGCGATACGGTGTTGTTGGAGAACCAAGGGGTGACCTACTACGATGTACTGCGTGGCTACCAGAGCAATTTTGGCGAGGTGGAGGGGCGTAAACGCTTGTTCCGTGATTACACGGTTATTTCGCGCCCAGTTGATAAGAGAGAGAACTATATTAAACGTCTGGTTGCGATGCCTGGCGATACACTGGAGCTACGTGCGTCGAGACTCTATATCAATGGCGCGGAGGAGTCTGTGCCTGAGCAGAAGCAGTATATATATATAGTACGAGTTAGTTCGCCCTTTAGCCCACAGGCCTTGCAGCAATTGAATATCACCGAGGCGATGGGCAATGGCGTGATTTATCAGATGCCACTTACGCAGCATACTCTGCGCGAGGTTGAGCAGCTACCCAATGTTATCTCTGTGCAGCAGTATATTGCAGAGGGGGTGGATGTGGATGTATTCCCCAACGATAACCGTTTTGGATGGAACCACGACAATATGGGGCCAATATGGGTGCCGTCAAAGGGTGCGACGGTCGATTTGACGGTCGACAATTTGCCGCTCTATCGTCGTATCATCTCGTTGTATGAGGGGCACGATCTGCGAGTCGATGGCGAGCAGATATATATCGATGGTGAGCGTGTGAGCAATTATACATTTGCGATGGATTACTACTGGATGATGGGCGACAATCGCCACAACTCGGCCGACTCTCGTTTTTGGGGTTTTGTGCCCGAGGATCACGTTGTGGGTAAGGCATCGTTTGTGTGGTTGTCGTTGGATAGCGAGGGTTCGTTCCCTGCCAATATTCGTTGGGATAGATTGTTTAAGAAGATACGTTAGGGTTGGAGGATAGCTACAAGACGATAGTCGCTGAGGCGGAGATACTATATAAGGAGAAGGGGAGTAAATTCCTCTCCTATGCCTACCCTGTGAGTAGCGAGGAGCAGGTCGCCCCTATCTTGGAGGCGCTGCGCAAACGCTACTACGACGCTACGCACCACTGTTACGCATGGCGCTTGGGGGCTGGTGGAGAGCGATTTCGTGCCAACGACGATGGTGAGCCGTCGAGCACTGCGGGCAAACCTATTTTGGGGCAGTTGCTTTCGCACGAGGTGACGAACTGTTTGATTGTAGTGGTGCGATATTTTGGTGGTACGAAGTTGGGTGTTTCTGGGCTTATCGAGGCCTATCGCGACTCGGCAGCAGATGTGTTGGCGGCGTGCGAGATTGTGGAGCGCACGGTAGATGTCGAGCTGCGAGTTGAGTTTTCGTATATTGCGATGAATGGGGTGATGAAGGTGGTCAAAGATCTTCAACCCAATATTTTGAGCCAGCAATTCGATAACCTGTGTGTGATGCACCTCTCAATTCGTCAAAGCATGGTCGATGGGTTGTATGGTCGCCTTGAGAAGGTCGAGGGTGCTACGGTCGAGCGAGTCGATTAGGTATAATATTAGCGAATTTCATGGATGTAAAAAAAGGACATATTTCGATTCGAGGTGCTCGTGTTCACAACCTGCGAAGTGTGGATGTCGATATTCCACACGAGAAGTTGGTGGTTGTGACGGGGCTTTCTGGGTCGGGCAAATCGAGTTTGGCTTTTAACACGATCTTTGCCGAGGGTCAGCGTCGCTATGTAGAGTCGCTGTCGGCTTATGCGCGCCAGTTTCTGGGGAGGGTGAGCAAGCCCGATGTCGACCAGATCTCGGGCATAGCCCCTGCGATCGCTATCGAACAGCGTGTCAATAGTCGTAACCCTCGCTCGACGGTTGGTACGACGACCGAGATATATGACTATTTGAAGCTGCTCTATGCACGCGTTGGTCACACCTATTCGCCTGTGTCGGGCGAGGAGGTCACGTGCGACTCGGTGGACGATGTGGTGGATTGGATGTTGTTGCAGAGTGATGAGCGCGTTGTGGTTACAGCTCCGTTAGTTTGTGGGAGTATGGGTGTTGTGAGTGCTCTGCTGGAGTTGATGTCGATGGGTGTTCAGTGGTTGTATGTTGGGGGCGAGAGTGTGGCTGTTGAGGAGTTTTTGCCCAAGGTCGACGAGGTTGAGAGCGAGCAGATTGAGGTGGTCTTTGATCGCGTAAAGATAACTAGCGTGGCGGATGGCGACGACGATTCTGATCTGCGTCGTCGATTGTCGGACTCCATCTCGCGAGCCTACGACTATAGCGATGGGGTGTGTGGCGTGGTGCGACTCTCAGATGGTGATGGCCGTCGTTTTTCGTCGCGTTTCGAGCGTGATGGGATTGTGTTCGAGGAGCCTACGGAGTATCTCTTTAGTTTTAATAACCCTCTGGGTGCGTGCCCTAAGTGCGAGGGCTATGGCCGCATAATTGGTATCGACGAGGATCTGGTTGTGCCCGATAAGAGTCGCACGATCTACGACAATGCTATCGCCTGTTGGCGTGGCGAGACTATGCGTAAGTGGCGTGACCAGTTGGTCGGTAGCGCCTATAAATTTGATTTTCCTATCCATACTCCATACTACGATCTTACGCGCGAGCAGCGTAAATTGCTGTGGAGCGGTAACCAATATTTCGAGGGGTTGAATGGCTTTTTTGCCTATCTGGAGTCGGAGCGTCGCAAGATCCAGTACCGAGTGTTGAAGGCTCGCTACACGGGCAAGACAATCTGTACGGAGTGTGGCGGATCGCGTTTGCGTCGCGAGGCTACTTATGTCAAGGTGGGTGGCTATTCGATCTCGGATCTCACCCATATCTCGGTCGACGAGTTGTCGCAGATTATAGATAATATGGTGTTGGATGAGTATGACACCAAGGCAGCGTCGCGCTTGATGACCGAGATCTGCAACCGTTTGAGTTATCTTCGCGATGTGGGGTTGGGCTATTTGACCCTCGATAGGTTGAGTGCTACGTTGTCGGGCGGTGAGTCGCAACGTATCAATTTGTCGACTTCGTTGGGAAGCAACCTTACGGGTTCGCTCTATATTCTCGATGAGCCGAGTATCGGCTTGCACCCTCGCGATACGCAGCGTCTGATTGGTGTTTTGAAACAGTTGCGCGATATTGGTAACACGGTGATCGTTGTGGAGCACGAAGAGGAGATGATGCGTGCGGCGGATCACATCGTCGATGTGGGTCCAAGGGCAGGTTATTTGGGTGGCGAGATTGTCTTTAGTGGAACGTTCGACGGGCTGCTGAAGTGCGAAGGTTCGTTGACGGCCGACTATCTTTCGGGTCGACGTAGCATAGAACCTCCTGTGTCGTTGCGTTCTGCTTCGGGTTCTATTTTGGTGCGTGGTGCGAGAGAGAATAATCTGCGAGGTATCGATGTCCGCTTTCCGTTGGGCGTTATGACCTGTGTGACGGGCGTTAGTGGGTCGGGCAAGTCGACTCTGGTGCGAGGTATTTTGTATCCAGCTCTGCGTCGTCAGTTGATGGGCGCAGGGTCGCGCGCAGGCGATTTCGATGGTCTGGAGGGCGATGTCGAGCAGTTGTCGGCCGTCGAGATGGTCGATCAATCGCCCATTGGTCGCTCGTCGCGATCGAACCCTGTGACCTATATCAAGGCCTATGACGAGATACGCAAGTTGTTTGCCGATCTGCAATACTCGCGTCAGATGGGTCTGAGTGCCTCGAGCTTCTCGTTTAATATTGCAGGAGGGCGATGTGAGGAGTGTCAGGGCGAGGGTATCATCAAGGTGAGTATGCAGTTTATGGCCGACGTGGAGTTGGAGTGTGAGGTGTGTCGCGGCCGACGCTTTAAGAACGAGGTGTTGGATGCACGTTATCGCAGTCGCACGATCTGCGATGTGTTGGATATGACCGTCGATGCTGCGATCGAATTCTTTGGTGAGGATGCCACAAACTCTACGGCACAACGTGTTGTGGATCGTATCCGTACGCTCCAGAGCGTCGGTTTGGGATATATTAAGTTGGGGCAATCGTCGTCGACCCTTTCGGGTGGCGAGGCTCAGCGAGTGAAGTTAGCCTCGTTCTTGGGCAAGGATAGTGGTACGGTTGGGCGCGCTAGAGCCGAGGGCGAGCGGATAATGTTTATCTTTGATGAGCCGACAACGGGACTCCATTTTCACGATATTCGTCGCCTCTTGCAGGCATTCGATGCACTGATCGAGAGGGGGCATACGATCGTGGTTGTGGAGCACAATGTGGATGTTATCAAGTGTGCCGACCATGTTATCGACCTAGGGCCAGAGGCTGGCGACTATGGTGGTCGTGTGGTGTTCGAGGGTTCGCCAGCGGCATTGGCCGATGTTGAGGAGAGTTATACAGGGCAGTTTTTGGCTGTACGCAAAGAGTTATAATAGCGCAAAGATTTAATAATAGATGGAGTTTTACACATATACACTACCCAACGGTATACGCGGCATACACCGTCGCACCCCCAGTTCGGTGACCCACTGTGGGTTGATAATCGGAGCTGGTACGCGCGACGAGCAGAGGGGCGAGTATGGTTTGGCGCACTTCACAGAGCATGGTCTGTTCAAGGGCACGACGCACCGACGCGCTTATCAGGTCAACTGTCGGTTGGAGAATCTGGGTGGCGAGCTAAACGCATTTACCACAAAGGAGGATACGACGATCCATGCCACTACGCTTAAGGGCGATTTTCGCAAGGCGATGGAGCTAATCTCCGATATTGCATTCTGTTCGACCTTCCCCGACCGAGAGATGGATCGTGAGCGCGATGTGGTCTACGACGAGATAAATACCTACAAAGACTCCCCCTCGGATATGATCTACGACAACTTCGAGGATCGCCTCTTCTCGGGATCGCAGTTGGGGCACAATATATTGGGGGTGAAGCGCGATATTCGAGGCTTCTCGAGCGCCACGATACGACGCTTTGTGGAGCGCACCTACACCACCGACCAGATGGTCTTTTCGTCGATCGGAGGGGTGAGCCACAAGCGAGTCGAGGAGTTGGCCAACCGCTACTTCGGGGAGTATGCCGCCACAACGCGCAATTTCGAACGTGTGGCCACCTCGAAGGTGACCCCATTTGTGCAGGAGGAGTCGCATCGCACACACCAGACACACTGTATAATAGGTGGCGAGGCCTATAGTATTATGGATCCGCGTCGTCTGCCATTGGCTCTGTTGGTCAATATCTTGGGAGGGCCGAGTGCCAACTCGCTGCTCAATGTGTTGGTGCGCGAGAAGCATGGTCTCACTTATAATGTCGAGGCTAATTATACCCCCTATTCCGATACGGGTATGATGACCATCTACTTTAGTTCGGAGTCGTCCAACGCTCAGCGAGTTGAGGAGTTGATCCGTGGCGAGATAGATCGTCTGCGCAGTGTCGAACTCACGCCTCGCCAATTGTCTATGGCCAAGCGTCAATTTATGGCACAGTTGGCCATCTCGATGGAGAGCAACGAGGGATATATGTTGGGGGCTGGCAAGAGTTATCTGCTGCATGGTGCAGTCGAGAGCGTGGAGGAGAGTTACCGACGTGTCGCAGCGCTTACTGCTAGCGATATTCAAGCTGTGGCGTGCGATGTATTCGACGATCTGTCGATGTTGGTTTATAAATAAATTCGTTAATCTATGGATGCAATAGATAAGTATATATTAGATAATTCGACGGCCGAGGAGGCTCTGTTGTGTGAATTGGATCGCCAGACTCATTTGCGCGTTGTGCAGCCACGCATGTTGTCGGGGCATATTCAGGGGCGGTTGTTGACGGTGTTGACGCAGATGATGCGGCCGAAGTGTGTGTTGGAGATCGGCACCTTTACGGGTTACTCGGCACTCTGTATTGCGGCAGGTTTGGAGTCGGGGTCGATGTTGCACACTATCGAGGTGGATGATGAGTTGGAGAGCTTCGCGGCGGAGTTTTTTGATCGTAGTGTTCATCGCGACAAGATCACGGCTCACATTGGTTCGGCATTGGATGTGGTGCCGCAGTTGGGCGTATGCTACGATTTGGTCTTTATGGATGGCGACAAGAGGGAGTACCCTGCCTACCTCGATATGTTGCTCGATCGGGGCTATGTGAGGAGTGGATCGGTGATAATTGCCGACAATATATTGTGGTCGGGCAAGGTGGTCGAGCCTCTGAAACATGGTGATCGTCATACGGCCGCCTTGTTGGAGTTTAACCGTAGGGTGGTGGAGGATGATCGTCTGGAGAATATAATCGTTCCGCTGCGCGATGGGTTGAATATCATCCGAGTTAAGTAAAAAAGTTTTTTATATAGAAAAAAAAGCCTACTTTTGTTGCGTTAAACAAGTATAATAGCGTATGTACGAGAGTATAAATCATCTACTAGAGGTTGTGAATGGTTGGTTATGGGGTTGGCCAATGATTATTATTTTATTTGGGTGTCACCTATTTTTGACTATTCGTCTGCGCTTTCCGCAACGCTATATCTTCAAGGCGATCCGCCTATCGGTCACTCGCGACGATCGTTCGTCGGAGGGTGATGTGAGTCAATTTGGCGCGTTGGTCACCTCGTTGGCTGCGACGATCGGAACAGGAAATATTATCGGTGTGGCTACAGCCATCGCTCTAGGAGGGCCTGGGGCGGTGTTGTGGTGTTGGATGTCGGGTTTTTTGGGTATCGCCACGAAGTATGCCGAGGCGCTGCTGTCGGTGAAGTATCGCGTGAGAGGTGACAAGGGGACGATGATCGGAGGGCCGATGTATGCTCTGGAGCGCGGTTTGAATATGAAGTGGATGGGTATGCTCTTTTGCGTGGTGACCCTCATGGCATCGTTTGGTATCGGTAATACGGTGCAGTCCAACGCTATGGCGATGGTCATTACCGAGAATACGGGCGTGTCGCTGCATATCGTGGGTGTTGTCATTGCGCTGCTGGTTGGTGTTGTAATATTTACTGGAATCAAGGGTATTGCCAAGGTCTGTTCGCAGTTGGTGCCGATTATGGCCATCGCCTATGTGGCTGGTTGTGTGTGGATTATGGTGATTAATTGGGCATATTTGTGGCCTGCTATATCGTTGATCTTCGAGTCGGCATTTACGCCTCAAGCCGCTGGCGGAGGTTTTGTGGGTAGTGCGGTTATTGCTGCGGCTCGCTTTGGTATCGCTCGCGGTTTGTTCTCCAATGAGTCGGGTTTGGGTTCGGCTCCTATTGTGGCCGCTGCGGCCAAGAGTCGCAACCCTGTGCGTCAGGCGTTGGTCTCGTCGACGGGTACATTTTGGGATACTGTTGTGATATGTGCAATTACGGGTATCGTGTTGGTGAGCAGCGTGTTGGCAAATCCCGATATTGACTCTACGGTGCAGGGCGGCATGCTTACGCAGATGGCCTTTTCGCAGATACCATATATTGGAACCACGATTCTTACCGTGGGAATCGCCACCTTCGCCTTCTCGACTATTTTGGGTTGGGGCTACTATGCCGAGCGTGCGGTGGAGTATCTGAGTGGCACTCGTTACCTTATGGTTTTTCGTGTGGTGTGGGTCGTAATGATCTACTTTGGTGCGATCCTCAACCTCTCGATCGTGTGGAACTTCTCCGATATTATGAATGCCATGATGGCGTTGCCCAATATCCTTTCGTTGGTGTTGTTGTCGGGTGTTGCGGTGAATGAGACTCGTAAATTCTTGTGGGAGGGGCGATTGGATGAGTATAGCCACGACGATGAGTCGTTGGAGTAGCTATATCGCTCAACACCAATTAAGTAGCGGTTCGACCCAGTAGTAGAGCATCGCCCAGATGACAAATCGCCCACCCTTGCCTAGCAACATATAGATGGCCGTCGAACGGAAGTTGACACGGTAGAACCCCAATGCTACAGCGAATAGATCGCCCACGAATGGCACCCAGCTCATGAGTGCAAGCAGTGCGCCCCATCTTTTCACCTTCTCGCTCTGTGCTTCAAGCCTCTCTCGTTTAACCCCCAGATACCTCTCCATCCAATCCCAGCGACCCAAATAACCCATGTAGTAGGAGATTGCTCCACCGATCCAGTTGCCAGCCGTGGCACACGCAATCGCGATATATGGATTGATACAAGGCTGTGTGAGTAGCGCTACAAGAACCACCTCGGAGCTAAACGGAAATACCGTAGCGCCAACTATTGCACCTATAAATAGGCCAAGGTATCCCCACTCAATGAGCCACTCCATAATGATTATATTTTATGCACTGATACTCCAACAATCGTGCTAGAATGGCAGATTATCGGGGTCGGACAATGGTGCCTTTATTGGCTCCGTTTTATCCCTCTTCGTGGTGTTGCTTTTGACCACAGGCATACGTTCGACAATCTGAGAGGGTAGTGTGTAGCCCACAATCTCCTGCAACACAGTTAGTTTGTCGGCCGCCACCTCGGCCGTGTCGTGTTGCACCCCCTTGCGATCGCTCCACTTGCGGTTGCGCAGCTTCCCCTCGACCTCTATCGGGGTGCCGATCTTTACCTGTTGGTCGATCGTGTGTGCCAACTCTCCATGGGCGAATACCGTGTGCCACTCGATGATCTCGCGCATGCCGCCCGATGTCTTGACCAACACTCGCTCGATTGTCGCCACTCTCACCCTCGCCATCATGCCGTTTGGCAGGGCATGGATAAATGGTTCATCGGCTACAAATCCGCGTAGTATAACTCGATTAATCATCCGCGTTAAGCTCTTTTCAACTGCGCAATCACGCGATAAAATAGTGTCGCGAGGTGGACAGCCGCCTCGGCTGCCACCCTCTGCACATCTTCGTGGTCGCCAATCTGGTCGCTCAATCCGCAGTTGGTGATGATCGATACTCCAAATACCTCGATGCCGCAGTGGCGTGCCACGATAACCTCGGGGACGGTCGACATACCCGTAGCGTCGCCACCTATGATGCCGATGTAGCGATACTCGGCCTGAGTCTCAAATGTCGGGCCTGTGCCACTCACATATACGCCATACTGCAGCTTCAGATCCATCTGTTGCGCCTCGCCTCGCGCCAACTCTATAAGTCGTGGGGTGTAGCAGTCATGCATATCGGGGAATCGTGTACCAAACTCCTCCATGTTTTGGCCAATCAATGGGTTGGGCATGAGGTTGATGTGGTCGGTGATAACCATCAAATCGCCCACGTCATACGACATATTAACTCCTCCTGCGGCGTTCGATACAAACAGCGTCTCGATCCCGAGTAGCTTCATCACGCGGATTCCCATCGTCACCTCGCCCATGTTGTAACCCTCGTAGTAGTGGAACCGTCCGCGCATGACCATCACCGCCACCCCTGCAAGGTATCCCATCACCAACTCTCCGCTATGTCCGATAACGGTCGTGACGGGGAACTCGGGGATCTCGCTATATGGGATTCTATATTTCACCTCTATGCTCTGGGCAAATCCACCCAATCCCGATCCGAGAACAACGCCCACTTGGGGTGTAAATCCATCTGTTTTGCTCGAAATATATTCGGCCGCTCGTTTAATACGCTTTAACATCTTGCTCTAGGTTTTTAAGTAGTTGCTCTTTTAACCCCTCCTCAAAGTGTAGTTTGATGGGTGTGTAGTATATTCTCTCCTTGATGAAGGATGGTATATTGTCGTTTGCAATAAACTTTATAGCATCCTTCTCGGTGGTGATTATCGCCGAGGCATGGCTGCGTTTTAGTGCCTCTGCTATCTCCTCGAAATCGGCCTCCGTATATTCGTGATGGTCGCTATATAGTAGTTCGCTCGCTACTGTGTAGCGGTTTCGAATCGTCTCCATAAATGGATCGGGGTTTCCCACCCCAGCCATCGCAATAACCGTCGCCTCGGGGTCAAACGCTTTGGTGAAGTTGCTGTCGTATATGGGTTGTGGCTCGAGGGTTGCGATCTTTGAAAAATAGAGTTTCTGATCTACCTGAGGTTTGATATTGTCGACAATCTCACGACGCTCCTCGTCGCCCATGCTCTCTGGGCACTTCGTGATGACGAAGTAGTCGGCTCGCTTTAGCGCCGATGGCAGGTCGCGCAACTCGCCTGCGGGTAGCGGTTTGTCGCGGTGCACAGGTCTTGTTGCATCCATCATTACGATCCTGATCTTGGGATCTATGTGTCGATGTTGGAACCCATCATCCATTATAATCAAGTCGACCTTAGGGTGAAACTTCTGGATTAGCTCCACTCCGAGCACACGCTTTTCGCAGACTACCACCACCGTAGATGGGAATTTACGCTTCATCTGCAATGGCTCGTCGCCCACGCGGTGCGATTCATCGTCGAACTTCACCTCTATATAACCTTTTGTGGTTCGCCCATATCCGCGCGATAGTAGCGCCACGGTGTGGTGTTGCTGCATATGCTCGATCAACATCTCGCTCATGGGCGTTTTGCCTGTGCCTCCGACAGTTATGTTTCCGACGCAGATGATCGGGATCTCGAAACGGCGGCTCTTTATCACCCCCCAATCAAATAGTTTGTGTCGCACCCAAATAACAAGGAAGTATATCTGCGAAATAGCGCCTAATATTATATCTCTAATCATGATTAACCAATTTTATCTCTACCAGCCAAAGGTAGTAATTAATAGCTGAATTTGCAAATGTGGCTATGGAGGGATTAAATTAATGGGCTGTAGCTTGTAAAAAATAAATATAAACTCTATCTTTGTATCTTGTGGAGTTGTGTTTGTTTTCGAGAGGGGTGGGGGTAAAAGGTGTAATTTAATATAAGGTGTAATGAGATTAATATACTCTATTTTATGGTCGTTGGTGCTGCTCTTTGTGGTGAGCTGTGGTGGTAGCAGCCAAGGAGATTTTGCTGAGGATCTGATCGAGGAGGAGGTTCGAATAACTCGTTTCGGAATAGATATTGAGGGGTATGATATTGAGGATCACAAGATTGAATTTGGCGAGACGATGAGTAATATCATAATTGCCAATGGTGGTACGGCCTACGATGTCGACCGTATGGATCGAGCCTCGCGCGAGGTATTTCCGCTTCGCAAGATCAAGGCTGGTAACTCCTATTCGCTCTTTGTACAGCAAGATACCATGGGGCACAAGCAACTCGACTATTTGGTCTATGAACTCGACAAGGTCGATTATGTAGTGTTCCAATTTCTCTCGGATTCCGTTTCGGTCTACAAGGGGACTAAGCCTGTGAGTGTGCAGCGTCACAAGGAGAGTGCCGAGATTGTCTCGTCGATGTGGGGTGCGATCATGGATAATGAGCTGCCCTATGCGTTGGGTGCCGAGTTGGAGGATATATATCAGTGGAGCATCGACTTCTTTGGTATCCAATCGGGTGACAACTTTACGGTTATCTACGACGAACGATTTGTCGACGACTCTGTCTCGATTGGCGTTGGGCAGATCTGGGGTGTGCGCTTTACCCACAGTGGCATTACCCACTATGCAATCCCATTTTTGCAAGACGACAAGGTGTCGTTTTGGGAGGAGGATGGCGCTAGCTTGCGTAAGACGATGTTGAAGGCACCACTCAAATACACACGTATTAGTTCCAAATTTTCCAACGCACGTTATCACCCTATTTATAAGGTCTATCGCCCTCATCATGGAGTTGATTACGCAGCTCCAAGTGGTACGCCAGTCTACTCGGTAGCCGATGGCGTAGTGGTTACCAAGCAGTATCAGAGTGGCGGCGCAGGGTACTATCTCAAGATCCAACATCCGCAGAAGCTCATGACGGGTTATCTGCACCTAAGTCGCTATGCCCCAGGTATTGCCGAGGGTGTGCGTGTCACGCAGGGGCAGTTGATCGGATATGTGGGGTCGACAGGTGCCTCGACAGGACCTCACCTCGATTTCCGTGTGTGGCGCAATGGCGAGGCTATTGACCCATTGAAGATACCACAAACCCCAGTTGAGCCGATTAAGGCCGAGAATCGCGATGCATTTAACTTCGTCAAGGAGCGTGTGATGGCGGAGCTGGATGGCGATATAGATTGTGATATGCAGATTTGTGACCTCAACAATATTGATCTGCCTCATAATGACACAATATTATTGAGTTATGGGCAGCAGTAGCGCAGAGAATCTTGATCCGCGAGTGGTGAAGTTTATTCGTCGCCACCATGTGTTGACGCTAGCCACGAGCGACGTGGATGGCGCACCATACTGTTGTAATGCCTTCTATAGCTACGACGTGGAGCGTAATGTTTTTGTCTTTGCCTCGAACCACGATACGCGTCATGTGGCGCATATGACGCGCAATTGCGAGGTTGCGGCATCGGTGGTGTTGGAGTCTAGGGTTGTTGGTCGTCTGCAGGGGTTGCAGATTGTGGGGCGAGTGGTTGAGGCCAGTCAAGCCGATCGCGAGAGTTATATCGCAGCGTTTCCCTACGCAGCGTTGTCCTCTCTTACGCTGTGGCGCATTGAGCTGCAATTTATGAAGTATACCGACAATACATTGGGCTTTGGTACAAAGCTGGTTTGGCAAAATTAATAGGGTAGAGTTATGGTAGATATTATAACCCCAAAGGTGGGTGTGATTGTGGTTGCAGGGGGGAGTGGTAGCCGTTTTGGGGCATCGATGCCCAAGCAGTTTCAGTTCTTGGGGCAGCGACCCGTGTTGGCCTACTCTCTGAATAGTTTCGCGCGTGCGCTGCCTTCGTCAGAGATTGTGGTGGTGGTGGCCGAGGATCGTGTCGCCTATTGGCAGAACTTAGCTAGCCGTTTCGATCTTCCCGACCATAAGGTTGTGGTGGGGGGCGAGCAGCGTTACCACTCGGTTCTTGCAGGGTTGGAGGCGTTGAGTGACGATGTGGAGGTGGTGGCGGTGCACGATGGTGCGCGGCCATTGTGTTCTGAGGCGTTGATTGAGCGATGTGTATCGATGGCTATCTCGTCGGGTTCGGCAATCCCCACTATTGCGCCCAATGATTCACTGCGCGAGGTGGTGGCCGACGGCGTGTCGAGGGCGTTGGTGAGGGCGAATATCCGAGTGGTGCAGACCCCACAATGTTTCGAGGCTGCGATTTTGCGTCGTGCCTATCGTCAACCCTACGACCCTCAATTTACCGACGATGCATCGTTGGTCGAGAATTCGGGCGAGAGGGTGTGGTTGTGCGATGGTGAGGTTGAGAATTTAAAGATTACGACTAGCATAGATATGTTGTTGGCCGAAGAGATATTGGAGCGAAGGAATGGTTAATTACAAATTCAAAAGATCGGCCAAATGTATGGTCTGGAGCGTGCTGCACCTGTTGGCGGTTGTGGCGGCGGGCTATGCTATATATGTGCGCTACGATGGCAGCATCTTCTTTGCGTGGTTCTTGTCGTTTGTCGTGGCTCTGCTGTTGTTGCTGTTGCTCTCGATTCCTCGACGAGTGACGTTGAGCGATGAGCACCTTACGATCTACTGTGTGTTGGATGTTACGCGAATTGAGCGCGAGTCGATTGTCTCGGTGCGTCGCGTGCCATCGAGCAAGATCCGATGGGTCGTGCCATTGTTTGCAGGGTGTGGATTCTTTGGCTACTATGGTCTGTTTTTGGATCTTCGCACGCTCAATCTATTTAAGATGTATGGTGGCGAGTGGCGCAATTTGATCGAGATAATCGATGCCACCGACGATCGCTACTACATCTCGTGTCGTCAGGGCGATCAATTAGTGGCTCAACTCTCTCAAGCTATTGCTGCGTCGAAGTAGCCTCTGCACGAGGGTGTCGAGCGGCATACCTCATAAATAGCATGTAGCTCATTGCCGCAAGGGCGATCCCAATGAAGTAGATCATCTTGTAGCTCCACTGTTGAGCGATGAATCCGCCCAACAACATTCCTAGTCCCGACCCCAGATCGAGCGCTATGAAGTATGTCGAATTTGCTGTGCCACGTCGTGAGGCGGGTGCCAGATCGACAATCATCGACTGTATTGATGGGGCTGTAATTCCAAACCCGAGACCCAACATCAGCGATGCAATGACAAATGTTGCGTTGTTCAAGTAGAGCGTAAATAGTAACCCTGCGCCGACGATGAGCGGTATTCCCATGTTGAGAAGTTTGTAGAACTCGTTGTGGCGCAGATACCTACTCGACACAAATCTTGCCGAGATTATACCCCCTGCGAAGTACAAGAAGAAGTTGGCAGGGTAGATCTCCAACCCACTCTCGCGCACATACAACGAGACATAGGCCATCAGCGCCCCATAGGTGAAGTAGAGTAGTGCGATAACCGAGGCGATAGGTACAGCCTCGACCAAGAAAAATCTATCGAGCGAGAGCGTCTGGTGCTCCTGTTCAGGACGTGGCTTAGTCTTGACGAACGACCCGACCAACACTCCAGTCCAACAGCAACACGCAGCGATGATGAATAGTGTGTTGTACGAGAATAGATCCTTGAGATATAGCCCTGCCATCGGGCCAACGGCCATCGACAAGACGATAATTGCGCTATAGTAACCAATCCCTTCGGCGCGTCGTGCCGAGGGTATCACGTCGATGGCCAGAGTGCTCGAGGCGGTGGTGATCAGCGAGAATGTAGCGCCCAGAAATACTCTAGTCAATACTAATTGCCATATCGCATTGGATAAGATATACCCCGTAAACATCGTCGCAAATGCGATGAATGTTATCATGTAGAACTTCTTGCGGTCGAAATGGTCGACCAGATATCCCGAGAATGGACGTGTCAAGAGTGCGGTAATGATATACGATGCCACGACGATTCCAGCAAGCGACGACGAGGCATTGAACTCATCAACCACATACATCGCGATGATTGGCATCAACAGGTAGAATGCGCAAAACATCAATAGACTAGCCGATGCCAGTGTGAGGAAGTTGCGGTTAAAGAGTCTCTGAGTCTGTTCCATAGTCTTGTCTAAAATAA
Source organism: Rikenellaceae bacterium (assembly GCA_047174185.1). Lineage (GTDB taxonomy): Bacteria > Bacteroidota > Bacteroidia > Bacteroidales > Rikenellaceae > Alistipes. Next base: position 7,480 of record JBCQUH010000016.1, on the reverse strand, counting down.
TTGAGTGGCTGCAAAGGTAGTGATATTTTCGTGCCAAACCACAAAAAATGGGTAACAGATTGCTCCATTACCCAATTTATATCGCTCTAAGCTGTTGTCACGCTAGAAGTAGTAGAGCGAATTTTGACTTGTTAACTCGTCGCGCGAACGCTCCAACACCTCGTTGCACTTGTCGACATCCGTCGGGCGGATGACCGTGCTTGCAACATCTCCCTCGGAGAAAGCGTACATATATTGGATAAATATATTCTCGCGTGCCAAACACTCCAACACCGATGCCAACCCTCCAGCGACATTGGGAACATTGATACATACAACCTCCGTCGTGCTAACCTTGTATCCCCCCTTGGTCAACTCGTCGATGGCCACGTCCAAATTGTCAACAATCATACGCATAATACCAAACTCCACACCTTCGGCCACACTAAAGGCACGCAAGTTCACACCCTTGCTACTCAACAACGATATCATCTCGGTGATGACTCCTACTTGGTTCTCTAAGAAAACTGATAACTGTGTAATCTTCATAATCTTATCCTCCTCTATAAATTACGTTTGTCAATAACTCGAACTGCCTTTCCCTCGCTGCGTTGTATGGTGCGTGGTGCAACCAACTTGATCACTGGGTTGAGTCCCAACATGCTGTGCATGCGAGCCGAAACACGCTTCTTGATATCCATCATATCCGACATCGTGTCGCTAAACGACTCGGCGCGAACCTCTACCTGAATCTCAAAGGTATCTTGGTTGTTTTGACGATCTACCTCGATCATGTAGTGTGGCTCCAACTCCGCGATGTCGAGGATCACCTCCTCGATCTGCGATGGGAATACATTCACTCCGCGGATAATCAACATATCGTCGCTACGTCCTACGATACGTGTCATACGAACATTAGTACGTCCGCAGCCACATGGCTCATTGATGAGCGAACATAGATCCTTGGTGCGATAGCGCAACAGCGGCAATCCCTCCTTGGTGATGGTCGTAAATACCAACTCTCCCTGCTCGCCATATGGCAACTGCTCCAGTGTCTTGGGCGAGATGATCTCGGGATAGACATGATCCTCGACGATGTGTGATCCGTTTTTGCACTCACACTCATACGATACACCAGGTCCCATAATCTCGCTCAGACCATATATATTATAGGCATCTATTCCCAATCGACTCTCGATCTCGCGACGCATCTGCTCTGTCCATGGCTCGGCACCAAATGCTCCAGCGCGCAATTTGATCTCCTCTTTTGGGATACCCAACGACTCGATCGTGTCGGCCAGATAGAGCGCATACGATGGGGTAGACATCAAGACCGTAGCCCCCAAATCGCGAATCATCTGGATCTGCTTGGCCGTATTTCCCGTAGATGCTGGGATCACCGTACCGCCAATATTCTCCGCTCCATAGTGTGCACCCAATCCGCCAGTGAATAATCCATATCCATACCCAACTGAGAATGTGTCGCTACTATCGGTGCCATAGGCGCTCAAACAGCGCGACATCATCTCTGTCCAGATCTCAATGTCGCGACGCGTGTAGCCTACAATCGTCGGCCGACCCGTAGTTCCCGACGAGGCGTGGATACGCACGATCTGCGACATGGGTACCGCAAACAACCCAGTAGGGTAGTTGTCGCGCAGATCTTGTTTGGTGGTAAATGGTAGCTTTACTATATCCTCGATAGTGCGGATATCCGATGGCGTGATACCCATCTGCTGCATCTTGTCGCGATAGAAAGGTGTCGAGTGGTATACTCTATTGACGACTTTGCGTAGGCGCTCACTCTGTAGTTCGTGCATCTCGTCGCGCGACATGCACTCTTTGGTTTTGTTCCAGATCATACTTAAGTTGTAGTTTATTTAGGTGTGTGTACTCTCTATTCTCTATTTATAATCCTCGGCAAAGGCCGCTAGGCGTTGATCGAGCAGCTCCAACATCTCGTCGGTCATACGCGATGTGCAGGCTCGTACACCCTCTCGCTCGCTACCCATCGACGAGAGCGAGATCGAGCTGATGCCGTAGTGGATAAAGGCATCGACCAACTCTGCGCAACTCATCTGCTTGTAGCCGATCGTGAAGAAGAATCCATCGCCAATTTCGCGATCAATATCGTGTTCATAAACGATATGAAATCCATGCTTACCAAGTATCTCCTTCATCCTCACAGCACGACGTGCATATTCGCTTGTCTCGGCCACAAAGTTGTACTCTCCCCCCACCGAGGCCTCGAACATCGCCGCCAAACCATACTGTGCCGAGTGGGTGATGCCCGACGATAGCATATCCAAAATTCCTCCTACCAACGTAGTGCCAAAGTGCCCTCCGCGGCCGTAACGCTCCGCCAACGGCTCATATATACGGTTGAACAACTTCTCGTTGATGCACGTCACTGCAATTCGCTGCCCTGCGTAGCTAAATATCTTTGATGCCGAGATAAATAGGATGTAGTTATCTGTATATCTCGCCACTGTCGGGATATATGGCTTAGCATATGGGGTGCTATAATCCGTGCGTGAATCCATGCCCAAATAGGCGGCATCCTCCAATATAATAGTATCGTATTTGGTTGCCATCTCTCCAATTATCGCCAACTCCTCCTCGGTGAATGTGATCCACGATGGGTTGTTGGGCGACGAATAGATGATCGCTGCAATATCACCTCTGCTAAGCTCATCTTCTAACTTTGCACGCAATGCCTCACCTCGATAGTCAAATATCTCGAACGAACGGTGCTCGATGCCCAACACGCGCAACTGCAACTTCTGGATCGGAAACCCAGGGTCGATAAATAGTATCTTGTTGCGCTCTCGGCTCAACTGTCCACAGATAGTCAGCGAGCTAAATGTGCCAGCCACAGAACCAGTCGTCGGAATACACGCCACGGCTGGTATATCAATGTCGAAGAAGGCCTTGACAAACTTCGATGTCGCCTCTTTCAACTGTGGCAGGCCATCCGATAGCGGATATTGCGACGCTACACCAGCATCCAATGCCGCCTTCTCGGCCGCGATTCCAATCTCGCATGGTGGCAACCCTGGGATTCCCTGATCCATGCGGATAAATGGAACTCCGCTCTTGCGCTCAAGCGTCATCGCCAAGCTCAACACCTGACGGATTGTGGCACTCGCGAGATTCTCGATGCGCAACTCGCTCATCGTAGAGCCGACAAACTCTTTGCTAAAAATTGCTGCCATCCTCTCTACTTTTTAAGCTGATCGGCCACCGCGTCGACACCCACCTGAAACGCCTCGATATTCATCGCTACGATCTTCTCGCCCTTGCGCGAGAAGATTCTCTCGATTCCACCCTTCAAATCGTCGCTCTCGATTCCCAAGATAGCCGAGGCTGCACCCAACAATACGATATTTGCCGAGCGTGGAACACCTGCATCCTTGGCAATCTGATCAATATCGGCCATCAACACATTGGGCAGACTCTTCAACTCCGCCATAACACTCTCCACCTCGGGATAGTTCGGAATATTGATAAATGGACTTGACGATGTCACGATCCAACCCTCCTTTTTCAAGTATGGCAGATAGCGCAACGCCTCCATCGGCTCCAACGAGATGATGGCATCGGCACCTCCCAATGCGATCAAATCCGAAGCGATCGGCTCGGAGCTAATGCGCAGATTGGTCTGCACATCGCCACCTCGCTGGCTCATGCCATGAACCTCGGCCTGTTTGATATTGAGACCCTCCGCGCGGACTGCCTCACCAATTACTGCGGCGATCGAGAGGATTCCTTGACCTCCAACGCCCGAAAGAATTATATCTATTTTCATGTTATTTTCACACTATAAATTACATATTTATTTTACTCAACCATCTATTTTTCACCCCACCCTCCACCCCCTCCCTTAGGGATGGGGCTTTGGTCGCTAAAGCTCCGAAGGTTGTTGTTTACTTCTTAGCCGATTTCTTCATCGTCTGGATACACTCCCTGCGAGGGATGATAACCGACAATCCGTCGTACTCTACCTCCTCGCGAATGATCGCCTCGATCTGCTCCATGTTCTTGGGCAATGGAACCACAAAGCGGATATGGTCGGCATCTACCCCCAACCCCTTGCAGATCGCCTCAATGCGGTTTGTACCTGCCGAATCCTGTCCTCCAGTCATCGCTGTGGTCAAGTTGTCGGAGATGATAAGCGTCATTCGGCTATTTGAATTCACAGCATCTAACAATCCTGTCATTCCCGAGTGGGTAAATGTCGAGTCGCCAATTACCGCAATCGCTGGGTGGTGTCCTGCGTCGCTCGCACCCTTGGCCATTGTAACCGATGCTCCCATGTCGATCGTGGAGTCGATAGCATTGAAAGGCGGAAGTGCCCCCAACGTATAACATCCAATATCACTAAACACCTTTGCCGACTCATACTCCGCCACAATCTTGTTCAACGCAGCATATACATCGCGGTGGCCACAACCTGTACACATCGCTGGTGGTCGTCCCACAACCACTGCACTTGGCTCAAACACCTGTGTCGAGGCTATGCCCAACGCTGGTTTGATATTGTCGGGCGTAAGCTCTCCCACGCGTGGCACTGCACCATCCAAACGACCCGTGATATTGCCCATGTCGAGCAATCCGCGCAACTGCTCCTCGATAAATGGTTGGCCATCCTCCAACACCAACACCTTGTCGCACTCCGCGACCAAACGTGCAATCAACCCCTTTGGAAGTGGATATTGCGACACCTTAACGGCCGAGAATGGCAATCCATCGGGGTAGTTTTCGTTGAGGTAGTTCCACGCAATTCCCGATGCAACTACTCCTATACTTTTGTCTGCCCCCTCATGATAGAGATTATATGTCGACTCCTCCGAGCGCTGAACCATCTCAGCTTGCAGAGCCACCAACTCATTGTAGCGACGACGTGCTGTCACGGGCAACAATACCCAACGACGAAGATCCTCCTCCGAGAAGTGTATCTCATTTTGTGCTCGCTTTGCGCCCGTCACAACCACCGCGCGGCTATGTGCCATGCGTGTTGTTATGCGCAACAACACTGGCTCACGCAACGACTCCGAGAGGTCGAAGGCGTAGCTCATAATATCATATGCCTCCTGCTGCGACGATGGCTCCAGAATCGGGATCATCGCAAATTTGCCATAGAAGCGCGAATCCTGCTCATTCTGCGACGAGTGCATCGACGGATCGTCGGCCGCCAATACAACTACTCCGCCATTGATACCCGACACTGCTGAGTTGACAAAGGCATCGGCTGCCACATTCATTCCCACATGCTTCATGCAGACCAACGCTCGTTTGCCCACATACGACATTCCCAATGCCGCCTCCATAGCGGTCTTTTCGTTGACACACCAGTCGCTGTAGACATCCGTCGCCTCGGCCGAGTGTTGTATATACTCTGTGATCTCTGTCGATGGAGTTCCTGGGTAGGCGTAGACACCCGAAATTCCAGCGTGGATAGCGCCCAGCGCTATCGCCTCGTCGCCCAACAGTAGGGCTTTGTTCTCTAGGTTCATAATCTATTTAGCTTGTTTTGTATATTTTTATTCTATAATCTTAATACTTAATCTCAAATTCATCGGCATCTCTCATCGCAGGAAAGCGTGTTCGAAACAGCTCTAGGAGCTTTAAATCAATCTCTACGCTCGCCACCCCATCTTTGTCGTCGTCGACCTGAGCCACCTCAATACCTCGGTAGTCGATGGCCACCGTACCTCCGTTGTAGTGCGTCGTAGGGTCGTCGCCCACGATATTCACCCCACACACATAGGCTTGGTTCTCGATCGCTCGCGCTCTCAGGAGCACATCCCACACCCTGCGTCGCGATTGCGGCCAGTTGGCCACACACACCACAACGTCGTAGTCACCACGATTGCGCATAGCCACAGGGAAACGTATATCGTAGCACACCTGCAATAGTATTCTCACCCCCTCGATCTCGACAACCACTCGCTCTTGCCCTCGATCATAACACTCCGACTCCCCTGCAAAGCTAAAGAGGTGACGTTTGTCGTAGTGTGCCACCACCCCCTCTGCACCACCCACATAGAGCCGATTGTAATATCTCTCGCCCTCCTCCACAGCCAAACTGCCTGCGATGGTGGTCGAATACTTCGCTGCCATCTGCTCCATCCACTCCACGCTCTGCCTCCAATTGGCTGCATTGCGCTTGGCATCCATGCAAAACCCCGTGGCAAACATCTCGGGCAGTACAAACAACTGCGAACCCTTGCACCGCGCGATCAACTCCTCGGCTCTCTGCCAATTGAGTTGTGGCTCAAGCCATTTGATCGAACTCTGGACAAGCGATATTTTCATACACCTTAATTATAATATCGTCGCCAACTCCTCGCCAATCACCCCATCTCTGCGCGACACATCCAACAACTCCTCCTCGGTCTCTGTCGAGGGCATGATTGCCCCTTGGCTGCCGCTGGCGCTTGCCAAATGTAGCGCTCCAGCGTTGTGTAGTGCCATCGTTGCATCAATATACTTCATATGCGTCGGCTCCTCTAAGATAAAGTTGATTGGCCGTTTTTGCTCCAACACTCTATCTGCTGGGATCGTCGCACCAAACTCATCCTCGACCCCCATATTCGCCAACAACGCCTCGCTCGCCAACAACGCCTCGACATCCGTTGCGCGCTCCACAGCCCCTACAACTCCCGTGGCGCACACCACTGCATAGGCAGCTCTACACACCTCGTCAACTTCCTCGCGAGACCTATAATCTACAACACCTTTTGCTGCCGCCACCACCTGTGGCATTATACTCTCGGTGTCGCTCACTACCCACACTTCAGCCCCCTTGCGCACCGCATAGCTCAATATGCCGCACCCAACCTTGCCACTGCCGAACAACACCAATTTACGACCGCTCCACTCCTCATAACCTAACTGCGCCATTGCTCGAAAAAAGCTCTCGCCCGTACCCAACGATGTCTCGATACGCTTGATGCGTCCTGAGTCGGCCATATAGACCCTCTTGCCCGATGCCCGATAGCGCTCAATGCCCGATAGCGTAAGCTCCACATATCCCAATCGCACAGGCCAATCAATAAAGGCCGCTGCACAATCCAATATTATATCTATCCCCAGATCCTCTGCCACTTTATCATCACCATCGACCACTCGAAATCCCGATTCGATCAACAGCTTTTTCACCTCCTCGTCACATGGCATAACCCTCGAAACTCCCACTACAACCTCGGCTCCAGCGGCTACGAGAGCCATATATTTGGCCGTCGTATTGCGAAACACTGGTGTGGCATCGAGGATCGTCAACCCCTTCAGAGGTCTGCTCTCGCCCCATTTGTTGCATTGGTCGATGAGTGTCGGGTACTCAGTCGTTTGGTATGCCTTGTGGAGTATCTCCTCTATTTTCGTTGTATCTACCATATTACATAGCTGAATTCAACCTGCAAATGCAACTGAATTCATAGTTAATATTTGTTTAAATTTTTCATTTGGTGTGAGGTAGCCGAGCCTTTTACGAGGGCGA
>JBCQUH010000015.1:0-36628 GCA_047174185.1 Rikenellaceae bacterium | reverse complement strand
CCGCCTCCCTCTTCTCGCCTCGTTTTTGCCCCACAAGGATGGTTGTTCCCATTGCAAAACCTGCACACAACGAGGTCAAAAAGTTGATGAGTTGGCTACCTGTCGAGACCCCCGACACATCGTTTATCTGGGCGAAGTTACCCACGATAAACATATCTATCGCGCCATACATCACCTGCAAAAGCAGGGCAAAAAATATAGGGATTGTGAATGATACTAATGATTTTGTGACACTTCCAGAGATCAGTTTATTCTCCTTTTCGATACTCATTTTGACGCTTTTATTGATTGAAGCTGCACCCAGCTCTTCGCTCCCCACCAACGGTAGGTTATTACATCGCAAAGGTACGACTAATCTCTGTTGATTCAAAACATCCACACGAACTTATATCCCCGAAAACAGGCTATTAACACCCAAAAATAGGAAAAAAACGAGATATAGACAACCTCCAGATTATCAATATCTCGTCTCGAGTATCGCTCAAATACCTCTGCGAAGACTCTACAATGATTTCAGAATCAGGCCATTGGCCTTGTCGACAATTGACGTATCCAGCGAGGCCAAGTAGATCTGAGTCGTCGATTCGCTATCGTGCCCCATACCCTCGGAGATGACTGCGAGCGGAATGTTTTTCGATCGTGCAGCCGATGCCCACGAGTGTCTGGCGACATACATGGTCAAGGGCATTGTGATATTTACAATATCGGCTATTTTTTCAACGCGTTATTCACCCGACACAACTCCCCTTTGTAGCGATTATAGGCATTGGCGTGCCCCTCTACATTGTGCATAATGGGGAACAGATAGATCGACTCTTCAAGTGCGTAATGGTCGACAATATCCTGCATACACTCCTCCCACTTGATATGTAGCTGTTGACCCGTCTTGCGCCTACGATAGCTCAAAACGCCATTTTTAACACTACCCTTTTGCAGGTGTGCTATGTCGACGAACGACATACCGCGTGTGTAGAAACTAAACATAAAGAGATCTCGAGCATATTCGCAATCTGCATTTAAGGTCAAATCAACCTCCTTTATACGCCTTATGTCCTTGAGCGGCAAGGCTCTCTTCACCGTCTTTTCGACACCCGTATATACCCTCTTAAATGGATATTGCTGCTCCGTCAAACCCTTGTCGACCGCCTTGTTGTATACCGCTCGCAAGATACGCATATAGAACGAACTGCTATTCATCGAGATACTCTCCGACCTCAAAAATGCCTCATACTCCTCGATTAACTCTGCATGCAGATTGTCGAAAATCAGATCCTCGCCTCGGCGAAATCTCGAAAAACTATTAAACGCAGCCGAATAGTTGCCCGACGTTCCAACTCGCCCAAGCTCCTTCAGTCGAGAGATTTGGAGTTGAAAGAAACAAAAAAACGTCTGCTCCTTAGGCAGACGATAGTACTCCGAAACGAGATCATCACAATGGTTCAATCTCCCTCTTTGCTCCAGAGCATTAGCCAATTGATAGAGCCGACGTATATCGAAACCTATTTTGTCATTGATAAATCGCAGACGCTTGGCTCGATCAACACTACCCTCGTCGATGATTACCAAACCACGCTTGTTGTTCCATTCGCATTGATGGATCCTATGGTCAGTTTTAATCTGCCGAATAACCCTGTCATGAATAACTTGGTAGAAGACTACACCCTCTTTTTCCTCAACTGCTGAAACTCTTAATTTTGCTTTAATTTTTGCCATAATAAAATAGTATTTAAAATTCACCTCAAAGGTAAATAATACTATTATGTAGGCCTAAAGCAACGACTAACACCCTATCAATCAAGCGTTTTATTTATATTAAAATCCGATACTCGCAACACCTCCGTAGAGACCTCGCCCAACCATCCCGACTGGCTGCTAACCGCCACATATATCTTTACGAAGTCGATATAATCGAGCTGCACAGCATCGCCTTTGTAATCAACAGCATGCGATATTTTAAAGTGATTGCCCGAGGGGGCATTTATATACTCCGAACTACTCGACAACATATCCACATCACTCATATTATCGACATAACCCCAATCATATGGCGCATTAACCCAGTAGCCCGAGGATTGCTCAACGCTGCGAGGAGTGAGAGATGTCCCATAAAATCGCAATCGATCCTCCACGCCCCATGCTGGCCAATAGTCCTGAAAATTCCAACTCTTCGTAATTACCCCACTACCACCCTGATTACTAACATAATAGTACTGTGCCGAGGCACTGCTACCATCGGAAGGGCGATGATAGGTGATCGCATAGTCGCTAATCTGGCATCCATACTCCGTCTCGCTACCCTTCAACTCATACCATGTATCATTGGCCAATCCATCGCCATTCTCGTCCTGCATAACCATGACGATACCAGGCTCCGACGACGTGGCCATTGGGTTTCCCAATATCTCTAGATCGTAACCACCGCTATTGTCGACACTATGGTCAAAACCCACAACTATATATCCTCCAAAACCACCCAACGAAACATACGCCTCTGCGGCAAGTCGCTCCTGAGCATAGACGCAGGCCTCCGCCATCGTCGTGACACTATAACCATTGTTGACAAATTGACCTGGTGCTGGCATAAACTCATAGACCCTATTGCAATCGGCCGACGATGTCGAAGTTATAGAGCGTCTATAAGCACCCTCTCGGGCACAAACATTCACGACAAAAGCCTGTGTGGCCACCTCTACCCCATCACCATCGTACTTCGCCACAACCACACTATACTCACCCTCGGCACTCTCGCCAAAGATATACTCCGTCTGCGAACCGCGCTGCACCTCCTCACCCTGAAGACTCCACACATAATCTCCGCCAAAATCATTGGCTATATTCCAACACTTTATACGCACCTCACGCCCCGATGCCATGTTATACTGCGTCTGTTCAAAATCCCAATAGAAGGTCAGATCTCCCTCGTCCACAACGCACAGCTGCGTCTCGGCCACATCACAGCCATCATCAGAGGTTGCCGCAAGCGATAGCTGATATTGCCCCACCTCCGTAAGCGTATAACTAAGGCTCTGCGTCGTTGCGATCGTATCACCATCAAGCATCCACGCAAAAGTGGCATCCGCGCCATTGGTAACCGTTGGGACGATCGAGAACTCGACACCCGATACAACACTATAACTCTCACCCAAATGCGATAAATCAACCGTTGGTATAACTAGACTCAACACAGATATACGAACCTCCGCATAGGCCGCACCACCGCCACTCACAACATCTAGATCAAAGTAGTAGTCTCCCACCTCACTGCTCTCAAACGTTAGCTCTGGCGCAGTCGAGACGACCTCTCCCCCTCGACTCCACGAGTAACTCGCACCATCGACATTCTCATAAATGGGGGTAATGGTGATCGAGCGATTGAGCTTCACCTCATAACTATTCGTAGAGCTTGTAAAGGTGATCGAGGGGGGCAAAAGATCAACCACATCACTCCCCTCGTCACTGCACGACACAGCGACAACCATCATTGTCCAAAGCGATACCAATCGTAGTAAAAATACGCCCCTCATAACTCTATAACTCTATAACTCTATAACTCTATAACTCTATAACTCTATAACTCTATAACTCTATAACTCTATAACTCTATAACTCTATAACTCTATATCATTAGTAAACACTATATGCGCAGGCACATCCCCCGTCGTAGCATCCCACTTGTAGTTACCCTCCGCATCAAAACAGTATACCTTGCCAGGTGTGACATAATCGCCAGCATCGGTAATAAAGATCTCATTATTATAGGGATTCACAGCGATGCCATAGGGGACAACAATCTTATCCAAGATCGCCTCGTCGACAAAATTGCGACTAATTGTGCGCCCACTCTCAGCATCGACCAAAGCGTACGACATGGTATAACTATCGTAGGCCTTGCTATACTCACTGCTACAGATATAGAGATTATCGCCCGACAGTGCCATATTTGTATTCGAGAGCAGCGGATACTGCGTCACCTCGTCGGTTGCCGTGTCGATCGTATAGGTCATCGACGGAGTGTCGGAGTAATCGCCTCGCGACGATATCCACAGCTTACCATAATCATCGCCCCTCATGCGATGGAGGTTGATGGCCACCTCGATCTCGCCAACCACCTCGAAACTATTTAGATCGACAACCGATACCGTGCTATCGTAGTTGGGCGACATATACCCACCCGAATTGGCCACATACAACCTCTCGCCCACCACGACCAACTCCTCGGGTTGGTAGCCCACCGTGCACTCGGCGACAATCTCAAACGTATCGAGATCTATCTTCGCCACATACCCCTTACGAGCGTTGGGATCTAGCTCCACAGCCCCTGCATATGAGCTGACATAGGCGTAATTGTCGCAAAAAGCTATATAACGACAGTTGGGGATCGACACCGCAGTGATATGCTCCGCCGTCTCGACATCCATAACCTCGACCAGATTCGAAGCGTTGATAACGGCAAACAACCGATCGCCCCAGATCTTTATATCGTTGCCCACATCGCCTAACTCCGAGACAACCATCGGGTTGCGTTCGGCAAATATATTCTTGTGATAGACCCCTGTTGTATAGTCAAAGTAATCGAGTGTCGCTTTGTTGCTACCATAATTCCCCTCATTGAGCAGGAAGAACCCCTTGATCTCGCCATCTTGGCCATCTGTAACCACACTCGAAGTCGAACCGACAATTGTATCCGCTTGATGACAAGAGGCGAAAACGGATATTAAAAATAGCACAACAGCTATCACGAAACAATACCGAGAGAGTATATTATTATATTGTTGATATTGTTGCGAAAATTGTTGCGAAAAACCTCTCATATTTAGTGTTGTTACCTGTTTTCAATCCGAATAAACTTTTCATCGACAAAGTTATTGATTTATTACCAAATATCCTAATTCTAATTTGCGTTAGAGCAAAAAAAGTCCAACTACTGGAAAACCCAGCGCTGAACATCTAAACTTGACCACGCCCAACAGCATGTTTTTCTTTCTGATTTTGACATAAAAAAATACCTTAATTGAAACGTGTTTCAATTAAGGTATTTTTTTATGTATATCAATGTGTTACAGTAGTTTTACCAACTATTTTTGACCACATTGCCAAAACTGTAAAGTTATTTTAGGACAAGTTACTTGCATAGAAGTGTTTCTTTTTTCCATAGTTTTTTTTGTTTTTGGTCTGCAAATATAATACTTTGTAGGCAGAACACCGACACGTAAAACATTGAAAAACAATGAATTAAAACCTAAATCGCGGTCTTTTTTGAGCGCTACAAAACAACCACGAATAAGCACATGAAAAGATGCTGAAAATGGTTGTTTTTTGCACTTTACCGAAAAAGAAAAACCCTGCATAATCTTTATATACAGGGTTTTACCGAACTTTGCTTTTTGTTTCTGTGATCTCGCTGGGGCTCGAACCCAGGACCCCATCATTAAAAGTGATGTGCTCTACCGACTGAGCTACGAAATCTCCGATGCCAAAATTGAGTTCTCCTCGTTTTTGGTGATGCAAAGATATGACTATTTTTCGGATATACCAAATATTTCAACAACTTTTTGTCGCAACTCACCCACAGCAACAACATGAAAATATTGAGAAATTGTGAGTAAATTATTTGAAACTCAAAAAAAAAGCACTATCTTTGTAGGGGTAATTTACAACACATCTCTCTTTGCTCAAATCTGTGCAGAGATCAATCTCATCAAGAAAATCAACTTATTATACAATATATGCAGAACGCAGAGTCGCTAAACTCAAAAAGCCTAGCCGAATTAAAGGTTATTGGTAAAGCTCTAGGTATCAAGAATGTCAATATCCGCAAGGGGGAGCTACTGACACAAATTCTCAAAGTTGGAGAGTCAAGTGAGCAGACTCCATCAGAGTCTACCCCATTGGAGCCTACCCCATTGGAGCCTACCCCATTGGAGCCTACCCCATTGGTTGCAACAAATGACAACAACATCGAAGCGGCCGACCAGCCGAGAGGCAGACCTCGCAAGAGATTGACGAAGGTAGAGCCACAAGGTAGTAACGAAACAGAGAGCCGCGAAACAGAGAGCTTGGCAGAGGAGACAAACAAAGTGGAGACAAGTAGGGCTACCAACAGCTCAGAGGGCGAAGGTGCAGAGCAACAAAAGCACTCGCAACAGAAGCAGAGAGGCCGCCAAAATCGCCACAACAATGGCGGTGATAATCAGCCACAGCAAAAGCTGCAACAACCAAATAATCAACCCAACAACGCTCAATCACAAGCTGCGACCAAGGATGACTTCACAGGCGCAGTCTATGGTGAGGGAGTATTGGAGGTGATGAGCGACGGTTATGGATTCTTGCGTTCGGCCGACTACAACTACCTCAACTCACCCGATGATATATATGTCGCGCAGAGTCAGATCAAGAATTTTGCGCTCAAAGCGGGTGATACGGTGAGTGGATTGATCCGCCCACCGCGCGAGGGTGAGAAGTACTTCCCACTGGTTCGTATAATGCATATCAATGGCCTGCAGCCCAACTACATTCGCGATAGAGTACAGTTCGAGTATATGACACCGCTATTTGCTAGCGAGAAGTTCAACCTCACAGGGGGACGACATAACACGTTGTCGAATAGAATTATAGATCTATTCTCACCCATCGGTAAGGGGCAGCGAGCGTTGATCGTTGCTCAACCAAAGACTGGAAAGACTATGTTGTTGCAATCTATCGCCAACGCCATTGCCGACAACCACCCCGAGGTATATATGATCGTGTTGTTGATCGACGAGCGCCCCGAGGAGGTGACCGAGATGGCACGCAACGTAAAGGCCGAGGTTGTATCGTCGACATTCGACGAGCAGGCATCGCGTCACGTAAAGGTGGCCGAGATGGTGTTGGAGAAGGCTAAGCGAATGGTTGAGTGTGGCCACGATGTGGTGATCTTCCTAGACTCTATCACACGTTTGGCACGCGCCTACAACTCGGTGCAACCAGCATCGGGAAAGGTGTTGTCGGGAGGAGTCGATGCCAATGCGCTACACAAGCCAAAGCGATTCTTTGGTGCAGCGCGTAATACCGAGGAGAAGGGTTCGCTGACCATCATTGCTACGGCTCTGATCGACACAGGATCGAAGATGGACGAGGTGATATTTGAGGAGTTCAAAGGTACGGGAAATATGGAGTTGCAGTTGGAGCGTAAGTTGGCCAACAAGCGTATCTACCCTGCTGTGGATGTTGTGGCATCGGGCACTCGTCGCGAGGATCTATTGCTGTCGAAGGAGGTACTCAATCGCACATGGATCTTACGCAAATATCTGTCGGATATGACTACCGTCGAGGCTATGGAGTTCTTGCAGAAGCAGATGTCGCTCACGTCGGACAACCAAGAGTTTTTGGCAACAATGAATCAATAATCACATGATATTTAGAGGGTTAATCGCGTCTATATGTGCACTGGTCATGTTTCACACCTCGAGCTACGCTTGGGGCAAGAAGGGGCATGACGTAATTGCACATATAGCCGAGAGACACCTAAGCGCGAAGGCGGCTCAAAGGGTCGATGAGCTACTCGATGGTCGTTCGATGGTCTACTATGCCAACTGGATGGACAATGCCAGCCACACCAAAGCCTACAAAGAGAGCGCCACGTGGCACTATCTCAATATCGAAAAGCGCAAGGATCTAGCGACCACTCCGCGACTCAAAGAGGGCGATCTACTCACCGCCCTAACACAAATCGAGGCGGAGCTTCGTGCTGCCAAATCGAGCGACAATAAGCTCAGCCACAGCGAATTGAGCGATCGACTAAAGATGTATATCCACCTGATTGGCGATCTACACCAACCCATGCACCTAGGCCGCCCCGAGGATAAGGGCGGAAATCTGATCCCCGTGATATATTTTATTGAGGCGACCAGCCTGCACGCACTATGGGATTACTTTATCGTCGAGGGGGCGCATGATTGGAGCTACACGGAGTGGGCTGACCAACTCGATCGCATAGGCGCAGAGGAGCAGACTCAGATCACCTCGGGCAGCTATGCCAATTGGCTAGTGGCCACCCACATATACACAGTTGAGCTATATCGCAATACACCCGTCGAGAGCCATATATCATATGAATATATTGATAAATATCGCCCATTGGTCGAACAACAATTTCTATATGCAGGGTTACGCCTAGGTGCGATGCTTAATGAGATATTTGATTAACAATGTTAGAGGTTAATAGTTAGAGGTTATAAAACATGAAAAAACGAGTCCTTGTCACATATAATATGTTTCGCGAGGGGTTTGCCGAGCTGGTAGATCTCTACGACGTAACCTTTCCGCCCGAAGGGGTGGAGTCATTTAGCTACGACGAGGTGTTGGCGGTGATCGATCAATACGACGCACTACAGTCGATGTTTAACTTCAAAGTCGATCGACAACTGCTCGACGCTGCCCCAAAGCTTCGGATCGTCTCCAACTACGCTGTGGGGTACGAGAATATCGACGTGGAGTATGCGACGCTCAAGGGGGTGCAGGTAACCAATACCCCCGACCCTGTGACCAACCCTACGGCCGACCAAGCGATGGGGTTGCTACTCTCGACGAGCCGTCGCATCAGCGAGATTGACCGCAAATTGCGACGAAAAGAGGTGACGGTTGGCCTGTTGAACAATCTAGGACACTCGCTCGACGGTGCGACGTTGGGCATCGTGGGGATGGGGCGTATCGGACAAGCGTTGGCCAAACGCGCTGTGGCATCGGGCATGAAGATCATATACAACAACCGCACACCATTGGACGAGGCGACCGAGAGGCTCTACAGTGCGCGCTATGTCTCAATGGAGGAGTTACTATCCACATCAGATGTGGTGTCGATAAATGCACCTCATACGCCTCAAACACACCATATTCTAAGCCATGAGGAGTTTGCCAAGATGAAACCTTCGGCCATTGTAATCAACACGGCTCGCGGCCCATTGATCGACGAGAGGGCGTTGGTCGAAGCGCTGCAAAGTGGGCAGATTTGGGGTGCTGGGTTAGATGTATTTGAGTTTGGAGACTACCCTCTCGAGGAGTTGTTATCGATGGAGAATGTAGTTTTGAACCCACACCTAGGCACCCAGACCATCGAGACACGCAACGAGATGGCGCGCCACGTAAGCCGCAATATCATCAACTTCTTTGAGGGTGGCGAGATCGCGAAGGTCAACCACATCAAAGAGTAATTGACAAGCATTTAACACAACTATCGCCACTCTATTCGCGCCTCTTTACGATCTATATCGACCCAGACTGAGGCGTGTTCAAACTCGCGAGTATAGATCCATCCATCCCGAACGGCATCCCCTTTGGGTACCCCCAGAGGCCTATTATACTCCTCGTAGTCGACCAAACCACCCTCGTCGTGACGATAGCCCCACGAGTAGCAGAAGTAGGAGAACTCACCTGCCCCAACGAGATAACAGACCAACGGAAAGATGATATCTTGACGAGCCAATGCCTCGCGCTCATCTTGGCTCTTGTCGGCATATTTGCTCTTGTCGATAAAATTGAAACTTGGCCACGCCTTAACCACCACCACTTTGTTGCGTCGAGCGGCATCTTGAATCAGCGCAATGTCGTTGGCCAAATGCTCCGTGTTGGCACCAGCCAAGAAGTTGAAGTGCTCCATCATCGCACCATCGGTATAGCCATGGAAGTGAACACCCATATCCTCCATCTGCGACTTGTTGCCCCTCAGGAAGTTGGCAACCATCAATTTCTTGCCATCAAACAACGTTTTCAGGGAGTCTAACGTGGTGTGCAGCCCATCGTATATATCATTATACCTCTGCTCACCCCAAGATTTCTTGCGTGCCTCAGGGGTACTTGCATACTTCGGCAAAGCGTCGATAAACACCCCATCTATCTCGTCATAGGATGTCCATTTGAGGACAATCGAGACCCACCAATCTCGAAAATCACCCTGCGAATAGTCGTATATACGTCGCTCGGGGATGTTTCGAACCAATACGAAATCGCCATTCACATCGCGAATAGCCCACTCGGGATGGCGATCATCGGCCAATATGCGACCATGTTCATACATATTACCATAATCCATGCACGAGTTGAAGTAAAAGAGCACCGTTGTATTGGGGTTCACCGCCTTTAGCGCCCTAGCTGCCGCCAACGTTCCATACTCCATCGAGCTGTGCTGTTTTAGCGCCTGATTCTTCTCGATACAGATCAGCGGAAAGCGCGCCATAAACTCAACCTCGGAGGGGGTGAAATCGACGCTAGCGTTGCTGAAATGGAGACACACAGAGAGTCGATCCCACGAGAAATCGGGATAGGCCGAGGTGGGCTTTTGGATCTGCGAGGCAGCGCACAGATTATATATAGAGAAGAGAAATATAGCAACAGCTACAGATAACTGCTTTACGACATTGTTCATACGAGGAGATTATTTGGATTCTTTGCAAGTTAACAATTATCCTCCCAAAAACAAGATGATTTTCGCGATTTATCCACCAACTAACGCAGCGAATAGGTCTCAAACGACCCATTGTCGTAGAGCACCATTAGACGCACTGGCTGAGGTGACCCCTTGGCAGATGTTGAAATTGGGGTTTGCAGGGGCATAGGAGGCACATTTTGCCCATTATGCGCAGTCTGTGAACTCTCCGTGGCTGCGTTATTTGAAACGTGCAGCTCCTCCTCCTCGAATAACGAAAGCTCCGCGCCTCTATCCGCCACATTGGCAGTAGTGGGGGCGGAGTCCCGATACATCGTCTCGTCGTCGAGAAGCAACCAATCGGGATTGAGGTTGGGGAATCTCTTCAAAATACGTTTAATGAGGTCGAAACGCGGATTATTGCGCCCTGCGACCAAATGTGAGACTGCCGATGGTTGAATATCGAGCAGTTCAGCCAATCGAGAGGTTGTCAACCCCTCTGCTTTCATCAATTGTGCGATTTTCTCCTTCATAATAGCCATTTTGTACAAAGGTAATAATTTATATTTGTAACACAAATTTTATTTACAAAATAGAGGCTTTGGTTTTCTGTTTTGTAACAAGCAGAGGTTTGCGTATTTGTAACATCATGATCGTTTGTAAAAAAGAGGTGCATAGGTATGTAACATTAGCTTTAGCTAAAGTGGGTAAATTGATTATGTGTCAATAACTTATACGCCAATTATCGCCATATGTACGACATGTGGATGCAAGTGGCCGATCATAGCCTCAATCACATAATGCAAAACTTTATATAATTAGCGCAACGCATTAGTAATGAGAGGAGAACAACATATAAAAACATTTCTTTAACTCGATTGATTCACCTTTAAAAGGAGTCGGCAAAAGGTGATTACAAATGTGTGATAGGTCGCGAGGAGCTGGAACCACTGCTACTTACTTGTTACAAATAGGCAAGAAACCACCGCCATATCCCCTACCAACGCTATTACATTTGTAGTGCACTGATTATGATTTATCTAGAATATTTGTAAATTAGTCAAAGTCGAACTATTTGCGTATAGTTGACCTCCCAAAATATTTCACACGATTCTCAGAGGGTTAAGATATACACAAAATAAAATTAGGCGAGCAGGGTTACTATACCCTACTCGCCTATTATATAGCGAATTACATATTTGTAAATTGCCGAATATCCCCTATCGAAACCCTATTTTGAAGCGATATTTGCAGCGATACTCTGCATCTCCTCCGTCGAAATCTTCTCTCTCTCCCTCTTGAAGTCAACATCGCCCTCTCCATCGATCGGAATCAAATGTATATGCACATGAGGAACCTCCAAGCCCAACACAACAACAGCTACCCTCTTACACTCGATACTACGCTCCAACTGCAAAGCCACGTTCCGCGCAAAGCTCATCAACCCTGCATACCACTCATCATCGAGATCGAAAATGTAATCAACCTCCAACTTCGGAATAACCAATGTGTGGCCACGCTTAAGTGGGTTGATATCCAAAAATGCAAAATAGCGATCATCCTCCGCCACCTTGTAGCAAGGGATCTCGCCCGAAATAATACGTGAAAATATTGTTGCCATATCTTTAAATTGTTACCTTTTACCCTTGCTTTACCTGATCGACACGCTTTACGCTATCGACACCTTTTATCTTGCGTATATTCTCCATAACGCCATCTAACGACTCAGAATCAACGACATAAAGGCTGATATTACCCTCCATTATACCATCGTGACTATGCAGGTTCATCTGGCGAATATTGATGTTAAAATCACATGTTATGACCTTTGACAGATCCAACAACAGCCCCATGCGATCGACTCCTCGTATCGCAATTGTACTCAGATACGACAAACTCTTGATATGCGACCACTTGATCTCATCCTTGACGATATGCTTGCCAAACTGCGCAGCAAGCCTATGCAGCTCACTACAGGTCGATTTGTGCACAACAATCGTATTGTCAACATAGTTACGGAAACCAACTACAGCATCCCCAGGGATAGGCTGACAACACTCTGCAAATACAAACTCATCATCGACATCCCCCACACTTCGCACAGGTGCAACATCCACCTGCGACGCACCATCCTCCTCTCGACTCTTATCCTTCTTACCCCCACGATTTATAATCAACGACCATAATTTGATCATCTTCTCCTGAGAGTTAGTTCTCAAAACATCCTCCAAATTAGCCAACGAGATGATACCTGCGCCAACATTGCTATAGAACTCATCCTTGGTTTTGGACTTATAAGCGGGCAGAACCTTACTCATAACCTGCCTATTTACAGGTATTTGCAACTTGCGCATAGCGTGCTCAAAGATCACCATACCTCGCTCCAAATTATTCTGCTGCTCACTCTTAAACAACGCCTTGATCGACTGCACAGCCTTGGGCGTGATAACCACATCCAACCACTCCGAACGCGGACGCGCTGTCTCAGCCGTGATAATCTCGATCTGATCGCCACTATTCAACTTCGTCGTTATGGGCTGTATCTTATGGTTGATCTTCGCCCCAATAGCATGGTTTCCGATATTCGAATGTATATCGTAAGCAAAGTCCAAAGCCGTCGCCCCCTGAGGTAATTTTCGCGACTCACCCTTAGGCGTAAAGATCACAATCTCAGAGGAATACAACGCCAACTTAAAGTTATCCAAGAAGTCCACAGCGCTATCCGTTGGGGAGTTCAGCGCGTCTCGGATCTTCTTCAACCACTTATCAAACTCATCGTCATTTTGCGACGTGATAGATTGCTGCTTATACTTCCAATGAGCAGCAAACCCCAACTCCGCAATCTCGTCCATACGCTGCGTGCGAAGCTGCACCTCGACCCAAACGCCCCCAGGACCCATTACCGTTGCGTGCAACGCCTCGTATCCATTATCCTTGGGGATTGAGACCCAATCGCGCAACCTATCTGTATTGGGCTTATAAATATCAGTAATCAGGCCATAGATCTGCCAGCACTGCGTCTTTTCAGTAGGGAATGGCAACGACTGAAAGATAATGCGCACCGCAAACAGATCGTAAATCTCCTCAAAGGTCACCTGCTTGCGCTGCATCTTAGCCCAGATCGAGTAGATACTCTTTACCCTACCTGCGATCTCATACTTGATGCCGCACTGATCCAACATCTTGATTATCGGAGCATTAAACTCCTTAATAAACTCCTCACGGGCTGCATTCGAAGCCTTGAGCTTCGACTCAATCATCTGATACTCCTTGGGGTAGCGATACATCATCGACAGATCCTCCAACTCGCTCTTAATAGCAAACAGACCCAAACGATAGGCCAACGGTGCAAAGAGATAGATCGTCTCCGAAGTGATCTTAATCTGCTTATTAACAGGCATCGAACCCAGCGTTCGCATATTATGCAGTCGATCGGCAATCTTGATCAAGATCACCCTTACATCCTCCGATAGGGTCAACAACACCTTGCGAAAGTACTCCGCCTGCTCCGAAATCTCGGCATTAAAGACACCCGACATCTTGGTCAAGCCATCTACCATCGAGGCTATCTTCGCACCAAAAATATGCTCGATATCCTCCACCGTATAGTCGGTATCCTCCACCACATCGTGCAGCAGCGACGCTACAACCGACTTCGCACCCAATCCAACCTCATCGATTACGATCTGAGCAACAGCTATAGGGTGCAACATATATGGCTCACCCGAACGACGACGAACGCCGTGGTGAGCCTCCTTAGCTAGAAAATAGGCTCGATGAATCTGGTCACGCTCCTCCTGCGTGCGACATATCTTCTCGCACGACTCCTGAAGATGTTGCCAAGCCTCGCCTATAACTCTCTCATCTGATGCACTGCTATCCATAACTCAAACCTCCTCGTATATATCGTTACTCCTCGCCGCCGTTAAGCATTATATCGCGAACCTTAGCCTCGATCTCGGCACTCATCTCAGCATTGCTCATCAACATCGCCTTGACCGAATCACGACCCTGACCAATCTTCGTATCACCATACGAATACCACGATCCAGCCTTCTTCAACACGCCATAGTCCACACCCAAATCGATGATCTCACCGATCTTCGAAATTCCCTCGCCAAACATAATATCAAACTCAGCGCGCTTGAATGGTGGCGCAACTTTATTCTTAATAACCTTAACTCGAGTACGAGTACCTATCTGATTCTCACCATCTTTGATCACCGACACACGACGAATATCAATACGCACACTCGCATAAAACTTCAACGCATTACCTCCCGTAGTCGTCTCTGGATTACCATAAACCACGCCAATCTTGTCGCGCAACTGGTTGATAAAGATACAAACCGTACCACTCTTAGCGATGCTAGCGGTCAACTTACGCAACGCCTGCGACATCAATCGAGCCTGCAATCCCATCTTCGAATCGCCCATCTCACCCTCGATCTCGGCCTTTGGTGTCAACGCTGCAACCGAGTCGATAACAACAATATCAATAGCGCTCGAACGGATCAATGAGTCGGCAATCTCCAACGCCTGCTCACCATTGTCGGGCTGCGAGATCAACAAATTATCGACATCCACGCCCAACTTCTGAGCGTAATAGCTGTCAAAGGCGTGCTCAGCATCGATAAATGCTGCGATGCCTCCCTCCTTCTGCGCCTCGGCAATTGCATGAATCGCCAACGTTGTCTTACCCGATGACTCAGGGCCATAGATCTCGATAACACGTCCCTTGGGGTAACCACCCACTCCGAGCGCTACATCCAAAGTAACTGATCCCGAAGAGATTACAGGGACATTTGCCACCTCGGCAGAGTTCATTCTCATGATCGATCCCTTGCCAAAATCCTTCTCTATCTTCTCCATAACAGCGTTAAGCACCTTAAGCTTATCACTATTAACTTCTGGTTTTGTTGCCATATATATAATTTTATTTTTTGCTAATTAATTCTAAAACATACCTAAAGCCAAAGATAGTAATTTTTTCTCAACAATTACCATCTTCGACCCACTTTTTCAGCCCCAAACACACTCTTCGACAATCTGACTTCGAAACTCCTCCGACGAAACGCTCACTCGATGTTGGCATCCAGGGCACTTAACCATCTTGGGCGACTCACTCTGTTCGCCACAACCAACACACGTTGGCATAACTCCATAGCCGCTGTCGCTGCTATGAATAAACTCCGCACCGCAGACTCTACACTGCAATTTATACGCTTTTCCCATAACTATAATATTTTAAAAGTTAAACTATTATCACCCCCATATCGTGAGGTTTGATAATACAAAGGAAGCATATGCGTGTGACAACTTATGACACACCAAAATAATTTACTCAATTTTTGAGACAAATGTGCGAAGATATTGGTTCAGACCTGGTGAATCGACGATCTTAATATCATCTATCAACCCTATTACAAAACGTCCAACCCCCACATAATTAGCCACTTTGGTCGTCAAGCGCCATACTCCATCACCCGCGCTACGAAGATCGCGCTCCGCCAACGGATACTCCTCGATCAACAGATTGTACGACAAAATACCCAACTCCAAACAGACCTCGATCGGCTGCTGACCATTCATCCTAAAGATATCGATAAAGCCCTCTCGGTGCAGCTCCTCGCACTCCCACTCCACACCCAACTGCTCCACCTCGCCAATGCGCGAACTCTTAAACAGCTTATTATTCCCATCCTCCAGATCGTAGCACCACACCTGCACATGGCCAGCCGTGAAGGCAAATGGCTCGACACGACGATCGCGAACCACACTGCCGTGAGCCGATTTATACCCCTTCAGCACCACCTGTTCTCGCTGGGTGATAGCCTCCGTCAAGCGGTGGATATTGCTCGAATTGCGCCCCGAGACTCGCCCTGGAGACAACACGCCATTGTCGTAGACCGAATAGAGTTTGCGCTTCAGATCGCCCTTCAACAGCGTCGTATCATCGATGCTCTCGATCGAACGACGCAGGATAATTGCCTCCTCTTCGGTAAAGTGCATCAGCTGGGTAATATCCTTGAAATGAGGTGATTCCTTGTCTAGTCGAATACAATCACCCTCGCGTTTTATCACAAAACCAGCCTCACGAAAAGTGTCGATATAACGATAGATCGTACGACGCGACATATCGAGACGCTGCGCCAAATCATCGACACTATAGGTCGTATTGGCCGTCAACATCTTCATCAAACGCAGCAATCGCTCAATCTTGGGCTGATCCATAACTAACGATAATATATTAATACAAAAATGGGGAGTCTCAACACTCCCCTATCCTTTAACAGTTCGAAAAACGAACTCGCTCTTACTACAAAAATATCTCTTTGGTCAACTTCTCAATCACCGCCTTCATCTGCTTGTCGGTCTCCATCAAGTTGGACACCGCCTTAAACGAATAGAGCACCGTCGAGTGGTTGCGACCTCCAACCGCCAATCCGATCGACGAGAGAGCCATCTTGGTGTGCTGCTTAGCCAGATACATCACAATCTGACGAGCCTGAGCAACATCTGCCGTACGACGCTTCGAGTTCAAAGCCTCGGGTGTAATCGAGAAGTGGTCACACACCGCACCAATAATCTGATCGATATTGATCTCGCGATTGTTAAACTTCACATACGACTTTAATATCTCACGCGCCAACGACACGGTGATACGTCGTCCCAAAAATTTAGCATTGGCCACGATTGCCGAGAGTGCACCCTCGATCTCGCGCACATTCGACATAATGTTGTTGGCCAGATAATCCACCACATCCGCAGGAAGGGTTGTCCCCAACATCTTCGCCTTGCTCTCGATAATCTTCACCTTGGTATCGTAACCTGGAGGCTCTAACTGCGATGCGAATCCCCATTTGAAACGGGTCAGCAGACGCTCTTCGAGATCCTTCAACTCCACAGGCGATTTATCCGATGTCAAGACAATCTGCTTGCCCAAAAGCTGCAGGTGGTTAAAAATATTGAAAAATGCATTCTGCGTTCCAGCCTTATTTCCCGTAAGCTCCTGAATATCATCAATGATCAAAACATCGACCGTTTGATAGAAGTGGATGAAGTCTGGCAACTCACCATTTTTCACCGCAATTTGAAACTGCGCCTGAAACTTATTCATCGATACATACAGCACCTGAAGGTGGGGATGTGTCTCACAAATCTGGTTACCGATAGCCTGCACAACATGGGTCTTGCCCAACCCCGAATTACCATATATATATAGTGGGTTAAAGGGGTTATTTCCAGGCGAGTTAGCGACCGAGAGACCTGCCGATCTCGAGAGTCTATTACAATCCCCCTCGATAAAGTTTTCGAAGGTATATTGAGAGTTCAAATTGGGATCGATATTCAACCTCTTAAGCCCTGGTATAACGAATGGGTTTTTGATATCGGCCGTAGTGGTTGGAGTCGAATATGAATTCGCCGCCGTGCTCTTTGTCGAGCTGCTACTAATAGTGGTGTCGGCAGCCGTTGTTTTGGCCGCTGGCACTGCATAATAGATACGTGTTTGCTCGCCATATACCTCACGTATAACGGGTTGCAAGATCTCCATATACTTACTATCAATATGGTCTGCATACCCTTTATTGGGCACCCCCAGACGCAATTGTGCTCCATCGTAGCCCAAAGCCTTGATTGGTTTAATCCATCTGACGAACTCATCCTCGGTTGTTTGAGCACGCAGACGGTCAAGACAATCTACCCATCGCTGGTCATATTTTGGCCTACCTTGTAACATTAGTATATATAAGAAATTATTTGTATATTTGCACCACTCGCCACCCCCTCTTTCCAGAACCTCGCGCCCCTCTCGCACCACCTCTTTTCAAGGTGAAAATTCGCTCCCGACTGGAGTACAAAGTTGGAGATATTTTTCCCGAAAAAAAAATGTGTTTGCTATTGTATTTTCATTTTTTTTTACTACAGTATTATGAGTTTTTTTTTATTCAATATATTTAACTTGTTGATTGATAATATTTAAAAAAAAATGCTTACTTTTGCCTTTGATTTTAGTGATAATTGAACCCTGAGATATAAGCAAAACTTATAACTGCCCCAGAGTGTATTCAGAGTAGGTTATAGCTATTTTTGAGGTGATTTTATAAAATATATTAATTTTTTTAAACAAATAATTATGAACAATGAATTGGAGAAAAATGTAATTGCCAAGGCACAACAGTGGTTGGATGGAGCCTATGACGAGACAACAAAGAGCCAGATCAAGGAGATGATGGCCAACGATATGACAGAGCTTGTTGAGTCGTTCTACAAAGATTTGGAGTTTGGTACTGGAGGTCTACGCGGAATCATGGGCGTGGGATCTAATCGCATGAATATTTATACGGTAGGTGCTGCTACACAGGGACTTGCCAATTATTTAAAGCAGAATATAGAGGGTGATATCAGCGTTGCTGTAGCTCACGACAGCCGCAACAATTCACGTCTATTTGCCGAGCGCACGGCCGACATCTTCGCCTCTAACGGCTTCACGGTCTACCTGTTTGACGCTCTACGCCCTACGCCTGAGCTTTCGTTTGCCATCCGCGAGTTGGGGTGCCAGTCGGGAGTTGTTGTCACTGCATCACACAACCCTAAGGAGTATAATGGCTACAAGGCCTACTGGGGTGATGGTGCTCAGGTGACCGAGCCACACGACAAGAAGATCATCGAGGAGGTGGTCAAGATCACGAGTGTCGACATGGTGCTTACGGGCAAGAATGGTGAGAATATCGAGATCTTGGATACCAAATTTGACGATGTATACCTTAATATGATAAAGGGGTTGTCATTGTCGCCTAATTCGGTCGAGAAGTTCAAGGATATGAAGATCATCTACACCCCTATCCACGGGTCGGGAGTAGACCTTGTTCCTCGTGCATTGAAGCTATATGGATTTGAGAATGTAGAGTTGGTTCCCCAGCAGGCTGTAGTCGACGGAAACTTCCCAACTGTGGAGTCACCAAATCCCGAGGAGCGCAAGACGATGAAGATGGCCATTGATTTGGCAGCTGAGAGGTGTGCCGATATTGTATTGGCTACAGACCCCGATGCCGACCGCGTTGGAATGGCTCTTCGTCAGCAGAATGGCGAGTATGTGTTGTTGAATGGAAATCAGACATTGGTGTTGTTGCTTAGCTACCAGCTTACGCGTTGGGCGGAGTTGGGCAAGATCGACGGCAACCAATTTGTGGTAAAGACGATCGTGACATCGCTTATGGCCAATGCCGTGGCAGAGAACTTCGGTGTGAAGTGCTACGACTGCCTCACAGGATTTAAGTATATCGCTCGTATCATCAAAGAGCAGGAGGGAATCAGCAAGTACATCGGTGGTGGCGAGGAGAGCTTCGGTTACCTAGCAGGTGATTCTGTTCGTGATAAGGATGCTGTTTCGGCTTGTGCATTGGCGGCTGAGGCTGCGGCATGGAGTCGCGATACGATGGGCATCACACTTTATGAGTGGTTGCAGCAGTTGTATGTTAAGTATGGTCTCTACCGCGAGGGGTTGGTCTCTGTAGTACGCAAGGGCAAGGAGGGCGCTGAGCTTATCCAGAAGATGATGGTTGATATGCGCACTACCCCACCTACATCTATCCTCGGTTCGCAGGTTGTGAAGATCAACGACTACAAAACACTCGAGACTACGGATCTAACAACTGGCGTGGTAACCAAGATCAACGAGGATTCGAGCAACGTGTTGCAGTGGTTCACGGCCGATGGCACTATTGTGTCGGTTCGTCCATCGGGAACAGAGCCTAAGATCAAGTTCTACTTTGGCGTTAAGGCACCGCTTTGCTGTGTCGAGAAGTACGACGAGGTGTTGGCCGAGTTGGATGGTAAGATCGAGAGCATCAAAAAAGATCTTAATCTAATCTAGATATAAGGATATTACGACAAATTATCGCACCCACAAAGAGAGTCTCTCTCGATGTAGGTGCGACGATTTATCTATAAATAAGTTGTATCAATGTAAAAAAATGCATACCTTGCAGTGTAAAACACTACAAACCTAAAATATTATGCTAAACAAGAACTCACTACTGATGCTTGGTGCAGCAGCAGGCGCAAGCGCTGCTGTATCGTGTAGCTCAACAGAGGCAACTACTCAGATGCCCAACGTATTGGTCATACTTGTTGACGATCAAGGGTATGGCGATTTTTCGATCCATGGCAACCCTGTCATCAAGACACCCAACATGGACAAACTTCATGACGAGAGCGTTCGTCTGACCGATTTCCACGTTGCACCTATGTCGTCGCCTACTCGCGGACAGCTCATGACTGGAGTAGATGCTATGCGCAATGGCTGTACGGCTGTTTGCGAGGGTAGGTCGATGCCCGACATCGATCTTCCGATGATGCCACAATTCTTCAAGGAGGCTGGATACGCTACGGGACACTTCGGAAAGTGGCACATGGGAGATAGCTACCCATATCGCCCACACGATCGCGGATTCGAGGTATCGTTGCACTACCCAGGATGGGGTATCTCGTCACTACCTGATTTCTATCACAATAGCTACTTCGACCCAAAACTTCGTCTCAACGACGAGATCGTGGAGACCGAGGGGTATTGTGCAGATATATTCTTCGAGGAGGCTATGGAGTGGATGAAAAAGTGCAAGGAGGAGGGTCGCCCATCGTTCACCTACCTAGCATCCAACACCCCTCATGCCCCAGAGTATGTCGATCCAAAGTATGCCGAGGCTTACAACGAGATTGGCGAGTACGAGGGCAAGCAGATCCCAGCGAACTTCTTTGGAATGATTGTCAATTTGGACGAGAACTTGGCTAAGCTCGACAAATTCCTTATCGAGAACGATTTGAAGGATAATACCATTATTGTCTATACGTCGGACAACGGTACACAGAACACATTGGCGATGAACCTATATAATGCAGGTATGCAGGGGCAGAAGTGTAGCGTCTACGAGGGTGGACACCGCTCACCATGTTTTATCCGTTGGCCAGAGGGTGGATTGTTGCATGGCGAGGATGTCGATCAGTTGACGGTTATACAGGATATCCTCCCATCGCTTGTCGATTTGTGCGACTTGAACGTTACACCAAATGTAGATGGAGTTAGCTTGAAGGAGATTCTAACCGACAGAGATGCGAAATTGGATGATCGCATGGAGGTTGTGCACTATCGTTACAAGCAAAAGGATGGCAAATGGGACAACACCGCTGTGATGTGGAATAAGTGGCGTTTGATCGCCCCAAATAAGTTGTTTGATGTTAGCAAAGATCCATACCAGAGCAACAACGTAGCGGCAGAGTTCCCCGAGGTCGTAGCGGCAATGAATAAGCACTATGACAAGTGGTATGAGGAGGCTAGTGAGTTGTACAAGAAGGATCGTGTGATCATCGTTGGATCGGAGGTATCGAACCCAGTAGAGCTATCGTCGTGTGATTGGAATGGAGGGTATTGCGACAACCAATATCGCCTATTCATGGGTCAGGAGAGAGGTTACCACAACATCTATGTCGACCAAGAGGGTGACTACGAGGTGAGCATCAGCAGATGGCAGTTCGACTCGGGATTGGCCTTGACGGGTTACGACGAGAAATTGACCCGTCCAGGTGACAACATCTACATGGATCCCGTAGACCCATCGTTGGCTGCCAAACCAATCGCTAAGGCGCAGTTGATCTTGGGTGATTACGACAAGACAATCATCACTCAGCCTGCGGATAAGGTTGCGAAGTTTGACATACACCTAGAGAAGGGGCTTACCACTGTCGAAGGTGTATTCTACGACAAGAACGACAACCCAATCTGCGGCGCATTCTACATCAACATTCTGCGAAAGTAGAGATATTTTGAATTAAATACAAAGCGGGCTATCCAACTGAAACGTTAGGGATAGCCCGCTTTAACATATATATAGTATAGCTCTAATACTCCACTCGATCCTCGCTCTCGCGCCATAGGCTGAAGGCCTCTATCGCCTCTTGCGACAACAGAACTTGGCTTGTGAGGTGTCGATCCTCGGGGCGAAGAGCGATCTCATCATAGATAAACGAGTCGTCGAAGCCGATCTCCTTGGCATCCGTTTTATTGTTGCCATAATAGATATGGCCGATACGCGCCCAATAGATCGCCCCCAGACACATCGGGCAGGGTTCGCACGAGGTAAATATCTCGCAATCATCGAGCGTAAATCGCCCCAACGTCTCACACGCTGCACGTATGGCGCTAACCTCGGCATGAGCCGTTGGATCGTTGTTGGCCGTGACACGGTTTACACCTATGGCCACAATATGACCATCACGAGCCACAACAGCTCCGAATGGGCCACCACCGCTCTTTACATTCTCTATCGAGAGACGAATAGCCTCTCGCATTAACTCCTTGTTCGTCATTGTAATTTTTTCTACTTCACAACTATAATATTCTCACCCACAACAAGTTCCACACTATCTGCTACGACAGCCACTCCATTAAGAGTTATCGTTGCTGATGAATCCACACTTTCAAACACAACACTCATATTGGCGGGCACATCTACAACATATCGCTTCGCGTCACCATCTTTGGTATAACGACCTTTGATCACCCCTTGAAGTGTTGGAACCGCGATCTCGCTATACTCCAAATCGGCCAATTGCGGCCTAATGACAGCACTCCGATACCCTGCCGACGTTGGTCTAACACCCCACATTTGACGAGGGATCAAATTGGCTGGTGCAGCACCCCATGCATGGTTCCAATCGAGATTACCCTTGTACTTTATATCCCAACCCTCGAGCGTCATTGTCGACCCCACGCGGATCATATTATACCATCCACGGTCGCTTCGGTTGGTCATCAAATCTAGAGCATACTGCCCCTCTCCTGCGCTATATAGAGCCTCGAATAGATATTGCGCACCATAGACACTACACGCCATCCCTCGCGATTTGACAAACTCAACGACGCTCTCCACATTCTGCTCCTCGACTATTCCAAAGGCCAAAGCAAACATATTGCTATGCAGCGACGAGTGATCTGTCCCCTCACCGTCGATATAGACCCCACGTTTAGGATCAAACAACTTCTCGTTGATCGACTGCTTGACGTGAGCGGCTCTCGATGCAAACATCTCACTATCATCGTCACGTCCCAACACCTTCGCCATCTCAGCCATATATACCAACGCTTGATAGTGGAAAGAGTTGACCACCGTATTTATCTCCACCATCACATGTCCATCGCGCTCACCCATCTCTTGCACCCCTTTGGTGAATGCCGCCATAGGCCAATCGACAATATCGCTCATACGTTTAGCCCCTGGTTCAAAGCCTATCTTGAGCAGATACTCGGGCGTAACGCTCTTGCTCTTTGCATTTATCAGACCATCCTCGCGTGCCAACTCATATAGACTCTTCGCCTTGAGTTTGTCGTAGTATTGATCGATCAAACGGCAATCGCCCGTATAGATATAATCTTGATAAGCGATCAAAATCGTATGCAACAACCACTCTGTAGGCCACGTAGCATGCGACATGAAGTACTCCAACGTACGCTTACCGATCGCATACTCCGAGTCTATGCAGTAGTGCCCTAACTGGTTGATATAGGCATCGGCCTCGTAGGGGATACGTTCGCGATCGCCATCTATGTAGTAGCCCAAGAAATCGGTCGCCTCGATGGTATATCGACATATCTCCCAGATGCTATCCAACAACTCATTCGATGAACTAAAACTGCCCAACGACTCGCGATAACCATACATAACATCGCGCATGAGGCGAATATTAGCCACATCCGCCTCGCCAATACCACACACCTCGACATATCGAAATGGCATAATCACACCCCACTCTTCGGGCACAGGGATCGCCATCGCCCCCGTGTTTCGACGATCGACTCCAAATATCACATCATACAACGACTCCCCTCGCTTGACCTCGACCACTCGCTCTTGGTAGCGGATCGAACCCTTGGGCTTACGCTCAATCAACCCCTCGGCTGTGAGTTGCTCGCCCACTCTTATCCTAAGTGTCGTATCGCAACTAGAGGTCAATTCAAATCGCAGAGTTCCAAATGCCGCACGGCCAAAGTCGAATTGATACTCCCCCACGCCAACCGACTTCATCGCAACTGGCACATCATCGCGTCGCAACAGAGGGTTGGCCGTAACCACACTCTGCTCCTGTTGCGCAGCCGAGGCCATCGTGAAGCTCTGCACTGCCGAGTAACTACTCTTTTTATTACGCTCGTCCCAACTGCGCACCCTCCAATAGTAGCTCTGCTGCGGCTCGAGAGCATCTCCGCCATAGACCACCGCACACGAATTGTCACTGCGCACCACCCCACTACTCCACACATCGCCCTTGCGACACGCCTCGCTGCTCGAGACCACAATCTCATAACCACTCTGCGACCGAGCCGCTGGATCTATCTGCCAACTAAAGATCGGCTGATCACTATTTATGGTCGTCTGCTCAGGCGTTCGGATATAATCCACTCGCAAATTTGTCGGCTGTGCATTAGCACTCGCCACTACAACCATAGAGTATATCAATAAAAAAACATTTTCTCTCTTCATACAAAAACTATCCGATATTATTAATCGTTAAATACTGTTCGCCCTGCCGACACATAACCTTTCAACTCAGCTCTAAGATCCGAGACTTTATCTGGATAATCTCGAACAAGATTCTTCGTCTGTTGCGGATCGTCCCTAAGGTTAAACAACTCACACTCTAGGCCAAGATTCTCGGCTCCTATACTCTGACGAAACCACTCAGGCTCTAGCGTCGAACTGCCGTTTGTTGCATTAATCAACACCCAGTCACCCGAACGAAGTGCAAGTTTACCATCCGAACTATGATGAATTGCTATCTCACGACGATTCTCGACCAAATAACCGTCGAGTATCTCATCGGCAAAACTAAAGCTATCTTCGGCACACTCCTGATTGTCATACTCTATATCCATCAAATCGGCAAGCGTAGCAAAAATATCGCTCTGCGAGATCAACCGATCACTAACTCTACCTCTGTTCGACGACTGCGGATAACTCACAATAAGTGGCGTGGTATGCCCTCCCTGATATAAATCTCGTTTAACACCTCGAAAATCACCCATCGATCGATGGTCATACTTTTCGATATAATCATAGGTCTGCTTCTCTGGCCCATTATCCGAGGCGAAGATTATAATCGTATTATCGAGCTGCTTCCTCTCTTCGAGTGCCTCGACAATACGCCCCACAGCCCAATCAAGCTGCATAATAAAATCACCATATATACCCACCTCTGATTTACCTTCAAATTGATCCGATGGCACATGTGGATAGTGCGGAATATGTGGCGCGTAATACAAGAAGAATGGCTTGCCTCTATCCAAATTAAAACTCTTATTACGCCCCCTGCCGCTAGCTACGTTGATATACTCCACCGCCTTATCTATATAATAGATCTGCGCCTCCTCCATATCAAACTTCTCAAATTGTGGGTCTCCATCGCGGCTCATGCTATTCTCGAAATACCAGCGTGCGCCATCACTATACTTCACCTCGCTACCATCACAGAGAGTATGGGTATATACCTTGCGAAAACCACCCGTACCAAACCATCGATGTAGTGCCTCATAATCAAACCCAATCGCTTGAGCCGATGGAATAGGCTTCGAATAGTCAATAGCCTCGGGGCTAAAGTCGTAACCCGTGCGCCCAGGGCGTGCGGCAGCACTATAATTAGCACCCAAACCCCACTTGCCAATAGCGGCCGTATTGTACCCCTCGTTATCCAACAAAGAAGCGATAGTAACTCTATCGGGCGACACCCACAGATCCTTACCCGAAGGGGGATTCCCCCGCTTGACATCCGTGCGCCACGAATATTGCCCCGTGATAATTGAATAGCGACTAGGGCCCGAGATCGAACTAGCAGAGTGTGCATCGGTAAAACGGACACCACGTTCTGCCAGAGCATCGATATTAGGCGTTGAGATCTTACCCTCTGGGTTATAACACGATAGGTCGCCATACCCAAGATCATCGGCATAAATAATAACAACATTGGGGCGAACAGGCTTCGCCCTCTCAGCTGCCGAGGCCGAGAACACAACAGCAACAATCCCTATTGTGATTGTTGCTGTTGAAATTAGAGTTTTATTCATCTATTAAATGGGTAATAACCCAACCTATATATTTTTCTTCTTCTTATCGACAATAGCATCAATAACCGCAACGGCCGTGATGTTGATAATATCGCGCACTGGACTCTCGATATCGGTAAAGTGGATTGGCTTGTTCAATCCCATCTGGATTGGGCCAATAACCTCGCAATCGCTCAACGACTGGATCAACTTATAGGCCGAGTTAGCAGAACTCAAGTTAGGGAACACCAACGTGTTGACATCCTGATCCTTAAGACGCGTAAACGGATAGTTCTTGTCGCGTAGATCGCGGTTCAAAGCGAAGTTAACCTGCATCTCGCCATCGATCGGCAAATCTGGATAGTTCTCCTGCATATACTCCACAGCCTTGTGCACCAACGCTGGACTACCCTCCTTGTCCGAACCGAAGTTCGAGTACGACAACATCGCCATCACAGGCTTGTGGTTGAAGAACTGCACCGTCTCATTCGACAGACGCGCAATATCTATCAGCGTATTGGTATCTGGATGGCGGTTAATCAGTGTATCGGCCACAAATAATGTTCCGCGTTTCGAATTGATAATGTGCATCGCCCCAAAGTGGTCATACCCTGGGCGGATTCCAATCACATCCTTGGCTACCTGAATAGTATTTGTATATCGCGTATAGACTCCCGTAATGAAGGCATCGGCATCACCCGTCTCGACCATCATCATTCCGAAGTAGTTACGCTCAAACATCTTGTCATTGGCCTCTTGGAAATTAGCTCCCTCACGCGCGCGCTTCTCGGCCAATATGCGAGCATATCTTTCGCGACTATCAGCCGCCTCGTCCTCGCGGTGGTTAATCAACTCGATACCATCCAAACTCAAATCCAAATCGGCCGCCAACTTCTTGATCTTCTCACTATTACCCAACAATATAGGGTAACAAATTCTCTCTGCCTTGGCCATCACCGCAGCCTTCAACATATTGGGATGGATACCCTCGGCAAAGACCACACGCTGCGGATTGCTACGAGCTGTCTCATACAACTGACGTGTGAGCAGCGACTCCTGACCCATCATCAACTTCAGATGGTCGCGATACTCATCCCAATCCGTGATCTCGTGACGCGCCACACCCGACTCCATAGCAGCCTTAGCCACAGCGATCGACACCTCGGTAATCAATCGTGGATCAACAGGTTTTGGGATAAAATACTCGCGTCCAAATACCAAATTATTGACATGATAGGCCTGATTAACCACATCGGGCACTGGCTGCTTCGCCAACGACGCAATAGCCTTAACGGCCGCCAACTTCATCTCCTCATTGATCGTCGTAGCGTGGGTATCCAACGCACCGCGGAAGATATATGGGAATCCAATAACATTATTGATCTGGTTAGGATAATCCGAACGACCTGTCGACATCATAACGTCGGGGCGCGAACTCGTTGCATCCTCATACGAAATCTCAGGAGTAGGATTTGCCAACGCAAATACTATAGGGTTAGCAGCCATACTGCGAACCATATCTTGACTCAACACATTTCCTTTGGACAACCCCAAAAACACATCGGCTCCACAAATCGCCTCGCCCAGTGTATTAATATCGGTACGTGCCGTCGCAAACCTCAACTTCGTACCCGACAACCCCTCACGATCCTTGCGAATAACACCCTTTGAATCGAGCATCACGATATTCTCCAAACGCGCACCCAACGCCACATACAACGACGTACACGAGATAGCCGATGCACCAGCTCCATTGACCACGATCTTCACCTCCCCAATATTCTTACCCAAGATCTCCAATGCATTGACAAGACCTGCCGACGAGATAATAGCCGTACCATGCTGGTCGTCGTGCATCACTGGGATATCCAGCTCCTCTTTCAACCTACGCTCGATTTCGAAACACTCGGGGGCTTTAATATCTTCGAGATTGATACCTCCAAAACTTGGAGCGATAGCCTTAACAGCCGCTATAAACTTCTCAGGATCCTCCTCATCGACCTCAATATCAAAGACATCGATACCTGCATATATCTTAAACAGCAGACCCTTACCCTCCATAACAGGTTTTCCTGCCAACGCACCGATATTACCCAATCCCAACACCGCAGTACCATTCGAGATCACCGCCACAAGGTTTCCCTTGGCCGTATATTTATATGCATCCTGTGGATTACTCTCAATCTCCAAACACGGCTCCGCCACTCCAGGCGAATAAGCTAGCGACAGATCTGTCTGCGTGCTATATGGTTTTGTTGGTACTACTTCGATTTTACCAGGTTTCCCCTCTGAATGGTAGCGCAGAGCTGCCTCTTTTGTAATTTTAACCATAAATTTGCGTGTTTTAGATGTTTTTTAAATAATCCATTTTCACAAATATATAATTTTTTTTTCGCATTATCAAGTTTTTGCACCTCAAAAAAGAGCCTCTTATATTGTTAGAAGATTCGCGTAATAGAGCCTGAATAGCTCATAGTATTGTACCATGGATTCTCCAACAGAAGGGTTATTGTCCCAAATTTCGAGTTCACATCCATCACAAAATTGTAACTCGTAGCGCTATACAACGACGACGAAAACTCGATATGCCACCCATTGTCAGTGCGCACCGAAGTGTAGTTATTAGGCAGCGAAATGGTGGCATTGATTATCGCATGGCGATATGGCGGCGCGATACCCTTGACCACGGGCAAAAATATATCGGCCATACCATCGACCACACACAACTCAAAATTGGGATTCGATAAGATGGTCATACGCCCCGTAGGCTCCATCGTCATGGTTTGAGGATTAAATTGAAATGCTCGAGCCTCGACCAGAGAGTCTATCTCGCGCTCCATAGCAGCTTGACGCGCTGCACGACGCTGTTGTCTAATCTCGCGTGGCTCCTGAGCTGGCGATGTGCTCTCGCCCTTTTTGCCAATCACACCATAGCTCAACACACACAAGAGCAACAGGGTAAGAAGTAGTGTAGTACGTTTCATAATCGTAGAGTTTTTTGGTTACTCGGTGCGACATGCACCTCTGCTTAACCATGCAAAAGTTTTGCCACTCTACACGATACAGGCTCTATCCTCTATCTACGACTATTTCGACCGCCGCCACCTCGGCCACTGCGGCTATCTCTCGCACCACCACTTCGTCTCGCACCTCCGCCCTTAGCATCGGGACGTTTCGATGGCGAGGCTGCGCGCTGTTTTGAGTTTGGATTTGAATCCGACTTTAGTTTAGACTTCGGGCTGCCGCTAGGCTTCGACTTCGAGACGGTTCGCTTGCCAGCCCCTGCCCCAGCCGAGGCCTCCTCGCTGGCATCAGAACCCTCCAAACTCTTGTTGAGCACATCGATCTCGCTATCGCTCAACAACCGCCAATGGCCAATAGGCAGTCGCCCCAACGAGATATTCATAATACGTGTACGCCTGAGCTTCACAACCTCATAGCCCAAATACTCACACATACGCCTAATTTGACGATTTAAACCCTGCGTCAACACAATGCGGAAATCACACACACCCTCCTGCTTGATACGACACCGCTTGGTCACCGTCCCCAGAATCGGAACGCCGCCTGCCATACGTTTGAGGAAATCCGCAGTAATCGGCCGATCAACCCTCACCTCATACTCCTTGTCGTGGTTATTGGCCGCACGCAAAATCTTATTTACAATATTTCCGTCGTTGGTAAGCAGGATCAAACCCTCCGATGGTTTATCCAATCGGCCGATGTTGAAGATACGCGCTGGATAGTTGACAAAATCGACGATATTATCGCGCTCCGCAGGGTCGGTCGTCGAGACAATACCCACAGGTTTGTTCAGTGCGATATAGATACGCTGCTGCCCCTGCGTCGCCTCGATCACCGAGCCATTGACACGCACATCATCATAGGAGGTAACCTTGACCCCCATCTGTGCCACGCGACCATTAACTCGCACCGCACCCGACTCGATAAATCGGTCGGCCTCGCGACGCGAGCAGAAACCCGAATCGCTAATAAATTTATTTAATCGTATCTCCACCGCCAAATTATAAAAAAAGTGCACCCTTCATCACTGCAATGAAAGATGCACCCCATTTATCTGCTATACCCTAATACTCCTCTTCGTTGAAGAAGAAATCATCCTTCGATGGATAATCGGGCCATATATCCTCTACCGATTCATAAACCTCACCCTCATCCTCGATATCTTGCAGATTCTCAAGCACTTCAAGTGGTGCGCCCGAACGGATCGCATAATCAATAAGTTCCTCTTTTGTCGCAGGCCATGGAGCGTCCTCCAACTTAGATGCCAATTCTAGTGTCCAATACATTTTATCTAAATTTGTAGTTTAGTGGGTTTCACAACAATCATTTCGCAAATTTATAAAAAATTTCGAGATCTCAAAAACTTTTTTGCATTATTTTTCAACCTTTGGCACCCACAAAACCTCGGCAACTCCACATCGTGCGCTAAGCGTGCGACCCAACAGATAGAGGTAATCCGATAGTCGATTTACATATCGCAGAACATTGGCATCGAGTGCATAACCTGCCGCAACAACTGCTATGCGTCGCTCGCCTCGTCGACACACCGTTCGGCACACATGGCTCAACGAATTTAGCTCACACCCCCCAGGGATCGTAAACTTTGTGAGCGCTGACAACTCCGACTGCATCTCGTCAATGCGTCGCTCCAACAACTCGACATCCTCTGCGTCAATCTCGGGAAGCGGATACTGCAACTGGCTGCCAGCAGCCAAATGAGCCTCCACATTCATCAACACCGAGTTGATACGATCCAACTCTGCACTAAACTCCGCCACACGGTCATCACCCCTCATCTTATCGCTCAACAGCCCCACAAAGGCGGTCAACTCGTCGATGGTGCCATAGGCCTCGACTCGATCGTCACTCTTCATCACTCGCTCACCACCGATCAGTGATGTTGCACCTGCGTCACCCTTTTTTGTATATACGTTCATAATGCAAAATAATATTATTCCTCTTTGCAGAGTTGGGGTTTAAAATAACGTATTAATCACACGCTTCGCATTTATAATTGAAAATACTGTTTAGGCAGATGGTTATTAAATATTATTATGTACTTCGGCCGATCAACAACCGTCGAGAGGTGGCGCTTAACAATCCCACTAAATTGATCCGTCGTTCCCACTCCTCGCTCCACAACAATAGTCGCACCATGCTCCACAGCAGCCTCATAAACGCCATCTATCCGTTCGTTGGTCATCGCAGAGGTACAAACCACAAAATCGGCCATCTCGCCCACCTGCGGATCGATCACATAGCTACGATAACCACAATGGACATATACATTCTGCAACTCAACCGCCATACGACCTTTCACACCACACCTCTGCAAATCATCACCCAGCGACGTATGCACAATAGGTGTGCGTCGCATAAAGACCTCGCGCACTATACTATATATATATGGTGAGTGGACACCATGGCCACGACGATGCCGCAAACGCACCACCCGACTACGCAACCGATCGAGTAGTCGAGAGATTGGACGACGACGAGTGGCAAGGCGATTCACGACTCTATTTTTTTAGTTGACCCGCCAATCGACCTGTCGAAAAGGCGATCTGAAGGTTGTAGCCACCAGTATCGGCATCCAAATCAAGCACCTCGCCAGCGAAGTATACGCCCTTGATCTTCAACGACTCCATAGTATATTGATTCACATCATCTAGCGACACGCCACCAGCCGTAACGATCGCATACTGAAACGGTGCATAGTCCGAGATGGGCACCTCGAAGTTCTTCAGTTCATTTACCAATCGCTCCAAATCCTCCTCCGAGAGCTTCTGAATATAGGCACGCGAGAAGATATTCAACTGTTCACACAGCGTCACAACCATCGCCTTGGGCACCAATCGACGCAATAGATCGCCAAACATATCAGTAGGCTCCATCTCCGCAATATCGCGCTTGATTCGCTCGAGCAATATATCGGCCTCCATTCCAGGTTTAACATCCAACACCAACTTCACATCGTGACCATCGATCAATGCATCCACAGCATTGCGACTCAAGCGCAACGGCACAGCACCCTCGACTCCTCGATCCGAGAATGTAACCTCGCCAAACTCCTCACGCACCACCTCGCCATCGATGACCAACTTTGCACGCGAATTGCGCAACATCAAACCCTGTAGACGCGAGATCTCCTTGTGGTTCGAGATCAATGGCGTGAGCGATGGTCGAATAGACTCGATCTTATGACCCAAATCGGCCGCAAACGCATATCCATCACCCGACGAACCAGTCGCCTCGTAGGAGATTCCACCCGTCGTAATTATAATATTTGGTGCCTCGAACTGACGCTCAAACCCCCTCTTATTGTAGTACTTAACGCCATAGGCGCGTCCTCCGATAGCCATTACCTCGCTCACTCTCGTATCGTATAGGATCTTAACCCCATTGTCGACACAATACTCCAACAGTGCATTGGCCACATCCCACGCCTTCTCACTCTTGGGAAAGACACGATCACCGCGCTCAACCATCAATCGACACCCCATCTTCTCGAAGAATCGAATGGTCGACTTATTGTTGAACTCGGCAAATGCCACCGAGAAAAACTCCGCTCCCGAGCGCACATGCTCGGCAAACTCCTCGGGGGGGCGTGCATTGGTCACATTACAACGGCCGCGACCCGTAATACGCACCTTACGTCCCGACTTCTCCATCTTCTCGAGCAGCAACACTCGTTTGCCGCTACGAGCCGCTGTTCCAGCTGCCATCATTCCTGCGGCACCAGCTCCAACGACTATTACATCATAAATTATATCCTCCATATTGCCACAAAGATATGATTTTTTTATAACTTTGTCACCATCTGCAACCCATTATTTTAACACCATGAGACTAATAGATCTACTACCCACAGATTGGCGAGACGCTTTGAGGGGTGAATTCGACAAACCATACTTCGCACAGCTGCAACAATTCATCGACGAGGAGTATGAGCAACACCAGATATTTCCACCACAACATCTCATCTTTCGAGCACTCGAACTATCACCTATCGAGCGCATTAAGGTTGTCATATTGGGGCAAGATCCCTATCACGATGTCGACCAAGCACACGGCCTATGCTTCTCGGTCAACGACGGTGTGCGCGTCCCACCGTCGCTGCGCAACATGTTCAAGGAGATCGAGGCGCAGATGGGCACTCCTCCCCCCACGAGCGGTAACCTCGAACGGTGGGCTGAGCAGGGGGTACTGCTACTAAATGCAGTGTTGACCGTGCGCGCCCACACCCCAGAATCACATGCGAAACGGGGATGGGAGCAATTCACCGACGCAATAATTGAGGCTGTTACCAAAGATCACAGTGGTGTTGTATATATGCTCTGGGGCAACTACGCACGTAAAAAAGGTGCGCGGATCGACCCCACCGAGAACTGCATATTGATGGCTGCCCACCCATCGCCACTGTCGTTTCGACACCGCGCCAAAGATCCCGAGCAGTTTACCGCGGCCAACGAATACCTCACACAGAGTGGCTGCGAGGCTATCGAGTGGTAATAATCGTTGCGGATCATGATAATATTCGCACACTACATATCGTTCTCTTGTTGTATTAAATTAACGTAATCAGCCACTACTCAAACAACGAGTGTAGAATTTATGCAAAAAGAGACGACAACGTGAAACATTTTGTCATCTTAATGCGTAATGGTTCATACAGCGTGTATGCTCAATAGTGAAGAGTATATATTTTAAAAGGAGTAATAAATCTAAATATTAAATAGATGCGTCAGTTAAAAATTACGAAGTCTATCACGAATCGTGAAAGTCCATCGCTTGATAAGTACCTTCAAGAGATTGGAAAAGAGGAGCTTATCACCGTAGAGGAGGAGGTAGAACTAGCCCAACGAATTCGCAAAGGCGACCAAGATGCTTTGGAGAAACTCATCAAGGCCAATCTTCGTTTTGTGGTATCGGTGGCAAAACAGTACCAAAATCAGGGGTTGAGTCTGCCAGACCTTATTAACGAGGGTAACCTCGGATTGGTCAAGGCGGCCGAGAAGTTTGACGAGACTCGTGGATTTAAGTTCATCTCTTATGCTGTGTGGTGGATCCGTCAGTCGATTCTGCAGGCGTTGGCCGAGCAGTCGCGTATCGTACGTCTGCCGCTTAATCAGGTGGGATCGCTCAACAAGATCAACAAGGCGATGGCTAAATTTGAGCAGGAGCACGAGCGCGCCCCATCGTCGGATGAGTTGGCTACGGAGTTGGAGCTACCTCGCGACAAGGTGGTCGACACGCTACGTGTGGCAGGTCGCCATGTATCGGTAGATGCACCATTTGCCGATGGTGAGGATAACTCGCTACTCGACGTATTGGTCAATGCCGATTCGCCAAATGCCGATCGTGGATTGCTCAACGAGTCGTTGTCGACCGAGGTTGATCGTGCGTTGGAGATCCTCACCGATCGTGAGCGCGACATCATAAAGTACTTCTTCGGCATCGGTTCGTCGGAGATGACACTCGAGGAGATTGGCGAGAAGTTCGACCTCACACGTGAGCGCGTGCGCCAGATCAAGGAGAAGGCGATACGTCGTCTGCGCAACTCCAACCGCAGCCAGTTGCTTAAGTCGTACTTGGGGTAACAAGCTGAGGCATACAAACTAAAATATCGAGCAGTTCCAATGGTGGAATTGCTCGATATTTTTATTTGCATATATCTATATCTACTCTACATATTGGTCATAATCACTTGGCGAAACCCACCCTGTCCGCTTCCAAGGGTTGGTTATCGAACCATCGACCACTCGCTCATAGAAGTCTCTCGAACCAGCATCATTCATAAATGGATAGCTATCGAACACATCCCCATTACCAAACATTCTAGGATCATCCTGCTCTTTGAGTCGCTTCAGCATCTCGCTGCGCAAATCGCTCTTAACAGATTCATAATCAGAGCGCAAGGCCAGATTATTCATACAATATGGATCTTTGGACAACAGATACAACTCCTCCTCGGCACGCGGTGCAAACGAATATTGATAGTAGAGATCATCACCC
Source organism: Rikenellaceae bacterium (assembly GCA_047174185.1). Classification (GTDB taxonomy): domain Bacteria; phylum Bacteroidota; class Bacteroidia; order Bacteroidales; family Rikenellaceae; genus Alistipes. Next base: position 1,100 of record JBCQUH010000015.1, on the reverse strand, counting down.
AATCTATGTTGTGCAAGAATCAAACTCTTGGTCGGCGATGCATCGGTGTCGACATAGCCCGTGACCCCTGGTCCCGCAGGCATGCGATCCGATTTACAATTCCAGATATACAACATATCGTCACGCAAGATGGCTCGAATTGGATACCCCTCATTATTGGGTCTACCATAATCATCACGCTCGCGCCCGAGCAACAAAAACGAGCGTTGGATACGCTCTTTTCGCGACACATCGTCCTCGATGATAGCACGCAAAGAGGTGCCCACGGTACTCTTCATACCACTCCTCGACCTCTAGGGCATAATCCAACATATCGTGGCGCACAGAGTCTGTATCTGGCCAATATGGTGGCACCACGTCGATCATATCCAAACTCTTACCACCCTTGGTCACACCCGACATAAACTCATACTTGCGATGTGGTTGGTTGCTCCCGAACCAACAGAAGAATGGCGAATCGTCCTCTCCTCGATCCTCGAAGAATTGATCTATATTTGCCGCATAATCCGTAGCGCTAATCCCTGTGGTCAACTTCTTACTCTTATGTTTATTATAGGCTCTACCCGTCAACTCTCGCGGCGCACCATTCACAACCCCTGGATTGCAGGGAGTGCAACCCTTACCCGTAAAAAAGACCGAGTAGCCACTCTCGCTAAGAACCTCAGTAAAGGCCTTTACATCGGATGGGAATTGGTTGATGTGGTTGCCAGCAGCGCCCAATTGCCACGAATTTCGCCCCGTAAGTACACAGGCTCTCGACGGAGCCGACTTTGCATTTGGTGTATAACAGTTCGCTACAAACAGACCCTCAGCCGCCAAACGGTCATAATTGGGGGTGTTGACCCACGAACAGCCTGCCGCTCCGAAGTAATCAAACGTAGCGTCGTCGGCTATACAGAACAATATATTTGGACGCTTCTCGGCACTACTATTTTTAGCACTAACTATCGGTGCAGACAACAGAACAGAGCATATCGAACCGCAAAGGAAGAGTGACTGTTTCATCTGTAAATAAATTAGTTACACACCCCAATATAAGGGTGCATAAATTAGGCTTGTAATAACTTGACACAATAAAAGATTAACAGATGTGTAACTAC
>JBCQUH010000014.1:0-37112 GCA_047174185.1 Rikenellaceae bacterium | reverse complement strand
TTTGATTTAACTTTGATGTCAGATAAACGCTTCAATTTAGGATGTTACGGGTTCTTGTCCTAAATTTTGGAGTAAAAAATGAAAAATTAGAACCCTCCTTAAATTAATTATTTATGTTATTATCCTCAACTCGCTTGTGTATTATCGCAAGTATCTTGTTGGTTAAAGAGTATTTGACAGGGCGTATGTTGACAGCATCTGATATGGCTACGACATACAACTTTAATGCTCGTTCGATCAATCCATCGTTGACTCGATTGGTTCGTGTAGGTCTTTTGCGTAGTCAGGTTGGTGGCAAAGGACGTGGTTTTGTTTTGTCGCGTGACCCACGAGACATTACGTTGTTCGATATTGTGAACGCTTTGGAGGGCAGCAATGAGTTGCCTCGTTGTAAAGATATGATGTATGGTGTTAAGTGTGGCATCTCGGATTGTGCTAATTGCCATCTGTTTGTTGAGCTTAACAACATATATAGTTCGGAGAGTGATGCATTGAAGGGAATCTCGCTCTACGATCACTACTTGTCTAGTTTGTCGAGCCAAGAGGAGGTTGATGCTGCAAATGCGATGATGTCGACTCGTGCGGCTGCGTCAAATGCTTAACTAGATTATTAATTATTTGGAAAAGGTTTCGTAGGAGAAGGCCTGCAACACGGCAGATAAGTGGTAATGGTGCAAAAAAGAGCGTTTGTTCTTTTTTGCATTTTTTTGTTGATATGTGGTGCGAATCAAAAAAAAAAGAGTATATTTGTAAATCTAGTGATGCAAGTTATTAGATGAACCTTATAGCTATAACCAAAACAACCTACATTTTAATGATTAAAACGAGATTCAGATTGCTGCTTTTTTTTCTCGCAGCAATGCCTGCTATGGCACAAACTACTCGGTTAAGTTTAACGATGGATCAAGCGATTCAGATCGCATTGGACAACTCCCCTCGAGCATTGATGGCTCAGTTGTCGTTCATGAGTTCCTACTGGACTTACCGCTCTTACAAGGCCGATTTGTTGCCGTCGCTCAATGCTTCGAGTAGTATCGGAAATTATAACAGATCGTTGGTCTCGGTTACGGACTCTAGTACGGGAGAGATCTCATATGTGGCTAATAATACGTTGTCGAATACCCTGTCGTTGTCGGTCAATCAGAAGATCGTGGCTACGGGAGGTACCGTGTCGTTGTCGTCGAATTTGACTCGTTTGGATCAGTTTCGTTTTGACCGTGTGACCTATAGCGGTTCACCAGTCTCGATTATCTATAACCAGCCAATCCGCGGATACAACTCGATGAAGTGGCAGAAGGAGTTGGCTCCACGACGTTATGAGATCGCAAAGTGTACATACCTTTCGGCAATGGAGACTATTAAGAGTACGACGATAACCCACTTCTTTAATGTGCTTACGGCACAGAATAACCATAAGAAGGCGTTGACGAATTATCAAGACACCAAATATCTATACGAGATAGCAGTTAAACGTTTCGATTTGGGAACTATCACCAAGACTGATCTTATGCAGTTGGAGTTGGCAATGCTGAATGCTAACCAGTCGATCAACACAACGCGCGTGGCCGAGGAGATTGCAATCTTTAACTTTAAATCATATTTGGGTATCTCGGCCGCCAACATCTCGGAGATGGATCTTATTCCGCCAAGTATCGTTCCAAATGTTGTTTTGGAGTATGAAAAGGTGTTGGACTATGCGTATAAGAACTCATCGCACCGCCTAGATCAAGAGTTGGATCTGGTAGTTGCCCAGCAGGGTGTAGCGCAGGCCAAGGCGAATCGTGGTGTTCAGATCGACTTCAAGGCCAATCTAGGTTATACGCAGTCGGGATCTACGATCGCTGAGTCGTATGCGGCGATGCGCGACAAGGAGGTTGTTGGTTTGACGCTTAGTGTTCCGATCTATGATTGGGGTACAAGCCGAGGCGATGTTAAGATGGCACAGGCCGAGGAGCAGTTGGCATTGACCGAGATCGAGCAGGCGGAGCGTGAGTTTGAACAGAATATTCGTATCAAGGTGTTGCAGTTCAACAATCAGGAGGCGCAGTGTAATATATCGTTGAAGGCGAGTGACATCTCGGCTGAGCGTTATGAGATCTCGAAGAAGCGATTTGAGAATGGAACCATCACGGTTTTGAGCCTCAATAGCGCATTGGAGGATAAGGATGATTCGCAGATTAACTACATAAATCAGCTTCGTTCCTTCTGGAGTGCTTACTATGAGTTGCAGCAGATCTCGCTCTATGATTTTATTAATGATCGAGATATCTCGGCCGATTTTGATGCTCTGGTGGAGTAGTCCGAAATAGTGTCGATATTTGAAATATTTATAACCTAAAACCTAAACCCGAAAAAACAATAATATTTTATGATTAAGAGATTCATACCTATCGCAATGCTGCTACTCGCTGTTGCTTGTGGTTCTAACAACACTACTTCGACCGAAAGTAGCGAAAAGAGTGATCGTAAATCTTCGGCACCCGTTGTGCGCGAGAATTTGGTGGATACGATGATGCTGAGCAAAACGATGTTTAACAAGGAGATCACGTGTAATGGTCGATTGAGAGCTATAGAGAAGGTTGATTTGCGATTTGAGGCTTCAGGGCGATTGGATCAAGTATTAGTTTATAATGGCGATGAGGTGGCGAAAGGTGCGCTGTTGGGGGTTATCAATACGGAGGATGCAGAGATCAATTTGAGCCGCGCTCAACTCTCGTATCGTAAGGCTCAGATGGATTTGGCCGATAAGTTGATCGCTCAGGGGTATGAGGCCGATACATTGTCGGTGCCAGCAGATATATTGATGAATATAAAGGTGTCGTCGGGTTATATCAATGCCGAGGAGAATTACGATACTGCCAAGCGTCGTTTGGAAGATTGTTACCTCTATGCTCCATTTGCAGGTCGTGTAGCCAATCAAAATTCGAAGCGTTACCAGAATCCAGATGGAGGGGTCTTTTGTACGTTGATCAATGACTCTTACTTCGATGTGGAGTTCAATGTGTTGGAGGCGGAGTTTGGAGATATCTCGAAGGGTCAGGAGATCGTCGTGTCGACGTTTGTCAATGAGGATGTATTCTTCTCGGGCGAGGTTACGCAGATCAACCCTGTGATTGATGACAATGGACAGATAAAGATTAGAGCCAAGGTGAAGAATCGCGATGGGCTGTTGATCGAGGGAATGAATGTGAAGTTGGTTATTCGTCGCAAGATCGAGAATGCTTATGTTGTGCCAAAGGATGCAGTCTTGTCGCGTGATGGCTTCTTTGTTATATTTAAATATGTAGATGATCGTGCTGTGTGGACGTATGTCGATGTTGTGATGTCGAATATCGACTCTCACGTGATCTCAGCAAGCTACGAGAAGCAGTCGCAGCTCGATGAGAATGATATTATCATAACAAGTGGAAATATAAACCTTTCGGATGGCTCGAGTGTTAAGCTATTAGAGGCAAAGTAGTCTGGTTATGATAAAGCACCTAATAGATAGGCCTATTGCAGTCACGATGAGTGTGATAGCGGTGATGGTTCTGGGGATTGTCTCGATCAACTATCTGCCGATCTCGTTGATGCCCGATATTGATATTCCGCAGATGACGGTTCAGGTGTCGGATCCTGGAGCGTCGGTGCGCGAGATAAATGCTAGTTTGAAGCCGCTCAAGAATCAGCTTACTCAGGTGGTTGGTTTGCAGTCGATCACCAGCGAGGCTAAGAGCGATGCAGGAACGATCTTTATGACGTTCGATCCAGGAAGCAACATCGATATGATCTTTATCGAGGTGAACGAGAAGATCGATCGCTCGATGAGCAGCAACGAGGATATGGAGCGGCCGAAGGTTATGAAGGCTAGTGCGACGGATATCCCAGCGTTTTATCTCAACTTGACGTTGCGCGATGGCGAGAAGCCTCGCGATGGCAAGTTGCCCGAGGCGGGGAGTGAATTTTCGCAGTTGAGCATATTTGCCAACGATGTTGTTCTCAAGCGCATTGAGCAGCAGAAGGAGGTTGCGATGGTCGACATTAGTGGTGTCGTTACCTCGGAGTTGTTGTGTATCCCAGATTACGATAAACTCACCTCGATGGGCGAGGATGTCGACCTGTTGGAGAATGCCATAACGAGCAACAATGTTCAGTTGGGAGCGTTGAGTATCAAGGATGGTGTAAATCGTTATAATATCCACTTTGATTCGACGATCCAGACCAAGGAGGATATTGAGAATATCTATATTAACCATAACGGTCGAGTCTATAAATTCGATGAGTTGTGCGAGGTTGTGGAGCGTACGGCCAAGCGAAATGGTCTGGTGCGAAGCGATGGTGAGAATGCCGTTACGATGGCTATCATCAAGCAGAGCGATGCCAAGATGGAGGCTCTGCAGAAGAGCATTGATCTGTTGTTGAAGGATCTTCGTAAGGAGTATCCCGAGGTGAAATTCGATTTGACGCGCGATCAAACACAGCTGTTGACCTATTCGATCAACAATCTAAAGAACAATCTCCTTATGGGATCGTTGTTGGCGTGTTTCATCATATTCTTCTTTATGAAGGATTTCCGTTCGCCACTCTTGATTATCATCACTATTCCGTTGGCGTTGATTGTGACGATGTTGGCGTTCCATGCATTTGGCATCACGCTTAATATCATCTCGTTGTCGGGTTTGGTTCTGGGTGTGGGAATGATGGTGGATAACTCCATAATTGTGATCGATAATATAATGCAGCGGTGGGAAGAGGGCTTTGAGTTGAAGGAGGCTATCGCCAAGGCTGTTGGCGAGGTGTTTACCCCGATGTTGAGTTCGGTGTTGACCACCTGTTCGGTCTTTCTGCCCTTGATCTTTTTGAGTGGAGTGGCTGGAGCGTTGTTCTATGATCAGGCGATGGCGGTTACTATAGCGCTCTTTTCGTCACTCTTTGTCTCGGTGTTGGCTATCCCAGTATACTTCTTCCAGCTCTATAAAGGTAAGGGTGTGCGTACGGAGAATGCATTTATGGCCAAGGTGTCGAATATTAATTACTATGCGCCATATGAGTTTGCAATGAAGGCTGTGTTGCGTCATCGAGGATTGTCGTTTATCTTCTTCCTTTTGACCATTCCGTCGATCTATTTTGTATATACTCGTATCGAAAAGAGTAGTCTGCCATATATCCATCACAACGATGCAATCATGACGATTGATTGGAATATGGGTATCTCGTTGGATGAGAATGATCGTCGAGTTGGCGAGTTGTTGTATGCAGTGAGGGATGATTTGGATCACTCTACGGCGATGGTCGGTGCTCAACAATTCCTCTTGTCTCACACGAAGGATATCACCGCATCGGAGAGTATCGTCTATATTCGTGCCGCCAACGATGAGGTCTTGGCAAAGGTCCAGCGAGATATAGAGCGTTATATGATGAGTAACTACCCGAAGGGAGTTGTCGAGTTTGAGGTGGCAGGAAATATCTTCGATATGATCTTCTCGAGCAACGCTGCTCCACTGGTGGCCGAGCTTCAGCGTCGCGATGGCAAGGCGATTACGGTCGAGGATGTGGAGGTGATGGTGGACAAGATTCAGGATCGTCTGCCCGATACCTACATAACGCCTGTTGTCAAGGAGCAGATTATACGATATATCGCCAATACTCGCGAGATGAGCCGCTATGGAATCGAGTTCCGTGCGATCCAAAATAAGTTGAAGAATGTTGTTAGCCAGAACGATCTGTTTTCGATCAACCAAGGAGGATACTCGGTACCCGTAACTACGGGAGATGATAGAGCACAGAGCGAGGATATTTTGTCGAATAAGGTTCGAAGTAATACCCGAGTCGAGGTGCCGTTGAATCTGTTGATCACCGAGAGTAAGGGTGAGGATTTCAAGCGTTTGTATTCGGGCAAGGCTGGCGACTACTATCCGATAGAGATATATGCCGAGGATCGCGAGGTGGTGGATATTATGGAGGCGATCACGGCTGTGACGCGCGAGGATGGCGACTTTTTTGTTCGCTATTCGGGCGAGTATTTCAATAGTAAACAGATGGTCGAGGAGTTGATTATTGTCTTGATTATCGCAATTTCGTTGCTCTACTTCATCTTGGCCGCACAGTTTGAGAGTTTAATCCAGCCGCTGATTATCTTGTCGGAGGTTGTCTTTGATCTCTTCTGGGTTATGTTTATCTTGTGGTGCATGGGCGAGTCGTTGAACCTCATGTCGCTGATCGGTATTGTCGTGATGAGTGGAATTATCATCAATGACTCAATTCTGAAGGTCGATACGATTAACCGTCTGCGTCGCAGTGGTATGTCGTTGATCAAGGCGGTATTTGTGGGTGGTCATAGCCGTTTGAAGCCGATCTTGATGACATCGTTGACGACGATATTGGCGTTGGTGCCCTTCTTGAGCCGCACGGATATGGGATCTGATCTGCAGTATCCACTCTCGGTTTCGGTGATTGTGGGAATGTTGGTTGGAACTATTGTCAGCTTGTTGTTTATTCCGCTAGCTTATTATACTATCTACAAAAATAGCAAGGTGCAAAGAGATGAATAACGATAGTAACAAAGGGTTCTTGGATCGGATCCCGACCTTCTCGCTGATGCTGATTATGGTGATCTTCACCCTGATAGGAATGGCGTTGGTCAACCAGATCAAGGTGACTCAGGAGCCAGAGCAGCAGCAGGGTAGTCGCCTCAATATATCGTTTCGATGGAGTGGTGCGTCGCCCCGAGTTATTGAGCAAGAGGTCACCTCTCGTCTCGAGGCTATGTTGTCGTCGGTGAGTGGTGTCGAGAGGTTGAGTTCTACGTCGCGTTCGGGAAGCGGAAGTGTAAATATCTATTTGAAGGATGGTGTTGATGTGTCGTCGGTTCGATTCGAGATATCGTCGCTTATCCGTCAGGTTGCTAAGAATCTGCCCGAGGATGTGTCGTACCCATATCTTTCGGGAGGAACTGTTCGTTCGGGAGTTGTTGCGAGTAAGCAGCTGCTTACATATCGTCTCAATGCCGATATGGATAAGGCCGATATTCAGGAGTTTGGTCAAGAGAACATTCAGCCATATCTCGAGATGATCGATGGTGTTACGGAGGTTACGATCAATGGTTATATGCCTCAGATGTTGGAGATTATCTACAATCCAATACAGCTGGAAAACTATGGCGTGAGTGTCAATAGTATCTCTACGGCGATCAATAATTTGCAGGAGAAGTCGGTGGTTGTGGGCGATATAGAGCGTGTCGATGAGGATGGTGTCGAGACTCGTACAACGTTGCATCTTCAAGTCTCTAAGACCTCTCCCGATTTGAGTAGTCTGCCTATCGCCACGGTCGATGGTAAATCGATTGAGTTGGGAAGTATCGCGAAGTTGACCTATAAGGATAAACCATCGACGGGTTTCTATCGTATTAATGGTTTGAATACGGTCTATCTAAATATCAAAATTGATGAGTCGGCACCGCTGATTGCGATGTCCGAGATTGTAAGAGGTGAGGTGGATCAGATTCGAGAGAAGTTGGAGGGTCAGTGCGAGATCCATCTTCTGCGCGACGAGGCGAAGGAGATCAAGGAGGAGATCGAGACGCTTGTTCGTCGTACCTTCTTGTCGCTTTTGATCTTGATGGTTTTTGTCTGGTTGGTTAGCCGCAGCATGCGCTACTTGTCGATAATCGCCATCTCGTTGACCTCGAATATCTTTATCGCGGTAATCCTTTACTACCTCTTCGATGTGCAGCTGCATGTCTTTTCGTTGGCAGGAATCGCTGTGTCGTTTGGTATAATCATAGATACCACGATTGTGATGGTCGATCACTATAGTTACTACCATAATCGCAAGGCTTTTTTGGCAATTCTGGCAGCTCTGTTGACCACTATTAGTTCGCTTATTGTGGTCTACTTTATGCCTGATTTTATACTCGAGGAGTTGGGCGATTTCTCGGCTATTATCATTATAAACCTCTCGGTGGCACTTGTGGTAGCTCTCTTTTTTGTGCCAGCGATTGTCCAGCAATTTAAGTACAGTAGTCAAGAGGATACTAAGAGTATTAAGGTTCGTCGTAAGGTTGTTGGTTTTAGCTCGCTCTATCGTCGTTACATCGTCTGGTCGCAGCGTCATAAGTGGTGGTTGATCGCCTTTTTTATCTTGGCATTTGGTATTCCTGTTCATCTGCTTCCTACTAAAATTGGCGAACCACCGAAACAGAAGAGTAAGCGCGATCCAAATAAGTCGTATGAGATGTTGTGGTATCACGATGCTTATAATAGTACGATCGGAAGCGATTTCTATCAGAATAAGCTAAAGGAGCCTCTGAGCTTGGTTTTGGGTGGCTCGCTGCGTCTATTTACTGAGAATATGGGTTCGGCCTACAACGCCCGAGCCAAACAAGAGAAGGTGTTGCACGTTAAGTGTAAGATGCCGATGGGTGGTACGGTCGATGAGTTGAATAAACAGGTGTTGGCGGTAGAGTCTATAGTCTCGCAGTATGATGATGAGATTAATCGTTATGTGTCGAGTGTCTATAGCGATGGTTGGGTGAGTATCTATTTCGAGGAGGAGTATCGCGATACGTCGTTTCCAGTCGATCTGGAGAATGAGATTATCGAGGCTTCGATGGCGATTGGTGGAGTCGAGTGGAATACCTATGGTGTGAGTCGTCAGGGGTATAGTAGTTCGATCAACTTTGCGCAGACGACCAATAAAATTCGCTTGACGGGTTACAATCTGGAGCAGCTGTTCAGGATCTCGGATGAGTTGATAGATCTGATGAAGGCCAATAATCGAGCAACCGATATACAGCTAGAGATGCAGGGGTATAGTGGCGGAAAGCCAACCGAAGAGATGTATATCGACTACGATATGGAGAAGGTCGCGTTGTATGATTACAACTTGAGTAGCGGTTATAATTCGCTTAAATCACTGCTCAATTCGGGTAGCGGAGGTCGTATCTATGGTGATAATTTTAGAATTGATGTCACGGTTGAGTCGTCGGAGCGAGATAACTTTGATGTTTGGCATCTGCTCAATAGCTATGTTCCAGTTGGCAATTCGGGTAAGATGATAAAATATTCGCTCATAAGCGAGATCGGAAAGCGCAAATCGCAGTCGGTTATCAGCAAGCGAAATCAGGAGTATACGTTGGAGATCGGGTTTAACTTTTTGGGTTCGGCCGAGTTGACCAACCGCTTTGTGGAGTATGTTACCGATGAGATGAATAGCCGTCTGCCTGTGGGTTATAACTCTCAGAATGGTTCGGATTGGTGGTTCGACGATACTGGTGAGCAGTATTGGATGTTGTTGTTGATCGTGGTTATAATCTTCTTCGTCTGTTCGATACTCTTTGAGTCGTTGATTCAGCCGTTGGTTATCATCTCGTTGGTGCCCATCTCGTTTATCGGAATCTTCTTGACGTTTGCCTTTTGGGGTGGTGATTTCGAGGGTGGAGGTTTTGCGTCGCTGGTTTTGTTGAGTGGTTTGGTGGTGAATGCCGCGATCTATATTATCAATGAGTATAACCATTCGCGAGAGAATTTTGCTGATTATTCGCTCAATTCTGTTCGCTTGTATGTCAAGTCGTTCAACCATAAGATTATACCAGTCTTTTTGACTATCATATCGACAGTTTTGGGATTGATCCCATTTTTGATGGATGGGCCTGAAGAGAAGTTCTGGTTTACCTTCGCTTTGGGTACAAGTGGGGGGTTGATCTTTTCGATCTTAGCAATCATCTTTATGATGCCAGTTTTGATGCCATTTAAGACCGATGCTAATGCTGAGTATGCTGCACGTAAGGCGGCAAAGCAGTTGCAGTAAGCTCTTGTAATTGCGATTAATGGATTAATATGGGCATTTTGTAAAAATATTTTAAAAAAACCTTTTTTCTATCAGAAATATTATTACCTTTGCAGCGTGGGGTAATTGGTTGGTGTAGAGGGTGCCGCTTAAGATTGTGTGAAGAGGTTAATGAATGTTTTATGAATAGGTCTGGGTTTTGTGATTTTTTTAGATTGATGTCGTCTCTGGTAGGAGAGGTGTCGGTTGAGTGCCTAGATATAACATTTGTTAGAATAGAGGAGGGGTATGGGCTAGATGCCTATTTGAGTGAGGAGTATGGGTTTGGTGCCAAATATTGTGATATGCCCTTTAGCTAAAATAAGTGGCGATGTGATTTAAATCACATCGCCACTTATTTGCATTTGCACCTACATTTTAACAGTTGGCTATCTGTTCTATTATCGAGTCAGTCGCTGTTTTAATGCGTGTAAAAAGTTCTTTGTAATCGACGTTCACTACGCGTCCGCCCTCAACGAGTATCTCTCCGTCGACGATGGTCATCATCACGTCGGATGCTTTGGCCGAGTAGACCAAGTTAGATACGGTGTTGTGGATGGGTTGTAGGTGAGGTTTTTGCATATCTACCACGATGATGTCGGCTAGTGCCCCCTCTTCGATGATACCTAGTTTGCCGCTCTGCCCCATGGCAGCTGCTGCATTTACGGTTGCCATCTTGAGTACTTCGTAGGCAGGTAGTGCGCAGGGATCAAAGTTGTCGACCTTTTGTAGTAGAGCGCAAGTTCGCAACTCCTCCCACATGTCGAGGTCGTTGTTGGAGCTAGCACCGTCGGTGCCGATGGTGCATGTGACACCCGCTTTGTGCATCTCGACAATGGGGGCGATGCCGCTGGCCAACTTCATGTTGCTTTGTGGATTGTGGGCAATGGTTACGTTATGTTCTTTGAGTATATTTATATCGGACTCACTTAGGTGTATTGTGTGAGCCGCGATCATCTTTTGGTTGAGTGCGCCAAGTGATTGGAAGTGCTCGACAGGTGTGCAGTTGTACCTGTCGCGGATTATCTTCTCCTCGTCGAGCGTCTCGGCAATGTGCGACATGAAGTGTAGGTCGTGTTGCTGAGCTAGATCGACGCATAGCTTGAGAGTCTCGGGCGAGCATGTGTATGCCGCGTGTGGTGCGACGGATACCTTGGCGCGAGGATTATCGCGAGTAGCCTCGATGGCAGATAGCACATCCTGCTCTGCGATGTCGATCTTGTGGTCGATAATCGAGCAGCCAAGCATGGCGCGGATACCCAGTTGAGCAACAGCTTCGGCAATGCGATGTTCGTTCCAATACATATCGACGAACGAGGTCGTTCCGCCCTGCAACATCTCGACGATGCCCAATTCAGCACCGAGCTTCATCTGGTCGGGTGTCATCTGTGCTTCGAATGGCCACACGTGGTTGTTGAGCCACTCCATGAGCGCCATGTCGTCGGCATAGCCTCGAAGGATGGTCATCGATACGTGGCAGTGAGTGTTGATCAAGCCAGGCATGACGACGTTGCCTTGGCAGTCGATCGTGCGACACTCGGGGTGTTGCTCCTTGAAGAGTTCGATTTTGGATGTTTCGCTAGTCACTAGCGCAATGGTATTGTTGACCACTCCGACAGCTCCCACAAACGTGAGTTCTTGGTCGGCAGTGCGCGTCATCGGTAAGATGGTTGCGTTGGTAAGAAGAGTCGCCATAGTGTTATAATTATAGTGTTATAATTTATTTTGTTATACAAATATAACACAAGATTTTTGGTTGAAGAGTTAAAGGAGCGAGTTTTTTGATTTAATGGGTGAGAAATTTGTAATTTCGCTAAATTAGAGTTAAATTTGAGTATGGCGTTATTATATTTACACATTCCGTTTTGCCGTAGTATCTGTGGATACTGCGACTTTTTTAAGTCTGGGCGTGTTGAGCAACTATCGGCGATGGTTGCGGCGACGATGACGGAGATAGAGAGTGAACGAGATTTTTTGTCAACTAGACGGTTGGAGACGATATATTTTGGTGGAGGTACTCCATCGTTGTTGAGTGTAGAGCAGGTGGGTGCGTTTATGGAGCGTATTGCACGGTGCTACGATGTGAGTGGGGTGTCGGAGGTGACTCTGGAGGCTAATCCAGATGATTTGACGGATGAGTATTTGAGGGGTTTGCGTTCGGTGGGGGTCAATAGGTTGAGCATTGGTGTGCAGTCGTTCGATGATGAGTTGTTACGGTTTATGAATCGACGACATTCGGCCTCGCAGAGTATAGAGGCGATTGAGCATGCGCGCAGCGTGGGTTTTGATAACATCGCTATTGATCTGATATTTGGAGTCGACGGATATACGTCGAGATCATTGGTCGGATCTTTGCAACAGACGGTTGATTTGGGCGTAGAGCACGTTGCGGCCTACCACTTGACTATCGAGGAGCGGACGATGTTTGCTCGACGAGTGCAGCGAGGTGAGTTCTCGGCAGTGGCCGAGGAGGTGAGCGAGAGGGAGTATGAGCAGGTGCGTGTGGCGTTGGAGAGTGGGGGATATGAGCATTATGAGATCTCGAACTATGCGCGTAGCGGTTATCGATCGCGCCACAATTCGGCCTATTGGCGAGGGGTGGAATATTTGGGTGTTGGCGCTGGTGCTCACTCCTATGCGCGAGGTGTTAGGCGTTGGTCGGGTGGCTCGATGGATAGATATTTGCAGGGTGGTGATGCGCGATATGAGAGTGAGGTGTTGAGCGAACAGCAGATGCGAAATGAGATGGTTATGACCTCGCTGAGGTGTTGTGAAGGGTTGGATCTCGTGGCGTTCGAGAGTCGGTTTGGGGTAGGTGAGCGAGCGAGGCTGTTGGCCGATGTAGAGCGATTTGTTGCGGTCGGTTGGGTCGTGGTGAGTGGCGATAGGGTTGCGATTGTGAGGGAGCACTTTTTGCAGTCGGATATGATTATTGAGAGTTTGTTTGTAGTATAATATATATAGGTATAAAGATTAATTTGTAATTTATGATGAAATTAGATGGAGCTTTAGATCGCCTTTTTGAGGTGAGTTGGGAGGTCTGTAACAAGGTGGGCGGTATCCATACTGTGGTCTCTACCAAGGCGTTGACTGTGACGCAGAAGTTGGGAGACAACTACATATTGGTCGGTCCCGATATCTCAATTGTTGGTGGAAATCAGGAGTTTGAAGAGGATCAGGAGTTGATGAAGACATGGCGCAAATCGTTGCGCACGGAGGGTATTCGTATACGTGTTGGTCGTTGGAAGGTTGCTGGTAATCCGATCGTTGTATTGGTTGACTATACGTCGTTCTTTGCACATAAGGATGCTGTTTTGGCCGAGATGTGGGAGCGTTATCAGGTCGACTCTATTAGTGGAGGCTGGGATTATGCTGAGTCTATACTCTTTGGTTATGCCGCAGGGGCGGTTATCGAGTCGTATGTTAATATCTTCTGTTCGCCCAAGGATAAGATCGTGGCGCACTTCCATGAGTGGATGACCGTGTCGGGAGGTTTGTATCTTCGCGATAGAGTGCCAGCGGTAGCTACGGTGTTTACTACACACGCAACAGTTATGGGGCGTTGTATCGCTGGAAATAGATTGCCTCTCTACAACCATTTGGATGAGTTCAATGTCGATGAGTTGGCGAACCGTTTTCAGGTTGTGTCGAAACATTCGATCGAAAAGGTGGCGGCTCACAACTTCGATTCATTCTTGACGGTTAGCGATTTGACGGCCAATGAGTGTCGTGCGTTGATTGGTCGTGAGGTCGATTGTGTGACCCCTAATGGTTTTGAGGATGACTTCGTGTGGCAGGGCGATGAGTATGTTGCAAAGCGTAAGGCGGCACGTGCCAAGATGATCTCGGTGGCCGAGGTTATGATGGGTCATAAGTTCAAGAAGGAGCCATTGATCGTTGGTACGAGCGGACGTTATGAGTTTAGGAATAAGGGTTTGGATCTATTCGTTGAGTCGTTAAAGACTTTGGCGGCCGATCCAAATTTGGATCGCGAGGTGTTGGTTTATTTGACAGTTCCAGCTGGAGAACGAGGTGCACGCAAGGATTTGGTGGCTAGCATGGCCGACAAGAAGGTGCCCGTCGATGAGTCACAGAATCGCCATATGACACACTATTTGGACCACCCAGAGTGGGATCCGATCTTGAATGCGCTCAAGGATTCAAACCTGATGAGTGGCGATTCGAAGGTCAAGGTGGTCTTTGTACCAGCCTATTTGAACAAGCGTACACCGCTGTTTGAGTGTGACTATTATGAGTTGTTGGTGGGTATGGATTTGACAGTCTATGCCTCGTATTACGAGCCATGGGGCTACACTCCGTTGGAGTCGGCAGCCTTCTCGGTACCAACCATTACGACGACGTTGGCAGGTTTCGGTGTTTGGGTCAACGGTATGGAGAATCACGATGGCGTGGAGGTTATCCCACGCAACGATTATAACGATGGCGAGGTTATTAACGCTATGGCATCGTCGATACTTAATTTTTCAAAACTCACCCCTGCGAAGGTTAAGAAGGTGAGACAATCAGCATCAGATATTGCCGCAACAGCGTTGTGGTCAAATTTATTTTCATATTACGAAAAAGCATATATTATGGCAATTGGAGAGTCAATTTTGAGAACGCAGAAGTCCGTTCTAAGCGCAGAGCGTGTAGTAGATAACAGCGCAGATTTTATTAGTCAGCCACGAGTTACGGATCATCCAAACTGGTGCCGTATGATGATAGAGAAGAGCTTGCCTGAGCGTTTGCACGCTTTGGCAGAGCTGTCGCACAACTTATGGTGGTGTTGGACATCTTCTGCTCGTAAGTTGTTTGAGGATTTGGATCCAGAGTTGTGGGTAGCCGTAGATCGTAATCCTATCTTATTGTTGGATCGAGTTCCAGTTCAGCGTATGGAGGAGTTGGTGAATGATTCTGAGTTCTTATCTCGTATGGATGGTGTGTATGCTGATTTTCAAGCCTATATGAATGAGGCACCAGACCCTAAGATGCCAACTATCTCATACTTCTCGATGGAGTATGGTTTGCACTCTTCGTTGAAGATCTATTCAGGAGGTTTGGGAATATTGGCAGGAGACTATCTTAAGGAGGCTTCGGATCGTAATACGCCGATGGTTGCCGTAGGTTTGTTGTATCGTTATGGTTACTTCACACAGAAGCTATCATCTCAGGGTGAGCAAGAGGCGTCGTATGAGGCTCAGAACTTTGATAAGTTGCCAATTGTTCCAGTTCGTAACGAGGATGGTAGCTGGGTTACAGTTAAGCTAGCTTTACCAGGTCGTGAGTTGTCGGCTCGCGTGTGGAAGTGTCCTGTTGGTCGTACTGATTTGTTGTTGATGGATACAGATTATGAGGCAAACTGGGATGAGGATAAGGCTATCACTCACCACTTGTATGGTGGTGATTGGGAGAATCGATTGAAGCAGGAGTTGTTGTTGGGAATCGGAGGTATTAGAGTATTGCATGCTTTGGGAATCGAGAATCAGGTTTACCACTGTAATGAGGGTCACGCAGCGTTTATCAATGTTGAGCGTATGCGTTCGTTGATTAATGATTGTCACTTGAGCTATCCTGAGGCGTTGGAGGTTGTCCGTTCTACGTCGTTGTTTACAACACATACACCAGTGCCAGCAGGTCATGATGCCTTCCCTGAGTCGATGATTCGTCAATATATGTCGCATATCCCAGCAAGCATGGGTATTACATGGGATCAGTATCTGCAGTTGGGAAAGGTTAATTTGCACGATCCAAATGAGCGTTTCTCGATGTCGGTATTGGCTTGTAACTTGTCACAGGAGGTTAATGGTGTTTCATGGTTGCACGGAGAGGTGTCGAAGGATATCATGGGTCATATGTGGCCAGGATACTTCAAGAATGAGTTGCATATTGGTTATGTAACCAATGGAGTTCACTTCCCAACATGGGTTGCAGCGAATATGCGCAGAATGTATGAGAAGTATTTCCCCGAGGGATTTGAGGGGCATACCTACAATATCCCAGCATGGCAGAAGGCTCACGATATTCCAGATGCTGAGTTGTGGGATGCGCGTATGCTATTGAAGAGTCGTTTGATACGTCATATTTGTGATCGTTATGAAAATCCAGATAATGTGCGTTTCGATTCACCAAGTCAGATTGTTCGTATCAAGGAGGGTCTAAACTCGGAGGTTTTGACTATCGGATTTGCACGTCGTTTTGCTACTTACAAGCGTGCGTCGTTGTTGTTCACTAACTTGGATCGCTTGAATAGTATTGTTAATAATCCTACTCGTCCTGTACAGTTTGTCTTTGCGGGTAAGGCTCATCCAAATGATAAGCCAGGTCAGGATTTGATCAAACGAATTGTGGAGGTTTCGTTGATGCCACAATTTATTGGAAAGATTATCTTCTTGCAGAATTATGATATGGAGTTGGCTCGCCATTTGGTTCAGGGCGTTGACGTATGGTTGAATACACCGACTCGTCCGTTGGAGGCATCTGGAACATCGGGAGAGAAGTGTGTGATGAGTGGAGTGTTGCAGTTCTCGGTACTCGACGGTTGGTGGGTCGAGGGTTATCGTGAGAATGCTGGTTGGATGTTGCCAATGGAGCGTTCGTTTGCCGATCAGAATTTCCAGAATGAGTTGGATGCTGAGCGTATCTATACTATAATTGAGGAGGAGATCGCACCATTGTACTATAAGAGTAAAGAGGCAGGCGAGGAGTTGCCACATGAGTGGTTGAAGTATGTTAAGAATTGTATCTCGGATGTAGCTCCAAACTTCACGATGAATCGTCAGTTGGTAGATTATGAGGATCGTTTCTACAACCAGTTGGCTGAGCGTGGCGAGTGGATACAGAAGAATGAGTATGCAGAGGCTCGTGATATTGCCGAGTGGAAGAGTCGTATTTGCCGTGGTTGGGAGGCTGTTAAGGTTGTGGATATTCAGCAGCCAAACTTGTCAAATGAGCAGATCTTTGTCGATGGTAAATATCACTTTGAGGTGACGTTGAATACAGGCGAGTTGAGCGCATCGGATTTGGGCGTTGAGCTAGTTATTGCTAATATTGTTGAGCATGGCCACCATGCTAATGTTTTGGAAAGTGTTCAATTGTCGTTGGTCAAAGAGGATGGCGCGTTGGCAACCTATGCATTGGATCATAGTCCAGCTCAGACCGGAAGCTACGATTTTGCATTGCGACTGTATCCAAACAACTCGAAATTGGTTCACAGAATGGATATGCCATTGGTAAAATGGATCTAAAATATTGTTAATATAATTTAACCAAAGTTGTATTTTTGTAAAATTTGGGTTTTTTTATATAAATTTTATAAATAATAGTTGCTTGTGTGGGGATTTTTTTATATCTTTATGCAAGCAACTAAATAAATTAAAGTATGGCAGCCTTAACATTTGATAAGAGTGAACTGGGAAATCTAGAGTATTCGTTGACTCGAGAGATATTGGCGACGGATCGTCGTGGAGGGTATATGAGTACGACGATTGTTGGATGTAATACGCGAAAGTATCATGGTTTGATCGTCGCACCCATAGATGAGAGTGATAGAGATTATGTATTGTTGTCGTCGTTGGATGAGACTATAATCCTCGATGGACAGCGTTTTAACTTGGCGTTACACCGTTTTAGAGATATTTATGAGCCTAGAGGGCATAAATACATTACGGATTTTGAGTATACGCCTACACCAACAATTACATATCGTATTGGAGATGTGGTACTTCGAAAGGAGTTATTGTGGATTCATAAGCGTACGCAGTTGATGGTTCGTTACACGTTGGTTTCGGGCGACGTTAAGAGTTTGACGCTTCAGTTGCGTCCATTTTTGGCCTATCGTGATCGCCACGCATTGAGCAAAGCGAATATGGATGCCAATGGTATCGCATATCCTGTTGCAGGAGGTGTGAAGTGTAAGCTGTATGATGGTTTTCCATGGTTGTATATGCAGACCGACCGCGATGATGTGGAGTTTGTTCCAGCGCCAGACTGGTACTATGATTTTGAGTATCTTCAAGAGTTGGATCGTGGCTATGATGGCTATGAGGATCTGTTGACACCTGGTTATTTTGAGGTTGAGATGAAGCGAGGCGAGACAATCATCTTCTCGGCATCGACCGACGAGATCGCCTCGTCGAAGAGCATCGAGGAGGATTATGAGACCTCTATTAAACGTCGTACCCATAAGATCGACTTCTTGTCGTGTTTGGAGCACTCGGCGCGTCAGTTTATCGTTCGTCGTCCAAATGGAATGGTCGAGGTGGTGGCTGGTTATCCATGGTACAATGTCGTGGGACGCGAGATGTTGATGTCTCTGCCAGGTCTTACTTTGACACAGGGTCATAAGGAGGATTGTGTCGATGTTTTGGACTCTACGATCCGCTCTTCGTTGGGTGGTTATTTGACAGAGGGTTTGCAGTTGGATATTGCAGCCGATGGACGTTTGTGGATGTATCGAGCGTTTCAGATGTTGGAGAAGGAGATCGGTGCTGAGCAGGTTTGGGAGCGTTACAACGGTTCGATGAAGCGTATCTTGAAGTCGTATTGCGATGGCACGAGCAGCAATGTATGTCTGCACGACAATGGTTTGATTTGGGCGTGGTCGAATGATCGTTCGATTACGTGGATGGATACGACTATTGATTCGGTTGATGCAAAGCCTCGTAATGGCTACCATGTAGAGGTTAATGCTCTGTGGTACAATGCGGTTTGTTATACGTTGTCGTTGGCTGAGCAGTTTGGCGACAAGGAGTTTGTCAAGGAGTGGAGCTGGGTGCCTGAGCGCACGAAGTCGACGTTCCAGTCGCTATTCTGGTTGGGTGATGGTTGGTTGGCCGACTATGTCAATCATGATATGAAATCGACTACGATTCGTCCAAATATGATTGTGGCTTGTGCTCTGGATTATACTATGTTGAGCGATGAGCAGGTTGTTTCGGTAATTCGTAGTATAAATCAGCACTTGTTGACTACGAAGGGTCTGCGTTCGTTGTCGCCACTCAATATTAGTCAGGGCTTTAGCTACTCGTCGAATAGTATTAATAGTGCGCCAAAGAATGGTTCTGTTTGGGTTTGGCCACTGTCGATGTATGTTCGCTCGTGCTTCAAGATTATGGGTGCGGCTTATGTTCCCGATGCCGAGAAGATATTGGATAATTTCGTGGAGGAGATCCAGAACTATGGTCTAGCATCGGTTGGAGAGTATTTTGATGCTGCACCGCCACATGCACCTCGAGGAGCTATTTCGCAGGCATGGAGCGTTGCCTCTCTGTTGGAGATTTCGCAGATGATAAAGGATTATGGTGCTACGGTGAAGAAGAAGAGAACAACACGTAGTACAAAAAAGATAACTAAATAGATAAGACAATGAGAGTACTAATGTTTGGTTGGGAGTTCCCACCACATATTGCAGGAGGTTTGGGTACGGCGTGCTATGGTATGACACGCGGCTTGGCTCGCAATGGAGTAGATGTTACGTTTGTTGTCCCAAAGGCTTATGGTGACGAAGATCAGCGTTTTATACGAGTTGTAAATGCAAGTGATGTCGAGGCTCAGTATGGTGAGTATATCAAGGGCGATATTGATATAATGTCGAAATTGAGCTTCATTCATATTGACTCGAATATGATACCTTACATCTCTCCAGAGGAGTATAGTAGCTATCATGATGAGTTTGTCCGTACAGGAAAGAAGAGCTGGGAGGTTGGTGATATTTGGAAGGAGCGCTTTACATTCTCGGGTAAGTATGGGGCAAATTTGATGGAGGAGGTTGCTCGCTACGCAGTTGTAGCGGCACAGGTTGCAAAGCAGTTGGAGGGTCAGTTTGATGTTATCCATGCACATGATTGGTTGACCTATTATGCAGGAATTGCAGCGAAGAAGGTGTCGGGCAAGCCGTTGGTTGTTCATCTACATGCTTCTGAGTATGACCGTAGTGGTGAGAATGTCAACACGCAAGTGTTTGAGATCGAGAAGACAGGTATGATGGCGGCCGATCGTGTGATCGCTGTGTCGAATTTGACACGTAATATCGCTATTACGAAGTATGGCATCCCTGCTAATCGTGTAGTTACGGTTCACAACGCTGTGAGATTTGCCGAGAAGGATGAGCAGATCGTGAAGCGCGGTGTAGATGATAAGATTGTGACCTTCTTGGGTCGTATCACCTACCAGAAGGGGCCAGACTACTTTGTCGAGGCTGCGGCTAAGGTTTTGCAACGAGTGCCCAATGTTCGTTTTGTGATGGCAGGTTCGGGCGATATGATGAACCATATTATACGTCGTGTAGCCCGTTTGGGTATCGCTGATAGATTCCACTTCACGGGCTTCTTGAAGGGTGACGATGTGCATCGTATGTTCCAATTGTCGGATGTCTATATCATGCCGTCGGTTTCGGAACCATTTGGAATCTCTCCATTGGAGGCTATGCGTTCTAATGTCCCAGTTATCATCTCTAAGCAGAGTGGAGTGGCCGAGGTGTTGGACTATGCGGTTAAGGTCGACTATTGGAATGTAGATGCAATGGCAGATGCAATCTATGGATTGATCACCTATCCAGCATTGAGCAAGATGTTTGCCGACAAGGGGCTACAGGAGGTAACCAACCTGAAGTGGAATGGTGCCGCAGCTAAGGTTCGCGAAGTTTATCAAGCAGCAATTAACGAAGTAAACAAATAATAATACATCCGTATGAAAACTATATGTCTTTATTTTCAGGTACATCAACCATGGCGTTTAAAAACCTATCGCTTTTTTAATATTGGTACCGACCATAACTATCTCGATGATATGTTAAATCGTTCAATAATGCAGAAGATTGCAGCAGAGTGTTATCTTCCGATGAATGCATTGTTGTTGAGTTTGATAAACAGCACGAAGGGTGCTTTCAAGTGCACATTCTCGATTTCGGGTATTGCTATTGAGCAGTTTAAGGCCTATGCTCCTGAGGTTTTGGAGTCGTTCAAGGCTTTGGCTCAGACTGGTAAGGTCGAGTTTTTGGCTGAGACTTATTCACACTCGTTGGCTGCATTGGCTAACGACGATGAGTTTGCCGAGGAGGTTAAGCGTCACACAAAGATGATTAAGTCGGAGTTTGGTGTAACGCCTAAGGCTTTCCGTAACACGGAGTTGATCTATAGCGATCGCATTGGCGAGATGGTAGCCGATATGGGTTTCAAAACTATGTTGGCCGAAGGTGCTCGTCACGTGATGGGTTGGAAGTCACCTAACTATGTATATGCTAGTGCGTTGAATCAGAAGATGCGTCTGTTGTTGCGCAACTACAAATTGTCGGATGATATTGCGTTCCGTTTCTCGAACACGGGTTGGGATGAGTATCCATTGACAGCCGATAAGTATGTTTCGTGGTTGAGCGAGACTTCGGAGGGCGAGGGTGACATTATCAACTTGTTTATGGATTATGAGACATTTGGTGAGCACCAGAAGGCGAGCACAGGCATTTTCGACTTCATGAAGGCTTTGCCAGAGGAGGTACTTAAGCGTGGTGGAATGTCGTTTGCGACGGTTAGCGATGCTGCAAAGAAGTATCAGCCAGTGGGTGTTTTGCACTCTCCACACATCATGTCGTGGGCAGATGAGGAGCGCGATGTTACAGCGTGGTTGGGCAATGATTTGCAGAACGAGGCCTTTGCAAAGATCTATGGGTTGCGTGATTTGGTATTGGAGTTGGGTGATAGTAATTTTGACTTTGTATGGCGCTTTATGCAGACATCGGATCACTTCTATTATATGGCTACAAAGTGGTTGTCGGATGGCGATGTACACTCATATTTCAACCCATATGACTCGGCTTACGAGGCGTTTATCAACTATATGAATGCATTGTCGGATTTCGAGATCGAGCTTAACTTGGCATTGGCCAAGAAGCGTGAGGCGGCAGCTGCAGAGCCTGCAAAGCCAAAGCGTAGAGTAGTTCGCAAGAAGGCAACTGCTGAGGCGTAGTCTTTTTGAGATACAAAAAAAGAGGTGTTGCAATAGACATTCGTGGTTTATTGCAACACCTTCTTTTTTTTTGGGGGGGCTAACCCTTTTAGGCCACTTTGAGGCGGACTCCGCAGCGCTGTTTGCTGCGATCGTGTTCGACCACTATTGTGGCACCTCTCTTTAGCCCTCCGTCAATAATGAGATCGGATATCGGCTCTTCGACTATCTCGATGAGCTGTCGGTGTAGGGCGCGAGCACCATATTGAGCTGCGTTGACCATCGCCGCGATCCTTAGTCGCGCACTCGGGGTTACTCTTACGATATACCCGAGCGATGCAATGCGGCTGGTGATCTGCTCCAACTCTCGATCGATAATACGTTCGATGTCTGTGACCTCGAGCGATCGGAATGTGAGAGTGTCATCTAGGCGATTGATAAACTCTGGTGAGAATCTCTCTTTAATGGCGTTGCGATAGGCGGAGTCGGTTGCGATCTGATGATTTATGCTCTGCGATATTGTGGCATATCCCACCTGACGTTTCTGAGCAACCGCCCCCTGAGAGCCTACATTCGAAGTCATTATTATAATGGTGTTTCGAAAGTTTATTAACCGCCCCATACCATCGGTCAGTCGCCCCTCGTCGAATATCTGCAACATGATGTTGTAGATGTCGGGGTGCGCCTTCTCGATCTCGTCGAATAGTATCACGGAGTGTGGATTGAGCCTTACACGCTCGGTCAACTCCCCTCCCTCGCCATAGCCGACATATCCTGGAGGCGAACCTACCAGACGCGATACATTGTGACTGTGGCTATATTCGCTCATGTCGAATCGAATGAGCGCTTGGCTGTTGCCAAACATCCACTGCGACAACTCCTTGGCCAATAGTGTTTTGCCCACCCCCGTGGGGCCAACGAACATAAATACACCTATTGGGCGGTTGGGCGAAGCGACTCCCGATCGAGCACGACGTATGGCGCGTGCAATCTTGTTGACGGCTGATGGCTGTCCTATCACTCGCGAATTGAGATGTTCCTCGAGTGAGCGAAGGCGTATCATCTCGTTAGTCGATAGTTGCTCGGCCACGATACCTGTATTTGCCGTTATGATCCTCTCAATATCACCTCGCGCGATCTCCACAATGTTGCCCTTTGCTGCGATATTCGCCTTTGCGCCAGCTTCGTCGAGCAGGTCAATTGCTTTGTCGGGCAGGTGTCGGTCGTTGATGTAGCGCTCGGCGAGGGTCACACATGCCACGATCGCCTCGTCGGTGTATATTACGCGGTGGTGCTTCTCGTAGATGTTGGCAATCTGTCGTAGTATGTCGATGCTCTGCTCAACGGTGGTTGGCTCGATCACCACGCGTTGCATGCGTCGTTCGAGTGCTGAATCGCACTCTATGTGGGTGCGATATTCGTCGATCGTCGTTGCTCCGATGGTCTGTATCTCGCCTCGCGCAAGAGCTGGTTTGAGTATGTTGGCCACGTCGAGACTCCCCTGAGTCGCTCCAGCCCCCATGATCGTGTGGATCTCGTCGATAAATAGTATGGCATCTCGACTCTCGCGCATGGTGTTGACTAGGTTGTTGATACGCTCTTCGAATTCACCACGGAATTTAGTCCCTGCAATCAACGCTGCGATGTCGATCGAGAATAGCCGCTTTCCTAATATGGTGTGAGGCACCTCTCCAGCGACCATCTTGATCGCTAGCCCCTCGACAATCGCACTCTTGCCCACCCCCGCCTCGCCAATCAAGATGGGGTTGTTCTTCTTGCGTCGCGATAGCACCTCGACAAGATGTTGTGTCTCGCGATCACGTCCGATGACCTTGTCGAGTTTGCCGTTGGATGCAAGGGCTGTGAGGTCGGTGCCATATTTGGATAGTGGATGGTCGACCTCGCTTTTGTCTGCAATGCCTATGTCGAGTGCCACTTTGGTGTCGAACATCTCGGCCATGTTGTTTTGTGCGCTATACTCTATCACATCGTAGTTGAGCGATGATGCCGTAACCCCAAATAGTGCCATGGCGCGTGAGGTGGCGCTCTCGCTGTCGCTCAATACGAAGTGCAATACGTGTAGCGTCGATAGCCGTTTGGCTTGTGGAAATCGCATGGCTATGGCCTGCAACATATCGCGATAGTATTGGTCGGGGGTAATCTCGGCTAGCGATAGACTCGATGGCTCGTAGGGCACCTCGACGAATCGTCGCACGCGCATCTCGACCTGCTGAAGCTGCCACTCGTCGAGTCGGCTGCTCAGGTATTCGTAACATAGTGTATCGTGGTGAGTTAGGAGTTCTATAAATAGTATATCCTCGAACGACTGAGTCGCCCCTAACTTTAGTGCCGAGAATGTTGCGGTCGACAATATTGCATCGAGCCGCTTCGAAATGTTTGTATTATTCATGGTCGTAACGTGTTTTGTCACATTAACGCCTCGTAGTGTGGCTGTATTATGTGTTGAAAATTAAATGTTGTGTGGCACAATAAAAGGGCTGAGATTAACATTTGTATTATATAGTGTGTAACTTTAGATAGAAAGTTGTATCTTTGTGTGTAACTAAAATGTGAATTTATGGTGAAGATATTGTGGGTCGACGATGAGATCGACTTCTTGAAGCCGCATATCCTTTTTCTTGAGAAGAAGGGGTATAGCGTAGATATATGTAACAATGGCTATGACGCAATAGATATGGTGGGCGAGGGTAGTTATGATTTGGTGATTCTCGATGAGATGATGCCTGGTATGACGGGGTTGGAGACTCTGCCGTTGATCAAGGATGTGCGTCCTGACACCCCCATTATCATGGTTACCAAGAGCGAGGAGGAGAATATCATGAACAAGGCGATTGGTTCGAAGATTGCCGATTATATTATCAAGCCGATGAACCCCAATCAGGTGTTGTTGTCGATCAAGAAGTTTGTCCACTCTCAAGAGTTGGTGAGCGAGCAGACGACGGCTGATTATCGTCTGGAGTTTGGGCGTTTGAGTGCGTCGCTTCGTCAGGCGACCACCTTTGCCGATTGGTGCACGTTGTATCGACGTTTGACCTCATGGGAGATTGAGTTGTCGGAGTCGGGCGACGAGGCTATTTGTGAGGTGTTGGATTACCAGAAGGTGGAGGCGCGTCAAGCCTACTCGAAGTTTATTCGTCAGAACTATCCGCAGTGGATCAAAACGCGTGATGATGACACTCCTGTGATGTCGCATACGCTTATGCGCGACAAGGTATTTCCACTGGTCGACAATGGCGAGAAGGTGACCTTCTTGTTGATCGATAATTTCCGCTACGACCAATGGCGTATGATTGGACCTCTGTTGCGAGGATTGTATGATGTGGCGCTCGATGATAATTATTGTGCGATTTTGCCTACGGCAACACAGTATGCTCGTAACTCGATTTTTGCAGGACTCATGCCGTTGTCTATCGCGAAGCTGATGCCAGATAAATGGGTCTACGATCATGAAGAGGCGGCAAAGAATCAGTACGAGGAGGAGTTCTTGCAGCGATTAATCAAATCGTCGGGTCGCAACTACAAGATGTCGTTCGATAAGTTGATCCGCCCCGAACATGGCCGACGGTTGTTGGAGAATATGCAACATATCTATGATGCCGATCTGTCGGTGGTGGTCTACAACTTTCTTGATATCTTGTCGCACGCACGAACGGAGACCGATATTATTCGCGATTTGACCGAGAACGAAGCGTCGTTCCGTTCGTTGACGCGTTCGTGGTTTGAGCACTCGGAGATCTTTACGTTGTTGAAGCTGTTGGCCGAGCGAGGTCACACGGTGATCATCACCTCGGATCATGGCACGGTGCGCGTAGATCGTGCGGTGAAGGTGACGGGAGATAAGATGACTTCGTCGAATTTGCGCTACAAGACAGGTCGTAATTTGGCCTACAATTCGCGCGAGGTGTTCCATGTGGCTCGTCCCGAGGATATTCAGTTGCCGTCGAGCAACATTACCTCGAGCTTTATATTTGCATATGACAGCGACTTCTTGGTCTACAACAATGACGCAAATCGCTATGTAAGATACTACAAGGATACATTCCAGCATGGTGGAATCTCGATGGAGGAGATGATTGTGCCATATATTGTGCTAAAAACTAAGGGGGCATAGTTGTGATATTGGCTGTAAATTGTTACTTTTGCAGGCGGAATCTATAAATCAGAGTGGATGATTGATATAACAATTAGCTCGTTGGAGCAGTTGCGTGGCGTGGCCGCGAAGATATTTGAGGCGTTGGATGGGCGCACGGTGGTGCTGCTTCTGGGGGCGATGGGTAGTGGCAAGACTACGTTGGTGCGCGAGGTGGCGGCCGAGATGGGATCGGTGGATAGTGTTACTAGCCCTACGTTTGCCATTGTCAATGAGTATGTGACGGCTGCGTGTGGTTCGATATTTCACTTCGATATGTATCGTATTGAGCAGTTGGTCGAGGCGATTGATATGGGATTCAACGAGTATATCCACTCGGGCGACCTATGCCTAATCGAGTGGCCCGAGAGGGTCGAGGAGCTGCTGCCCGACGATGCTATGGTGGTCAAGATCGAGGTCGTAAGCCCTACCGAACGCCGCTTTATGATCGATTATCAGTTTGAATAACAAACCCTTAATTTTATGAAACAGTACGAGTCAAAACAGCATCAGATATTGATGCCTGCCGAACAGATATTCTTCTTGATTAGCAACTTCGAGAACCTCACGCCAGCCGTTGGCGATAAGGTTGAGCAGTGGGAGGCGACCTCCGATCGCTGTTCGTTCAAGGCCAAGGGGTTTACGGTTAAGTTGCAGATGGAGGAGCGAGTGTCGCCCAAGTATGTGAAGATCACCCCCGATGGCGATGGTGGTGTGCCGATGGATTTCGCCTTTTGGATTCAACTTCATAGTGTAGCGCCCTACGACACTCGCTTTCGATTGGTGTTGCAGGTGGAGCTAAATATGATGATGAAGATGATGATTGGCAACAAATTGCAGGGTGCGATAGATCAAGTTGCCGAGCAGATTGCCGCAGCATTCCGTCAGGCTCAAAGTGGCGCAGTGCGTCCGCAATAACGATGGTAATCAGTGCTATAGAGATTAAGAGGCTCGCCCAACAGGCGGGCTTCGACCTTTGTGGCATAACGCGTGCCGAGGCTACGGCCGAGGGTGAGAGCCATTTTCGCGAGTGGTTGTCGGCTGGTTTTGGCGATGATTTGAGCTATCTGCATCGTAATTTGGAGGTGCGTTTCGACACCTCGCAATTGGTCTTGGGGGCGAGGAGTGTGATCGTCTGTGCGGTCAATTATAAAAATGAATATTCGCTACGAAATAGAGGGGGAGTGGCCTGCTACGCCTTGATGCGCGACTACCATAAGTCGATACGCAAGATGCTCAAAGGCCTATTGCAACAGCTGCCCAACTCACCCTCGGGGCGTGTCTTTGTCGACTCGGCACCGCTGCTTGAGAAGCACCATGCCGTGAAGGCTGGTTTGGGGTGGATTGGCCGTCAATCGCTGCTGATAACTCCAACCTATGGGTCGTTTGTCCTATTGGGCGAGATTGTGATTGATGCCGAGGTCGATCACTATGACCAACCCTACCTAGGGGGTGGATGTGGCGAGTGTCGCGCCTGTTTGAGTGTGTGTCCTGTCTGTGCGATCAACGATAACCGAACCATCGATGCACGACGCTGCATCTCGGCTCGCACGGTTGAGATGGACGATGCCGGTGATGAGTCGCTTGCAGGGTGGGTGTTTGGTTGTGACGAGTGTCAGATGTGTTGCCCTCACAACCGTTCAACACCACTTGCTACCAACCTACATATGACACCGATAATCACCCCTCCAACCATGGCGGAGTGGCGTGACATGACTCCCGACGATTTCGATAAGTGGTCGCAAGGTACGCCCCTGCGTCGTGCATCATTGGAGCGCATCAAGCGCAATATCGGTCGTTAGTTAGTTGGCCAACCCCGAGGCGATAGTCCATGGCTCGAGACCCCAATCATCGGTAAACGCTGTGCACGGTGCACTGGTCGAAACTCCGTAGTAAGTGGTTATATTTTTGGCTCCGTATGTCCCCAATGCGCTATAGTACCTCGTGGTGTGTAGGCGGCAGGCAGGCGGAAATGCTCGATCAAACAGAGTGTAGAAGTTCGTGAGATCACCCACACCACATGTCGTCACATAGTCGCCCAAATCGTAGAATACATGGGTGCTCAACCCCTCGTAGACCTGTAATGCGCTGCGCGTGTCGTCATCCATATCGCGGAAATCCAATTGACTAATCGCTGCTGCCAACGCCTCCAATTCGCTGGTTACACATGCGGCGATTGTGGCATATGGTGCATTGGATTCATTGTATGAGTTGTAGTACTCCTCGCAGATCTTCTCTACGTTGAAGTCCATACCGTCGTTGTCGAACATATATTTGATTATGCGATCGTATGGGAATCCCGCAGCCATCACCTCTGTAGGCGATGCAATTATATAGTCGCTACAGTTGCGCAGACGATACAGCAGCTCGATTGACGACATGAAACACTCATCGAAGAGTATATATCCAAATTTTGTATTGCTCTGCTCAATGGCCACTTGCAACTCCTCGATGTCGAAGAATCCATCGGTCGCACTACCCATAAATCGCATCTGATAGAGTGGGCTTGTCGCCTCCCACATAGAGGAGCTATATTGTGATGTCGTCTCACCTGCTACGGCCAACTTCGTAAGGTTCGGATGATCTTTGAGCACCCATCCTGTGCCGTGTCCGCTCAATACGAGATTTATTGTGTTGCCATTCTCCGATGTGATCTCAGCCTCCGATTTTGCATCTTCAATTATCTGTGCCATAGTGTCGGAGTCGTTCCACGAGATGTTGCTATAACTCTTGAGCGTCAAGACCGTCACCTCCGTCGCCCCCTCCTCTTTGACAATCTCATATAGGTTGCATCTGCTACTAGTGTCATACATCAAATAGAGCATACGGCCACTCTCACCCATCTCTCCATCGGTTATAGCGCTCTTTATATCAGTTATATTGCTGTTGAAATGTGTCTTGAGCGATGTGCCTGTAAATATCATTAGAGTCGTCTGTGGAGCTGGCACTCGACGCTGTAGCAGGTCGATCGTATAGCTCGAACCATCGTTGCTATTGGTTATGTAGATATCCGCCAGATCGATCTGCAACTTCGTATCGTTTTGAGTCGATGTCGTGATCTTGATATTGGCTGTCCCCTTGCCGCTTGTCTGCGACAATGTCACCTGCTCAGCCTCCTCTCCCTCCATCGAGATCTGCCAACTACAGTTGGTCTCGATGCTAAACACCGCCTCGGCTCCGCTATTATACGTCAAACGTATCTCGTCGCTCGACACCCACATATATGGCGTTTCGTCGCTGCTACAAGATACAATGCACAATAGAGCGCACATAGCTATAATTACTCTGCGAATCATTATTATTTATACTCTCGAGGTTTCAAATTGTTAAACTGCCAAGTCTGATCTCGTTTGTAGGTTACGCTATCGGGTTTGTTCCAATATACTCGTCCAAAATCGAAATAGAGACCACGGATCTTCCCCTCCTCGCTATCCTGTGGCGAGATTAATGGTATATACTCCACCGTGCGCGATATGATCTTTGCCTTGCTATGTTGCAGATTCTCGGCTGCCATCAAATCTAGGGCGTGGTCAAACATCAATATGTGTTGTGGTGATCTCTCCTTGAGTCCACTGCCCGATGCCTTGATTGTGGCCATAATCATCTGCATACGCTTGTAGGCGGCCATCTGCTCGCGCTCCTCGCCCAACTCGCCATAGGCGTAGGCCATCATGTTCCACACCTTGAGGTTAAACGGATCATACTCTAGTGCATCCAACCCAACCGAGATCACTTGGCGCAGAGTTTGCGCATCGGGTGCATCTATGTCGATCTGCGAGGCCAACAACAAGAATTTGTCGATATGTGGATTCGTCTCCAACGGCTTGTAGCTCGATTGGTAGGCAAATCCATAGTATAGATAGTGGTAGTTCTCGGCCGTCAATGAGGTGTCGCCCAGTTGAAACCGAACCATTAAACTAGGGTAGTGGTTGTCGGATCTCATGGAGTTGATCGTCGATAGTATATCCTCCTCTTGCGGAACCTTTGCAAGTGAATACTCAACGAAAAATGCAGACATAACGGCCGCTGCTAATACCACTAATCTAAACTTCATACTCTCTATATATATCTTTATCTTTCTAGTGCAGGTTATTCTCTGCTATCAACTGGCGCAAACGTGCCTCCAACTCAGGAGTACCCGAGACTAGCGGCAATCGCATACGATTCTCGATCAACCTCATTGTGCTCAACGCACACTTAACACCCGTAGGGTTTCCCTCGGCAAACAGCGCATTGACCGCCTCGGCCATCGGCTTGTACAGCTCCTCAGCCTCGTCGTAACGACCCTCCTTTGCCAAGTTGATGCACTCCATAAACTGTGTGGGGAATGGATTGGCCGCCACCGAGATAACGCCATCACCTCCTCTACGCATAATATCAACAGCTATGCCATCGTCGCCTGCCAAGACCAAAAAACCCTCGGGACGGTTGTCGATCACGCTCTGAATCTGTACGATATCGCCCGATGCCTCCTTGACTCCGATCACATTGTCAAAATCGCGCGCAATACGTAGTGTTGTCTCCATCGTCATATTGACACCCGTGCGTCCTGCGATGTTATAGAGGATGATAGGTAGCGGCGAGTGCTCCGACACCACCTTGAAGTGTTGGTACAAACCCTCCTGCGATGGCTTATTATAATAAGGTGTAACGCTCAAAATCGCATCCACTCCGCGCAGATCAAACTCGCGCAACTGATCCAACACCTCAGATGTCGAGTTGCCACCCACACCCATAACCAACGGTACGCGTCCTGCCACATGGTTGGTGATAAACATCGCGATCACGGCACGCTCCTGCATATATAACGTTGGTGTCTCAGCTGTTGTACCCAACGCTACGATATAGTCGACTCCTCCATCGATTACATAATCAATCATTCTCGCTAGTGCCGTATAGTCCACTCTTCCTTCGATCGTAAATGGAGTCACCATTGCAACTCCTACTCCACTCAAATTTTTCATCTTTGTATCTATTTATTTCGTTATATTTTTTATCCTCTTTCTCAATCTAAAATAGCGACCCTTGTATCGGTTTCGATTCGCTATTATCATCTTTAACGTTCATCATCGTCAATAAATTATCTTCGTCTATGATGGGGATGTTAAGTTTTTGAGCCTTTTGCAACTTCGAGGGACCCATCTTCTCGCCTGCAACCACATAATTTACATTTGTCGATATTGCCGCCAGATTGCGTCCGCCATGCTCCTCGATCATCTGTTTCAACTCGTCGCGACTATGGCGTGCAAACGAACCAGAGATTACAAAGCTTAGACCTGCAAGGTTTGTCGATTTGCTCTGTTGCTCTTCGACACATAGGCTCAATCCAGCCGCTCGTAGCCGCTCGATCATCGCTCTATTCTCGCCATCAGCAAAGTACTCTTTGATCGATTGAGCAATCTTCTCGCCCACCTCCTCGCACTCCAATAACTCCTCGCGCGAGGCTGCAGCCACACCATCCAACGATCCCAACTGCCGCGCAATATGTTTGGCCGTGGTCTCTCCAACAAAGCGGATGCCCAATCCAAACAACACCCTCTCGAACGGAACCTTCACCGACTCCTTCAACCCCGATACAATATTCTCGGCCGATTTGCGTCCTAGTCTAGGCAACTCTGCCAACTGATCGGCCTTGAGGTCGAATAGATCGGCCACATTGCGGATCAACCCTTGATCATATAACAACTCGATCGTCTCATCCCCCAATCCATCAATCGCCATCGCCTTGCGACGTATAAAGTGTATTATACGCCCCACGATCTGAGGACGGCAGTGGTTTGAGTTGGGGCAGTAGTGTTTGGCTTCGTTCTCGTAGCGAACCAACTCGGCACCGCAATCTGGCTCTGGGCAGTGTGTGATATATCTCAATGGCTCACTCTCGGCCGTGCGAGCCGATTTGTCGACTCCCGTAATTTTAGGAATTATCTCGCCCCCCTTCTCGACACATACCATATCGTCGAGACGAATATCTAGCAGCGCAATCTGCTCGGCATTGTGCAACGACGCTCGTTTGACCACTGTACCTGCTAACTGCACTGGCTCTAGATTGGCTACAGGGGTGATCGCCCCTGTACGCCCCACCTGATAGTCGACGCTTAACAAACGTGTTGTAGCCTCCTCGGCCTTAAATTTGTAGGCCACCGCCCATTTAGGTGCTTTGGCCGTATATCCCAACGAGCGTTGTAGTGCGTAGCTATTGACCTTGATCACTACACCGTCGGTGGCAAATGGTAGCTGGTGACGCGCCGTATCCCAATGTTCGATAAACTCGATGATCTGCTCGGCACTCCTGCACAGTGCTCTGGTGGGTGAGATCTTGAACCCCCACGCCTCAGCCTGCTCCATCGCTTGCCAATGGGTATTGAATACGACATCGTCGCCACCGACAATCTGGTAGAGCGAACAATCCAACCATCGACGTGCCACCACAGCCGACGATTGTTGTTTAAGTGTCCCCGACGCTGCGTTTCGAGCGTTAGCAAATGGCGCTTCATCGTTTGCGCGACGTTCGTTGTTTAACCTCTCGAAGTTGGCAAATGGCAATATTATCTCGCCACGTATCTCAAATAGTTTGGGTACCCCCCCCTTTTGTCCAATTAGTTTCAACGGAATTGTGCGAATCGTCCTCACGTTTCGCGTCACATCGTCGCCCCGTGTTCCGTCGCCCCGTGTCAATGCTTGTGTCAACTCGCCATTTTGGTAGGTGAGAGATATGGCTACACCGTCGAATTTCAACTCGCATACAAACTCTGTCTCGCCCACCTCGTCGACAACTCGCTCCACGAACTCGCGTATCTCCTCTTCGGAGTAGGTGTTCGATAGCGATAGCATCGGGAAGCGGTGCTCGGCCGAATTGAACGATGAAGCGAGGTCGCTACCCACCCGTTGCGTGGGGGAGTTGGGGTCAAAATATTGGGGGTTCTGCTCCTCGAGCAGCTGCAACTCGCCTAACATGGAGTCGTACTCTTGATCCGAGATTGTCGGTGTCGAGAGCACATAGTAGTTGTAGTTGTGTTGCGAGAGCTGATCGCGCAGATTTTTGATCCGTTGCAGCATTTATCGTATATACATTATTAATATAGGCTGTAAAGATATGGAAATTCGCCGAAATTGAGAAATATTCACACTTTTTTTTAAAACATTTTATGATTTTGCAAAAAATGTTTATACTTGCAGAAAATTTAGCGAGTTTTAATTCAAAAAAGAGAAATATTATAGTTTTATGGCGATTCAGAAAGTAGGTAAAAAACGTATTGTAACAAGTTTGGAGAACTTGTCGGCAGAGCTTCAAGAGGCGGTCAAGGCTCACTATCCACTCGGTTTCACCGATGCAATGATGAGAATATATAAGCCCAATGGAGATTTCTTCTATGCGGTATCATATGCTACCGAGGATGTTGATTATTTGGTCAAGATTAAGGTTAAGATAGATGATGTGTCGCATGCCGATGATGATGATAAGAGCTACTATGATGATGAGATTAAGGAGAGCGAGGAGATAGCCGACACTTCGAGTGATGATGATGATGATATGTAGCTTCGAGGAGTCTTTGGGTAGAGAGCTTTGATAGTGAACTGTATTGAGCAATGAGAGAAGTCTCGTTGCTCAATATTTTTGTTTTGGGGATATGTTTGAATAAAAATGTAAATAATGTGTGAATTTATAGTTTTTTTTCATATCTTTGAGGGCAAAATGTGTTTTTGCGGTGCTAAATGGTGCTAAAGTTTAAATGGCTAAAGTGTAAAACATAATATTATTTATTATAGCGACGATGAAAAAAGTAGATGTGATTCTTGGTTTGCAGTGGGGCGACGAGGGTAAAGGAAAGGTTGTTGATGTGTTGACTCCTAATTATAAGGTGGTGGCACGTTTCCAAGGTGGGCCTAATGCTGGTCATACGTTGGAGTTTGATGGCAAAAAGTATGTGCTTCGTTCGATCCCTTCTGGAATCTTTCAAGGCGATAAGGTCAATGTTATTGGAGGCGGTGTGGTTCTTGATCCAGTGTTGTTCCGTGAGGAGGCCGAGGCGTTAGCGCAGAGCGGTCACGACCTAACCAAGAGACTCTATATCTCGAAGAAGGCACATCTTATCATGCCGACGCACCGTTCGTTAGATGCAGCCTATGAGGCGGCTAAGGGTGCTGGCAAAATCGGTACTACGGGCAAGGGTATCGGGCCAACATATACCGATAAGGTGTCGCGCAATGGTGTGCGTGTGGGCGATATATTCTTGAACTTCGAGGAGATCTATAGTCGTGCAAAGGGTCGTCATGTGCAGATTCTCGAGTCGTTGAACTTCGAGTATGATATCGAGGCGTTGGAGGCTGAGTGGTTTGCGGCGATCGACTATCTTAAGAGATTTACGATTATTGATTCGGAGCAGACGATCAATGATTTGATCAATAGCGACCAGCCGATTTTGGCCGAGGGTGCTCAGGGTACGTTGTTGGATGTTGATTTCGGGTCATATCCATTTGTTACATCGTCGAATACGGTTTGTGCTGGAGCCTGCACAGGATTGGGTGTAGCGCCCAATAGGATTGGTGAGGTCTTTGGTATCTTCAAGGCCTATTGTACACGTGTAGGTAGTGGTCCATTCCCTACGGAGTTGTTCGATGAGGCGGGTCGTCAAATGCGCGATATTGGTCGCGAGTATGGTGCTGTGACTGGTCGTGAGCGTCGTTGTGGATGGTTGGATTTGGTGGCGTTGAACTATGCAATTATGATCGATGGTGCTACACAGTTGATCATGATGAAGTCCGACGTATTGAACGATTTCGATACAATCAAGGTGGCGGTAGCCTACGAGATAGATGGTCAGCAGACGACCGTCTTTCCATATAGTGTAGAGGGCGAGATCAAGCCTATCTATAAGGAGTTTAAGGGGTGGAAGAGTGATATTTGCGATGTGCGTAACTACGAAGATTTCCCAGCTGAATTCAAGAGCTATGTGGAGTTCATTGAGCAGCAGACTGGCGTGCCAGTGAAGATTATTTCGGTGGGTCCAGACCGCGAAGAGACTATTGTAAGATAGCGAGCTAAGTTGGTGGATATTTAGCGAGTGTTGTGATTGCCTAGTGGGGTAGTTGCGACACTCGTTTTGTTATATGTTTTTTGCCTCACAAGGTGGTGAAATAGTGTTGTTTTTTGACTTTTATCTCCTTCGAAACACTCTTTTTGCTCTTAAATAGCTGAAAAAATAGATATTGTTGGGGTGTGTTTTAAAATAATTGCTTACTTGTTTGGTTGTTTAATAATATTTATCTATATTGCATTGTTATTATGCCATAAATATTGAATAGGCCTTGAGTTATCTCTGATATTCTCCTCGAAATTGGGGGTCGAGTAGATGATGAGACAAGGCGGAGCAGCTGGAGAGAGTGTAGGTTTAGTGGTGTGGCGACAGAATTAAAGTATTGTAAAAGAACAAATAAAAGAATAAACTAACCATATTTAAAACAAATCCTAATTTTATGAAAAAATTTTATTATTTTCTTGCTCTGATAGGCATTGTTGCTTGTACGACAGATCCAATTGACGTCTTCACTGGAGAGATAGTCGATGGTTCGGATCCTAATACAGCGGTAATCACCTATACAACAGGGGTTGACAGCTCTTTGGAAAGTAAGCTGATTCAGTATTTCGGTGAGGCTTATGCTGATCGTAGCAGTTTGAAGGTGATATTGTCGGGAAGTATGGACACTGAGGACTTTAAGGATCTTAAGGGATTGACAGTGCTTGATATGTCGGGTGTTACGCTTGTTGACAGCCTTATCCCAAGTGAGGCTTTCGTTGGCTGCTCTCTTGATACATTGACACTTCCTACAACAGGAACAGTGAAGTATATCAACGATAAGGCCTTTGTCGGCACCAACTTGTCTAGTTTGTCGTTCCCATCGGAGGTTCTCTCTTTTGGTGCAGACCTTTTCGATGCGGGAAACACATCGCTTACGACATTGGTTATTACTTGTGATGAGCAGGCGACAGTAACAGACTCTTCGTTCCCAGAGTTATTTACCAATGCTTATTATGATAGCATGTCTGATTTGGATTCATACCTAGCAGGAACTATCATCCGTCCATCTATCGAGGTGCCATCGGGAACGCTATACCTATATCGTCAGGACGATACATGGGCGTTGTATAACATGGAGGAGACTCTTACAGGTTTCAACGATGGTTACTATACCGTTGTTGTATACTCTGGATCGGCTTTGGCAACTACAGAGACTGAGGAGATTGCAGCCTTGGAGGGTGAGATTATCAGCGTTGTGGGTGACGAGTATTTGGAGATGACGAATTTGGATCTTGTGATCAAGGGAACTTTGATTGAGGCCGATTTTGATCTCTTTGCAGATGCTATGTTCCGCTCGATCGATATGAGCGAGGTTACGATCGTCGGAGATATCTTGGTTGAGGAGTCAGATGATATTCTTGAGCCAGATTTGGATTGGGATGGAAATGCAATCCCAAGTTCAGCATTCAATCGTAACTCATACTTGCAGTCTATCATCTTCCCACCAGCTATTGAGGCCTTTGGAAAAACTTCTTTCTTTTATTGTACTAGTTTGTCGAGCATCTCTTTCCCATATGGTACAACAGGTAGCGTAACTCACATTGCACGACAGGCCTTCTCGCAGTGTACTAGCTTGAAGACTGTTGAGTTCTTGGATGGATGTCCTCTTAAGACTCTCACGGAGTATGCGTTTGGTGGATGTACTAGCATCGAGGGTATTAGTATCCCTGCAACTGTAGACTCTTTGGGTTACTATATTATCAATGCAAGTGATGTTTGTAACTATGTATTGGTTAACTGGACAGAGGCGGAGAATATTCCTTCTGTTTATGAGGATGCGCCAGCGTTCCCAACACAGTTCTTCAAGGGTGAGGATATGTTTATCACAATTCCAGACGGTACTCGTGAGGAGTATGAGAAGGCTGGATGGGGATTCTTCAACTTGTGTGAGAATAGCGAGGTCGTAATGCCTAAGGAGTGGGTAACCACATACCGTTTGGATTTCGATGTTAATGAGACAGCGTCGGATCTTACAGAGGAGAACTGGACTTTTGAGAAAGGTTTTGTAAGAAATTACGAGTCTCAGTACTACACAGCAGACTCTATGAATGTATATAAGGAGGATGGAAAGTTGGTTATAAAGGCCATTAAAGAGGAGGTTACTAATGAGTTCTATGTTGCCAATTCATCTGTTTGGACAGAGG
>JBCQUH010000071.1:0-6065 GCA_047174185.1 Rikenellaceae bacterium | reverse complement strand
AGGCTTTTTCAAGGTGTGGGAACCGAAAAATAGCCAAAAAGGGTTGGTTTTCCAAATTTTGGAAACCAACCCTTGATTTTTTTATTTGAAAGGTTTTATCGGACAGCAATAAATCAAGTTCGGGATGGCGAAACGGAGGCGAGAAAACGTGACGATTTATTTTTTTTTCAAAATTTTTTATTACATTGCAGATAGTCCGTAATTTTCAACTAAAAAAATTGAAGCTATGAAAAAGTTAATGGATTTATTGATGTCGGCTGTTCGCAAATTTACGCCAGTCGATTTTGCGATCTTCAAGATCATGTTGGTCTCGATCGGAATTATAATAGGAATCTTGTTCTTTTTCGAACTGAACAACCACGCCTATCTATTCTTGATCGCAGCGGTTTTGAGCTTGATCTACATCTGCTACAAACTCATTCGCTACATGGGCAAAGAGTAGTAGCCATAAACAACGAGGGCGAGTCACAAAACTCGCCCTCGTTACCTTTTTCAAAACGAACTACTACCCTACATCTCCACCTTGATAAACTGCGCACCACTCGCTGCCGCAGCCTTGAGACCCACAACCGAATCCTCGAAAACAATAGTCTCCTCGGGGGTGCAACCCTCGGCCACCATCGCCTTGAGAAAACACTCGGGCGAGGGTTTACTATTCTTAACATCGGCTCCAGTCAACACTCCGTCGAACTTATCTTGCAGCCCCAAGTGGTTCATCACATTCTGGATATTGATAGTCTGACCAGTTGAGACAACCCACACCTTGCCACCCTGAGCACGGAAATTCTGAGCAAAATCCATCAACCATGTATTGAGTCGCACCGTGTCAAAATGGTTGGGATAGATCTCGATCTTACGACGACGCATACGATCAATCTCATACGAGTCGGTCAAACCCAATTGGCGCATAAACTCCCCACAACGCATGCCGAAGTAGTCGCGGAGGTATATCTCCTCGTCGAGTCTAATGTGCGACTCTGCTAAGACATCTCTATAGGCGCGATAGTTGGCCTGACGGGTATCTACCAACGTTCCGTCGAAATCTAATAATAGTAATCGTGTCTTCATTTGATTTGATTTTATTTGTTTGTTGTTTTCTCTTTGTCAATTAATCAAACGACTGCATTCCCATATGCGATATATCAATGAGTTGTTGATAGCGCTCGGGCGTTAGCTCCATAAAAAAATAGTTTACAGGGTCGACCGTCTGGCCATTGAAGCTAACCTCGTAGTGCAGATGGGGGGTGATCGACAGACCCGTATTACCCGACAATCCAATTATCTCGCCACGCTTCACGCTTCGGCGCTGAGGGATAAAGATACGTGTCAAGTGGCTATAGGTCGTCTTATATCCGTTACCATGATCCACCACAATGCTCTTGCCCAACACCGAACTGTTGAGCTGCGTACTCTCGACCACACCGTCGGCTGTAGCAAACACACGCGTACCTTCGGCAATGGTGTAGTCGACACCTGTGTGGTGTTGTGGAATCTTGTAGAATGGATCGATCTTGGTGCCATAACCCGCTGTCAACAAGACCAAATCGGGGTTGTTGATCGGCTGTATAGCAGGGATACGTCTATTGGTTTTACTATCCCGAGCCACACTCTCGACCATCGTAACGGTCGACGCTACGAGGTCGTGACTCTTGACACTCAACTGAGATGTTCGCTGATCCAGCTCCGCCTGCAACTCATCGATCGACTTGTTGAGCAGCGACTCGTAGCGATCGAGATCTTGTCGCTGCGAGTTGATGCTGCGAGGCGACGACTCAAAGATCATCTCAAACACACTCGCATCGCGATCCTCGATATTACGCAACACCATCTGCAACGAGTCGTAGCGTCCCTGCAACACTCGATATTGGTTGGTAAGGGTGCTCGTAGTCACCTTGAGCGTATACTCATATGGCGTATAAAAGAAGAGCGACATAACGATATAGTAGAGGGCTGCAAAACCAAACCACGCCAACGTATGGATAGCTATGCGGCTAATCTTTTGCCACATATTTTTGCGCGCTCTCAGCTGTGCAATCCTATTTCGGTTCCCCCTTTTGCCCATTTGTTTCCGCCCCGTTTAATATTCGTAGATTCCCATCGACGAGCTGCTACTTGTCACCATCAAATCTTTGATCTGCTGATACTCATCTTTGCTCATATTGCGATTAAAGAAGTTGACTGGATCGACCGTTTTATCCCTAATAATAACCTCGTAGTGTAGGTGAGGGCCTGTCGATCCACCCGTCGACCCCATCAACCCAATGACATCGCCTCGTCGAATTGAGTCGCCACGCTCGACCAAACGTTTGCTCAAATGGCCATATCGAGTCTCATATCCAAAACCGTGGTCAATGAGGATCATCTGCCCATACCCCACCGTGCGGTACCCCTGCTCGCTCTTGATAACCACACCATCGGCCGTGGCATATATCGGATCGCCCGTCGTGCCTGCCAAATCGACTCCGTGGTGCATCATATATCGCTTATAGATGGGGTGGTAACGCTGACCATAGGGTCGTCCGCCATATTTTAGGAGAGTTCTGTCGATTGGCCATATCCCAGGGATTGCATTGATCAACAATTCGCGATCGTTGACCAGAGTTTGAATCCGATCCAGAGAGAGTGATTGACTATATAGATTTCGCGCAAAGATGTCAATCTTTTCGTTCGACTGCTTTATGAGATTTGAGTAGTCATAACGAGTCAATTGGTTGGCTTCAAATAGATTATCCTCATAACAGAG
Source organism: Rikenellaceae bacterium (assembly GCA_047174185.1). GTDB lineage: Bacteria > Bacteroidota > Bacteroidia > Bacteroidales > Rikenellaceae > Alistipes. The sequence continues at coordinate 3,322 of JBCQUH010000071.1, read as the reverse complement.
GAGTTGATAGTTGGACTCTAGGCCAAAAAGAGGTCGATATATATTCGCATCGCGATAGGCGATCTCGGCAAGCTGTTGCTCGGCCGCCTCGATTCTCTTTTGGAGCAGTTCGAAGTTGTTGCTCAACCGCTGGTTTTCGGCATCTATTTGGTAGGCCTTGGGGGTGTAGAATATATAGGCAAAAGCACCATTGGCCAGCGACACCAACACAAACCCAACCAACAAACGACGTATTATACCATACGCCTGTTGTCTAAAAGCGACGCTCGAGTCGTCGTTATTTCTCGGTTGTGGGGGTGATGTGTGCTCTTTTTCGGCCATAATGTTAAAAAACTCCCTTTAATATGGTGCAAATTTAGTGTAAATTGTCTAATTTTGCAACCGTTATTAAAAGTATAGACTCGAAAAAACAGAAAATTTAGGTAATAGAGAATGGAATCGAATAAAATTCGCCAGGAGTTTTTAGACTTCTTCAAGAGCAAAGAGCACGTGATCGTGCCATCGGCACCCATGGTGGTCAAGGGAGACCCAACGTTGATGTTTACCAATGCTGGTATGAACCAGTTCAAGGATATATTCTTGGGCAACGCGGAGCAGAAATTTTCGCGAGCGGCAGATACCCAGAAGTGTCTGCGTGTGTCGGGTAAGCACAACGACTTGGAGGAGGTGGGTCACGACACCTATCACCACACGATGTTTGAGATGTTGGGCAACTGGTCGTTTGGAGATTACTTCAAACAAGAGGCTATTGATTGGGCGTGGGAGCTGTTGGTTGGTCGCTACGGCATGGATAAGGAGCGTATGTATGCTACGGTGTTCGAGGGTAGCGAGGCGGATGGTGTAGAGTTCGATCAGGAGGCCTACGACTTTTGGTGCAAGTATCTGCCCGAGGATCATATCATTCGTGGTAACAAGAAGGATAACTTCTGGGAGATGGGCGAGAGTGGCCCTTGCGGCCCATGTAGCGAGATCCACTACGACTTGCGCGACGAGGCCGATATTGCAAAGGTCGCAGGACGAGATTTGGTCAATGCCGACAATCCGCTGGTGATCGAGATTTGGAATCTGGTCTTTATGCAGTTCAACCGCAAGGCCAACGGTTCGTTGGAGCCGCTTCCTGCCAAGCATGTCGACACGGGAATGGGTTTCGAGCGTCTATGTATGATCTTGCAGGGCAAGAAGTCGAACTACGATACCGATGTGTTCCAACCTTCGATTGCGAAGTTGGCGGAGCTGTCGGGCAAAAAATATGGAGTTGATATCAAGTGTGATATTGCAATGCGAGTGGTGGCCGACCACCTACGTGCTATCGCCTTCTCGATTGCCGATGGACAGTTGCCATCGAATGTCAAGGCGGGTTATGTGATCCGTCGTATCTTGCGTCGTGCGGTGCGTTATGGTTATACATACTTGGGATTCAACGAGCCATTTATCACACGATTGGTTGCAGGGTTGGTGGCTCAGATGGGCGATCAGTTCCCCGAGTTGCGCGCTCAGCAGACGCTCATCGAGAAGGTGATCGAGGAGGAGGAGAACTCATTCTTGCGCACGTTGGCTACGGGTATCACGCTGTTGGACAACGTTATTAAGGGTTGCAAAGGGACGATTAGCGGCAAGGATGCTTTTGTATTGTACGACACCTATGGATTCCCTATCGACTTGACAGAGTTGATCGCCAAAGAGCAGGGTGTAGAGGTTGATTTGGAGGCCTTCGAACAGCAGTTGCAGGTGCAGAAGGAGCGTTCGCGCAGCGCAGCGGTTGTCGAGACCGACGACTGGCAGGAGTTGATTGCGATCAAGGAGAGTCAGTTTGTGGGTTACGATACCCTTACGGCACAGATCAAGATTGCACGCTATCGTAAGGTTACCTCTAAGAGTAAGACACACTACCAGTTGGTCTTCGACATGACACCATTTTATGGTAATTCGGGAGGTCAGATTGGTGATGTGGGAGTTATCACATCGGCCAATGAGACGATCGAGATTGTGGCTACGGAGAAGGATAATGGATTGATTATCCATGTAGCAGATAAGTTACCCGAGAATTTGGAGGCGACATTCATGGCTCAGGTCAACGCCCAGAAGCGTTTGGATTCTGCTAATAACCATACGGCTACCCATCTGTTGCACGCAGCGTTGCGCGAGGTGTTGGGTACGCATGTTGAGCAGAAGGGTTCGATGGTGACCCCAAATCGTTTGCGATTTGACTTTTCGCACTTCCAGAGGCTCACGGCCGAGGAGTTGCGTCGCGTAGAGATGGCGGTCAATGCTGCAGTTCGCGAGAATAATGTGTTGTGCGAGTGGCGCAATGCTACGATGGAGGAGGCCGAGAAGGCTGGTGCAATGATGTTGTTTGGCGAGAAGTATGGCGACACGGTTCGCGTGATTCGCTTTGGCGAGTCGGTGGAGTTGTGTGGTGGTACGCATACGTCGGCTACGGGAAATATCGGATACTTCAGAATCTTGTCGGAGGGGGCTATCTCGGCAGGAGTTCGTCGTATCGAGGCGATTACTGGAGCTGCGGCTGAGCAGCGTATCCACTTCGACGAGGATGTATTGAGCGAGATTGCACAACATTTGAACAACAACACGCAGATTGTCCAGACGCTTAAGAAGATGATCGAGAGCAATGATGCGTTGAGCAAGGAGTTGGAGGCAGTGCGTAAGGAGCAGGTCGAGGATAAGAGCACCAAGGCGTTGGCGACGGCGCAGGAGGTTAATGGTGTGCATTTGATCTCGGGCATCTCGAAGGTTTCGGCAGATTTTTATCGCGATATGGCCTACAATTTGCGTGCAAAGGGTAGCGACATTGTCTTTGTGGCTGGCACGACGGCAGGTGACAAACCGACGTTGACTATCATGTTGGGCGACGATGTGGTGGCCAAGGGTTTGAATGCAGGTAAGATTATCCGCGAGGCTGCGATGTTGATTCAAGGTGGCGGTGGTGGACAGCCCTTCTTCGCTACGGCAGGAGGTAAGAACACAGATGGTTTGCAGGCGGCTGTCGACAAGGCGATTGAGATGATAATGAGCGAATTGAAATAACATATCGGAATCTAACACGCGTCATTGCGGACTTGATTCGCAATCCCTCTAGCGAGGGGCGTTGATAGATTCGTGTGAGGGATTGCGGATCAAGTCTATTAGTGTCCGATAAAAAACACACACCTCTTTATAATATGCTTATTTATAGCCTATTGCGGAGATTTGGCAACAAGGGGGGCTTGCTTTGAGAAAAAGTCACGGCCGAGAGACGAAATTTTAATTTCGTCATCCTGAACTTGATTCAGGATCCCTCTAACGACCAGAAACATTGACAGTT
>JBCQUH010000013.1:0-37837 GCA_047174185.1 Rikenellaceae bacterium | reverse complement strand
ATTTAACTTTGATGTTAGATAAACGCTTCAATTTAGGACGTTACGGGTTCTTGTCCTAAATTTTGGAGTAAAAAATGAAAAATTAGAACCCTCCTATAAATAACCTACCATATGACAAACAACAAGAGAATTTTGGGTTCGATCCTCCTACCACTCGGCATCGTCGCAGTGGCAGGAGGCTCGGCTCAGGCCAAGAAGAGCAAGGCTCCAAATGTGCTATTTATCATTGCCGACGATCTGGGCTGGAATGATTTGGCCTGCTACGGCAGCCAATATTACGAGACACCCAATCTCGATCGACTAGCCCAACAGGGTGTTTTATTTTCCAACGCCTATGCAGCGTGTCAGGTGTCGAGTCCATCGCGCGCGAGTGTGATGACGGGAAAGTACCCTGCCAACCACGGAATTACCGATTGGATCGGAGCAAAGGCAGGGACAGCTTGGCGCAGCAAAGGCTTAGCGTCGAAGATGCTACCAGCCGACTATGCTCGCGCATTGAGTGCCGACGAATCGACGATTGCCGAGTATCTACAGTCGTGCGGCTACACCACCTTTATGGCGGGTAAGTGGCACTTGGGCGATGAGGGGTCGTGGCCAGAGGATCACGGATTCCAGATCAACAAGGGCGGCTGGTCGGTGGGCAGCCCCAAAGGGGGATACTTCAGCCCATGGCAGAACCCACGCCTCGAGAACAAGGAGGATGGCGAGAGCCTCTCTATGCGTTTGGGGCAGGAGACCATCGACTTTATGCGCGAACATCAGAAGAAAAATAAGAATACACCATTCTTCGCCTACCTATCCTACTACGCAGTCCACGGCCCACTGGAGACTACCGAGGAGTTGTGGAACAAGTTCCGCGACAAGGCCGACAGCATGGGGATCAACGAAGGTGCTGGATTCAAGGTCGACCGCACACGCCCAGTTCGTCAACAGCAGGACAACCCCGTATATGCTGGAGTGTTGAACAAGATGGATGAGTCGATCGGTATGGTGTTAGATGCGTTGGAGCAGATGGGATTAGACGAGAATACGTTGGTCATCTTCACCAGCGACAACGGAGGTGTGGTCTCGGGCGACTCATATTCGACCTGTCTGTTGCCACTGCGCGGTGGTAAGGGTCGACAATTTGAGGGTGGCATCCGCGTACCTCTATTGGTACGCGCCCCAGGCAACGAGGCATATGCCGCAACCACATGCGATGTTCCAGTGAGCGGAATCGACTACTACTCGACGATTGTGGATTACGCCAATCTGCCTGCAAACCCTGCACAGGAGGTTGATGGTGTGAGCATCATGCCACTACTCTCGGGGGGCGAGATCGCTTCGCGCCCACTCTTTTGGCACTATCCACACTATGGTAATCAGGGTGGCGAGCCATCGTCGATCATTCGCGATGGCGATTGGAAGTTGATCCACTACCACGAGTCGAGCAACTACGAGCTGTACAACTTGGCCATAGACATCACCGAGTGTGAGCCGCTCAACCACACGGCCCCCGAGAAGCTCGCAGAGCTAAAGGGAAAGCTCCACGCATGGCTCAAAGAGAGCAACGCGAAGATGCCCGAGGGCGATCCAAAATACTCGCCACAAAAGGAGCAGGAGGTGAAGCAGAAGTGGGCAACAGCGACTCTGACGCAGTTCGACCAACTTCGTCTCAAGATGTTGTCACCAGATTGGTCACCCAACGACACATGGTGGGATAGCTCGCTGGCTAACGATTAGAGGTCTCTAACACCGCTTTGTCCGAGGGATTGTGGATCGGAGTCCGCAATGACGAAATTGAAAATTTCGTCTCTCGATCGTGACTCTATCCAAACAATCACTACAACACAACAATGGCTGCCCACATCAATCGTGGGCAGCCATTATTTGTTACTAATTATACGAGGTTACATCCCCTGCTCGACACCCCAGACGAAGGCACGTGTGCCCTGCATCTTGGTCTCGGCATCCATCGCACGCAGAGCCTCCAATAGCGGATCAACCTTCTCAGGCTCTACGATGGTGAGAATCGACGAATTCATCGATGGCCACGCATGGGTGCCATAGTGAGGCTCGCCATCGAACGACCCTCGACCCTCGGTCAAGTGCCACTTGGTAAACCCTCGGATCTCCAAATCATCCAAAATATCGTACACTCGGTCGGTGAGTGCTTGGTTGTATGATATAAATACTGCTTTCATAGCTGTTCAATGTTAAGATTATTTTTTAGCCTTTTTCTCGGCACGACGGGTCTTGGCTCCAACCAACAGTGCATAGAAGATCGGCACCACAAAGAGTGTCAAGATGGTCGAGAAGCTCAAACCTCCGATAACCGCAATACCCATCGGCTGCCATGTCTCCGAACCCTCGCCCGTACCCAACGCCATCGGCAACATACCCAAAATCGTGGTAAACGAGGTCATCAATACTGGACGCAGACGGCTCTTGGCTCCTGTTACGATCGCCTCGTAGAGTGTGGCACCACGCTCAACCAACAGGTTGAAGTAGTCGATCATCACAATTCCATTCTTGGTCACGATACCCACCAACATAATCGATCCAATCAAGGCGATCAACGACATAGGTACATTGGTCAACCACAACGCAAAGATCACACCCGTAAAGGCCAATGGGATGGTAAACATGATGATGAATGGGAAGACCAACGACTCAAACTGCGTAGCCATCACAATATATACCAAAATCACAATCAACAAGAACAACAGACTCAAATCGGCAAACGCCTCCTGCTGATCCTCGATCGTTCCTGCCAATGCAAGGGTCACACCATCGGGGGTCTCATAATCTCCAATAATCCCGTTTACAGCGATCGCAGCGTCACCCAACGGCACTCCTGCAGCCAACGATCCCGAGACGGTGATCACACGCTCGCGGTTCTCGCGCTCGATCGTAGGTGCTGCAAAGACCTCGGTCACATCGGCCACATCGCTCAACTTAATAGCCTTGCCCGTCGACGAGTAGAGGGTGATCTGCTCCACATCCTCGAACGTCTTGCGATACTCCTCGGCATAACGCACCACGATGTCGTACTCCTCGCCATCCTCGCGATAGACACTCGCAGTCAAACCATTAAAACGGTTACGCAGATAGTAGGCCGCCGTAGCGTAGTTAATACCGTGATAGGCCAACTTCTCACGATCGAACACCACATCGTACTCGGGGCGCAGATCATCACGCGAAAGCTGCACATCGCGAACACCTGGCAACTGACTCATCTGATTCTTGATGTCGGTGGCTATATCGTTGGTCAAATCCATATCGTAGCCATAGACATTGACATCGATCGTGGGCGCTCCACTCGTGCTACCCGTATTTCCTCCAGGGGTGATGCTCAACGTGCGCACCTCGGGGATCTTGTTGATATGGTCGCGCAACACATCCGAGATCTCGTAGATATCTCTCTCACGATCACGTGATGGAGTGATGATACGCATATTGTAGCTGATGATATACGATCCTGTGGTCTGCATCGCTGCAAAAACATCCGATGATGAGTTAGCACCTGCCGAGGCCGAGATAACATCGACCTCGGGGGCGTAGAGATAGATCAACGAGTCGATCTGACGCGCAATACGTGAGGTATACTCAACCGACAAATTCTGCTCCAACTTCACCGTAGCCGAGATACGACCATTATCCGATGGTGGGAAGAACTCCGTAGAGATCCAGCCATTGGTCACCATCAACACCGAACCCACAAAGACTGCAGCCACTGATGCTAATGTAATTCGACGATGACGAAGGATAAAGGTCAACATGCGGTGGTAGCTATCGTCCAACCACGCGAGGAACTTATCGATTGGCTTATAGACAATTCCAATACCCTTGTAGTCGTGGACTCCACCCTGCGACGAGAGCAGAAGTGACGACAACATTGGGGTCAACGATATAGCAGCCATAGTCGAGACACACACCACAATCGAGACGATCCATCCCAACTCGCGGAACATGATACCAGCCATACCAGTCAACATCGTCAACGGCATAAACACCGCAACCACAACCAACGTCGTAGCGATTACCGACAACCACACCTCGTTGGTGGCGTAGATAGCCGCCTCCTTGGGACTCGACCCTCGGTCGATATGGCTCGATATATTCTCCAACACCACGATCGCATCGTCGACCACCATACCGATGGCAATAGAGAGTGACGACAATGAGATGATATTCAACGTCGACCCAGTGGCAAAGAGGTAGATAAACGAACAGATCAGCGACACGGGGATGGTCAAACAGATGATAAACGTAGCCCTCCAACGTCCCAAGAAGAACATAACAACCAAGATCACAAAGATAAAGGCATACATGATGGTCTCCGACAAAGAGTTGATACTATTGGTGATCTCCTCCGAACTCTCGAAGATCAGATTGACCTTCACATCGTTGGGCAGCGAGGCCTCGATAGCGGGCATCTTCTTCTGAATATCGCGGATGATATTCACCGTATTGGCTCCCGACTGCTTCTGGATGATAACACGCACTCCCGTAACGCCATTCAACCTCTCATCCATTGTCGAGGTCTCCAACGTATCGCGGATCTGGGCGATGTCCGATAGGAAGATCGTGCGGCCACCGCTATTGCTAACGACAATATGGTTTAGCTCGTCACTCGAGTTGAACTCACCATCGCTCTTAATATTATATGTCATGTTACCCACGTCGATCGTTCCAGCAGGCACATTGACATTCTCCATCTCGATGATACTTCCCAACTGCTCAATGGTCAAACCATAAGCGTCGAGTTTACGAGGGTCGACATTGACCTGCACCTCGCGAGCCGTAGCTCCCGAGATACTCACCGAACCAACGCCCTCGATACGGTTAAGCTCGTTGACCATCTTATCGTCGAGGATCTTCTCCAACGCCGCGTAGCTATCCTCTGCCGTGATGGCCAACATCATAACGGGCATCATCGACGACGAGAACTTGAAGATCGTCGGATAGTCCACATCGTCGGGCAGATAGGACTGCGCCAAACTCACCGCATCGCGGATATCGTTGGTCGCCTCGGCCAGATCGGCTCCATACTCAAACTCCAGTGTCACCATCGACACATTGTCCGACGAGGTAGATGTAATATCGACCAGATTGTCCACCGTATTGAGCTGATCCTCCAAAATACGCGTGATATTTACCTCGATGTCGGCAGCATTAGCACCTGCATAGGTGGTGATAACCGACACCATCGGAAGCTCGATCTCGGGGTATTGATCCACCGCGAGCTGACGCAGAGAGAACAATCCGAAGATGATCACACCTATAAAGATAAGTATGGTCGAGATCGGCTTTCTTACTGCACTTTCATATATTTTCATTGTCTCTAATTTTAATTGTTAACAGCCTACTGGACTAATTCTCGACACTCAACAACGTGCCATTTTGGATACGCGAGAAGGCCGTAACAACCACCTCTTCGCCAGCCTCGACTCCCGATAGAATATCTACCTGATCGCCATCATAGATCTTACCCTTCTTGACCAATCGACGCTTTGCAACACCATTCTCGATAACATATACGAAGCTATCGGCAGTTCCGATCTGACGCTGGATCGCCACGTCGGGCACCAACACTCCACTCTTCGCACCCAACGAGAAGGTTGCATAGGCGTGCATACCTGGGCGCAACGCCAACGATTTGTTGGGCACCGTAACCTCTACGGTAAAGGTGCGCGACTGTGCATCCAACGCTGGATAGATCAACGACACGCGACCCTCAAAGGTGCGATCAGGATAGATGTCGAGTGTTAGATCAACCTTTGCACCCAACTTTACAGAGGTGAAATATTGCTCCGAAATCTGGATCGTAACCTTCACCGAGTCGATCTGCGCAATATTCAAAATCGATTGATTAGCAAACAGATCACCTGCCTCGGCCGAACGCGACGTAACAACTCCCGAGATTGGCGAGCGCAACGAGATATTCTTCTTGATATTCTCGGCCACCTCGCGCTGAATATCCAACGCCGCCTTGGCCTGATCGATGGTCTGACGCGAGATACCACCCGCCTTATAGACCTCCTCCTGACGGTTGTAATCCACCTGCAAATTCTCCACATTAATCATCTGCTGGTTGTACTGCGTAGGGTCGAGCGTAGCCACAACATCGCCCTTTTTGACATTGTCGCCCACCTCGAAGAAGATCTTGTCGATACGCAAACCGCTAGCCGCAGGGATAATTGCGTTGCTCTGATAGGCGTTGATCTCCGACGAGAACTTCTCCTCAACAGCCACCTGTTTGCCAACCGCCACCGTCGACTTGGTAACAACCTTAACTGGCTCGGCACTCTGAGCACTATCTTTGTCGGTGCTCTGCTCTGCTGATGCACAACCCACCGCTAGGGCGAGGCTTAGTGCTGTAATAATTAATCTTTTCATCTAATCTATTATCTATTTAAATTTTTACTCTACCTCCAAAAAAATTACTCCTCAACTCCAATGATGCGATCGTACTCGCTCTTGGCCGTCAACAGATCATACATCGCCTGCGACAGATTCAACTCCGCCTGCGTCATCGACAACTGCGATGAGTTAAGCTCCAAAATCGTCCCTGCACCTGCATTGTAGCGGCTCAACGAGATCTCGTAGGCCTTGTGTGCCTGAGCGGCAGTGGTCTGCTGCGCCACAAGTGTTTGGCCTGCGGTGTGAATATTGCTAATTGCCGAGCTAACAGAGACGCTCAAACTCTCCTCGGTATAGAGTGTGTTGGCATCCAACTGCGCGATCTGATTCTTGATCGAACGGGCATTGTTCGTATTGGTAAATCCTGCGAAGATCGGCACCGACAAGCTCAACCCAACCGACGATGGAGTCTGCCAAAAGTAACCATTCGAGACGATACCCGTGAACGACGACATATCGGTGTTGTTACCACTCAACGCCAACGATCCATAGGCCGCCAACGTCGGCAGACGCGACGAGTTGCTGATGCGCAACTGCTGTTGAAGCATCTGACGATTAAGCTCCAACGAACGCATCGACGTATTGTTTGAGATGTCGGTCGAGAGGTTATTGATATCGTGAGCCACCTGAGCATAGATATCATCCAGATCGCCCACCACCGTCAACTCCACCTGCTCGGGCAGCGACAGATACATCTTCATCACCTGCTTGGCAATATCGATTGCCGAACGAGTCTGGATAATGGTTGGCTGCAGGTTGCTATACTGCACCTGTGCTGTGAGCAGATCATACTCCGCCACGATACCATTGTCGAACATAACCTCGGTATCGTTGACCGTCTTTTGCGCCATCTGAGCACTCTCCTCCAACACCTCCAACGACTTCTGGGCAATCAACACATTATAAAATCCATCCTTTACGGCTGCCACCATATCGATCTTCGACGAGCGAGCCGACTCCACAGCCGCCTCGGCCTGAGTTGTGTTGAGCTTCAAGGCGCGATAGACCGCTGGCACATAGAGAGGTACCGTCAAATTGGCCGTCGCCGAGATAGTGTTATAACCATCGCTACCCAACGAGAAACCCTTTGCCACACTCTGATTCTTGATCGTGTGGTGCAACACTCCATCGACCGACAGCTGCGGCAGGAGCGAACCAAACGTCGCCTTGCGCACATAGTCGTAGCGCTCAACCTCCAATTCGGCCACCTTGATGGTTGGGTTGTCGCTCAAGGCCAACTGCACAGCCTCGTCGAGCGTCAACGTCAACTCTTTTTTGTTCGACTGCGCCTGCACAACGCTTGTCGACAACACTCCAACGAGGAGTGCCAATGTTAAAAATGCTCTGTTCATTACTAAACTATTAAATATTTTCACTGTTTTTTCTACTCTCCAAATGTTTATCAATTATCTCCAACCCCTTCTGTGTCGAGATACCTCGCATGAAGTTGATCGACAACTCCAAAAATGCCTTGCGAGGTGTGATACCCTCGGGCAGCGCCACTCGCTGATCTTCGTGCACAATGCTCGCCCCGATGATATACAACATCCTAACGGCCAACTCCATATTTGTACGAGGCGAAAAATAACCATCCTTCACTCCATCGTTGAGTGCATCGACAAATTCGTGATGAAACTCCGCCTCGCTAGCAAAGATACGATCATACATCACGCGGTTAAATCGCTTGAGCGTGTTGTGCAATCGCCAACTACTCTCGGCACACGACAATATGTGGTATGCCACCTCGATAAATGCCACCAATATATTGGGCGACTCACGAGCGATCTTGTCATTCTGCTGCGCCAAGCGTCCAAAGTAACTCCTTACTGCCAACTCCACCAACTCCTCCTTGTCGGCAAACTCCTCATACAACGTGCGCTTCGAGATACCAGCTCGACTAGCGATGTCGTCCATTCGCACCGACTTTATCCCCTCGGAGGCGAACATTCTGCTCGCCATCTCTATAACCTCCAACCTCTGATCACTCTTCATACTCTTGCTCCAATTGACATTTAACAGCCACAAAGGTATTGAAAAAACTGGAAAAACAAAAAAAATTTTGTAATTTTTGCAGAAATTTATCACAAATTTAACTCGAAACACATTGATGTGTTGATAAAGTTGGAGAATATGGGGCGAAATCAAAAAAAAATATGTAAATTTGTTTGGATTAATATTGTGAGCTATGAGAGATAAAACCCTAAAGATCATCGAGCGCGACGAATGGTTGCGCCCAGTTGCAAATGTGGTCGAGATGCGCCACCAACGCTATCTCGACGCAATGAATCGAATTGAGAACTCGCAGAGTACAATCGTCGACTACGCCAATGCCCACCACTACTTCGGGTGGCAGCGCGACGATATGATGAATGGATGGTGGTTCCGCGAATGGTTGCCTGCGGCTCACGATGTCTACATCTTTGGAGACTTCAACGGATGGCAGCGTACACAGTTGAGGCTCAACCGCTCCAACGATGGGGTGTGGAGCATATTCCTGCCCGACGCAATATATAGCTACCGCCTCACGCATGGCTCGCTCTACAAGATACATGTCAATGGCGACAACGGATGGTTGGATCGTATCCCAGCCTATGCCACACGTGTGGTGCAGGATGACAATACAAAAGATTATACGGCGCAGTTTTGGATCCCTCAACCATTCGATTGGGGTGAATATGCTACGTTGCACCGCCCAAAGGGTTCGCAGCTGCTCATCTACGAGGCTCACGTGGGTATGGCCACCGAGCGCGAGGGGGTGGGAACATATATTGAATTTACCCAGAAGATCCTGCCGAGCATCAAACGCAAGGGCTACAATGCTGTGCAGTTGATGGCGGTTGCCGAACATCCATATTACGGTTCGTTTGGCTACCATGTATCCTCGCTGTTTGCCCCCTCGTCGCGATTTGGCACCCCCGAGGAGTTGAAGGCATTGGTGCGACGCGCCCACGAATTGGGGATCGCAGTAATTATGGATATTGTCCATGCCCACTATGTCAAGAATCTCAACGAGGGTATTAGCGAGTTGGATGGTTCGCAGGCACTCTACTCACCATCGGGTGCGGCAGGGTACCAACCATATTGGGACTCTAAGACCTTTGATTATACCAAACCGCAGGTCGAGCACTTCTTATTGTCGAACGTAAAGTATTGGTTGGAGGAGTTCCACTTCGACGGCTACCGCTTCGACGGTGTCACCTCGATGATCTATACCCACCACGGATATACTGAATTTGATTCACAAGATAAATTCTTCAACCACGAGGTCAACGATGCTGCCCTCACCTATCTTGCGTTGGCCAACACCCTCACCCATCGTATCAACCCCGAGGCGATCACCATTGCCGAGGATGTGAGCGGTATGCCAGGGATGTGTGTGTCGATCGAGGATGGTGGCGTAGGGTTTGACTACCGTTTGGCGATGGCTATCCCCGATTTTTGGATCAAAATATTGGAGGATCAACACGATGAGGAGTGGAACATATGGGAGATGTGGGAGATTATGACCTCGCGCCTACCAGGTGTCAAGACCATAGCCTATGCCGAGTCGCACGACCAAGCGATGGTGGGCGACAAGACGTTGGCCTTCCGTTTGATGGATGCCGAGATGTATACCTCAATGAGCCGCTCGATACCTAGCATTGTTGTCGATCGAGGGTTGGCACTACATAAGATGATACGATTGATGACCATCACTATGGGTGGCGATGGCTACCTCACCTTTATGGGCAACGAATTTGGCCACCCCGAGTGGATTGACTTCCCTCGCGAGGGTAATGAGTGGAGCTATGCTCACGCACGTCGTCAATGGACGTTGGAGAGCAATGGCTTCTTGCGCTACTCCTTTTTGGGAGCCTTCGACCGCGCCATGTTGTCGTTGGTCAATCGCCACCGCTTGATGACGGCTGGCTACCCATATCGTTTGCAGATGGATGAACACAACAAGACGATTGTCTATCGCCTGCGCTCGCTACTCTTCGTATTGAATTGGCATGCCGAGGCATCGGTGCCAAACTATGAGATCGAGGTGGGTGTAGCGGGCAAGTATGTACCGATATTGTCGAGCGACGAGGAGCGATTTGGCGGATTGGATCGAGTGGAGATGAAGGGCGAACACTTCTCGTACGAGCGAGATGGCCATATATATATAAGTATATACAACACATCGCGTAGTGCTACGGTCTACAAAATCGAGAAATAAAAACAGAGGATGAAGTTAACAATATTGGGGAGCGGAACATCGCAAGGGGTTCCGACGATTGGGTGCCGATGCGAGGTGTGTAGCTCCGAAGATCGACGCAACCATCGTCTACGTTCGTCGGCTATGGTGGAGTGGCGAGGAATGAGAGTCGTAATCGACGCAGGGCCAGACTTCCGCTACCAGATGTTGCGCGCAGGGGTGCGCTCGATCGACGCACTGTTGCTCACCCATCAACATAAGGATCATACGGGGGGTATCGACGATACACGCGCCTTTGTCTTTGTGGACTACCCCACGATCCACCGCTTGCAGCTGTATGCTACGGCACAGACACTTGCGGCTGTGCGCAAGGATTACGACTATGCGTTTGCGGCCAATAAATACCAAGGGGTTCCCGAGATAGATCTGCACGAGATCAAAAACGGCACGAGCTTCGAGGTGTGGGACGAACACCATACGCGCAGTATTGCAGTCGATGCCATCGCAGGGTTCCATGCGCCACAGTTCGAGATTACGGGGTATCGCTTCGGAGAGATGGCCTATCTGACCGATTTCAAGCGTATCGACGACGAGCAGGTAGAGCGTTTAAAGGGGGTTAAGGTGTTGGTTGTAAATGCTCTACGTTGGAAAGAGCACCACTCGCACTTCACAGTCGACGAGGCGGTGGAATTGATTAAACGAGTAGCGCCTCAACGCGCCTATCTCACCCACTTATCGCACGACATAGGTCTGCTCGATGAGGCTGGGCGACGACTCCCCGAGGGGGTGGAGTTGGCCTACGACGGGTTGGAGATCGAGATATAAGAACATAAAATTTAGATAATAGATGAAAAGAATGAATGGTCGATGTGTCGTTGTGACAGGAGCATCGTCGGGAATTGGCGAGGCGTTGGCACGCAGCTACGCCGCACTAGGAGCAAGCGTGGTGTTGGGCGCACGACAGCAGAGTCGCCTACAGGAGATCACGGCCGAGATTGTGGCCAGCGGAGGCAAGGCGACATATTCGGTAGTAGACGTGGTGAAAGAGGATGAGTGCGAGGCACTTATCGCACGAGCTGTGGAGGAGTATGGACGTATAGATGTTTTGATCTGCAACGCAGGGTTGTCGATGCGCGCCCTCTTCGACGATGTCGATTTAGAGGTGTTGCACCGCTTAATGGATGTCAATTTCTGGGGCACGGTCAACTGCGTGAAGTATGCATTGCCATATATCCAGCAGAGCCAAGGGTCGATCGTCGGAGTGTCGTCGGTGGCGGGTCTGCATGGTCTACCAGCGCGCACGGGTTACTCGGCATCGAAGTATGCGATGACGGGATTTTTGGAGACTATCCGCATAGAGAATATGAAGAAGGGGGTGCATGTGATGATCGCCTGCCCAGGATTCACCGCGTCGAATGTTCGCTTCTCGGCACTCACGGCCGATGGTCACAACCAAGGCGAGACCCCACGCGACGAGTCGAAGATGATGAGTGCCGAAGAGGTGTCGCAGATCATAATCCGCGATACAAACCGTCGCAAACGCCTATCACTCATGGAGTTCAATGGCCGCGCCACACATTTTATCAAGAAGTTATTCCCAGCCTTTTTGGATCGGATGTTCTACAACCACATGGCCAAGGAGCCAGATTCACCACTCAAGTAGTGCACGGCTCAAGTAGAGCGGTTTAGGCTTAGACCTTAGGTTGGTGCTTCTGCTCGTAAGCCTCATGATCGATGTCACATCCAGCGCAGTTGGATGTGCATCCTAGGTCGTGACACTCGACATCTTGTTGGTCGATTCGCGACTCCTGTACGGCGCACTTAATGCCCATTTTTCGCATATGTTTATTGGTCGAGATCTCGGAGTCGATGAAGTGCCCCTTGATCATGAGCGTGATCGACATGCCGATCATGAAGAACGCCACAGCGCCAATTGAGAATAACAGAACGATTAACCAGTTAGCCATAATGAGGTGAGTGTGTTATTAATGTTTAGCGAAGATTTTGAATCCTCGCTGCAAATGTATATATTTGTAACCAATATATCAAACGTTTAAGAGATTTTCTAACAAAGCACAATATCAAGATGCGAATAGTAATTGCAGGAGCTGGTGAGACAGGTAGCCACTTGGCGACAATGTTGAGCGGCACGGGGCACGATATAACCATCATAGACCACGAGGCCAAACACCTCTCGGATGTGGCATCGTTGGCCGATGTGATTACGGTCGAGGGGGATTGTACGGCCTTCGCCACACTTCGTCGAGCGATGGTTCGCAAGAGCGATCTGTTTATCTCGGTGTTGGCCAAGGAGAATGATAATATCGTCTCGGCAGTATTGGCCAAACAGTTGGGGGTCAAGAAGGCGATCGCGAGGGTGGATAACAACGAATATCTGGAGCCAAACAACAAGGAGGTCTTTATCAATATGGGTATCGACTTTCTGTTCTATCCCGAGCAGGCGGCCGCCGACGAGGTGATCAACCTGTTGGGCAATACGGCTAGTTCGGAGTATGTCGACTTTTCGGGTGGTAAATTGGCGTTGGTGGTGTTTCGATTGGAGCCTAGTTCGGAGCTGATTGGTCGCGAGTTGCGCGGTTTCTCGGGCGACGAAGCGGAGCTTAGTTACCGCACGGTGGCCATCGCACGCGGTGGCGAGACGATCATCCCCAACCGCAACGAGAGCTTCAAGGAGGGGGATATGATCTATGTCATCACTCGCAAGGAGAGCATGGGCGAGGTGATGTTGTTCTCGGGTAAACACAATATCGAGATCAAGAATATGATGATTCTGGGGGGGTCGCGCGTGGGAATGCGCGTGGCGTTGCAGATGCAAGAGCATACGAATGTGAAGTTGATTGATTACAATGCCGAGAAGGCCTATCGATTGGCCGAGAGCCTCGAAAAGACACTGATTATCAATGAGGATGGCCGCAATACCGAGGCGATGTTGGAGGAGGGAATCTCGAATATGGATGCCTTTGTGGCGGTTACGGAGCGCAGCGAGACCAATATTTTGGCGGCACTCTTGGCCAAACGCATGGGGGTCAAGAAGGTGATTGCCGAGGTGGAGAATCTAAACTATATAAGCCTCGCTGAGAGTATGGGCATCGACACTATCATCAACAAGAAGATGGTCACCGCCTCGAATATCTTCCGCTTCACGATGTCGACCGACGTACAGGCGATCAAGTGTTTGAATGGTACGAATGCCGAGGTTTTGGAGTTTATCGTCAAGCCCAATTCGCCCGCTACGCGCCACCCGATCAAGGATTTGGTGCTGCCATCGGGGGCGATAATCGGAGGTATCGTGCGTGGTGATATGGTTCAAATCGCCACTGGAGCCTCGGTGATGAATGCCTACGATCGCGTAGTTGTATTCTCGCTACCAGCGACTGTTGGCAAGATTGGAAATTATTTTAACTAATTACAGAGTCTACCACCATGTATATCGCAGTAGCAGGAAATATCGGTAGCGGCAAGACGACGTTGGCCGAGAAGTTGGGGGCGCACTACGGCACGAAGGTCTATTTCGAGGAGCCAGACAATCCATATATCGACGATTTTTACGACGATATGAGTAGCTGGTCGTTCAACCTACAGGCCTATTTTTTAGCGTCGCGTATCGAACAGATGCAACGTATGTTTGCCGAGTGCAAGGGGTCGGAGAGCCATATCATTCAGGATCGTACGATCTATGAGGATGCCCATATCTTTGCACGCAATCTGGCGCAGATGGGGTTGATGAGTTCTCGCGATCTGCGCACCTATATGAAGATGTTTGACCTCTATTCGAGCTTCGTTTCGCGCCCCGATCTGCTGATCTATCTACGAGCTAGCCTTCCGCAACTCAAACGCCAGATCAAAAAACGTGGTCGCGCCTACGAGAGCAATATCGACGAGAGCTATCTACGCAGCTTGGGCAACCACTACGAGGAGTGGATCGAGGGTTACGAGGGTCGAGTGTTGGAGGTGGATGTCGACAGCAACGACTTTGGCAACGATGAGTCGATCTTCGAACACATCTGCCAAAGGATAGATAGCATCGCAGAGGGCAAGATTGAAGAGTTACGAATAAAACTATAGGAGCGTGAGCCAGAGGATAAACAACGAGACTATAGAGAATGAGACTATAGACAACGGATCGCTGCCACAAGAGTTTGTGGCCTGCATGATAGAGCAGATGGGTGGCGATGCTGCGCAACGACTCTTCGATGCGTTGGACGACGAGCGGTCGACGACCATAAGGGTAAATCGAGACAAGTGCAGTGGGGTTGATGAGTTGTCGGTATTAAAAGAGATAGAGAGCGAGCGAGTGCCATGGAGTTCACAAGGTTACTATTTGACCCAGCGGCCAAAGTTCACCTACGATAGTGCGTTTCATGCAGGTGCATACTATGTCCAAGAGGCGAGTTCACACTTTGTGGGACATATATTGGAGTGTGTGGAGGGGGATATGAGCGGCAAGAGGGTTCTCGACACGTGTGCAGCACCTGGGGGCAAGACGACGTTGTATTCGACGTTGGTGGGCAGCGAGGGTTTGGTTGTAGCGGGCGAGATCAACCGCGGCCGCGCCTCGGTGTTGGCCGACAATGCACGCAAGTGGGGATTGGGCAATATCGTGGTGGTCAATAGCGACGTGGAGCCGTTGGCCAAATTCGAGATGTTCTACGACGTGGTGGCGATCGATGCACCCTGTTCGGGCGAGGGGATGTTTCGCAAGATGTCGCAGGCGCGCGACGAGTGGTCACCCTCGTCGGTAGGGCTATGCGCAAAGCGTCAGGGCGATATTCTACGCACCGCGTGGGGGGCACTAAAGAGTGGCGGAGTGTTGATCTATAGCACCTGCACCTTCAACAGGTGGGAGAACGAGGGTGCGTTGGAGGAGTTTGAGAGGTGGTGCGATGGCGAGGTTTGCGAGGCAGAGGAGGTTGTGGTGGCGGATAGTTGGGGTGTTGAGAAGGGGCAGCAGGGTTCGTTTCAGACCTTTCGATTCACACCTAGCAAGAGCCGCGGCGAGGGATTTTTTGTCGCTGTAGCGCGCAAGAGAGAGAGTGCGCAGGGGCGACGACGAACACCCAAAGGGGTTAAGAAGATATTCGCACCTCTCTCGAAGGCCGATGCTGCGGAGTGTGGCCGATGGGTTGTGGAGGCGAGCAAGATGAAGTTCTATGCGGTGGGCGACACAGTGTATGGCTACTCGGCAGCACAATCCGATGTGGTTGTGTCGTTGGGCGAGTCGCTGAATGTGATCTACTCGGGAGTGGCTATGGGCGAGGTGATTAAGGGTCGGTTGAACCCCAATGGAGCACTGGCACTCTTCGCGCAGTTGCGTCGCGAGCAGCTCAACGTAGCACGGTTGGAGAGCGATGAGATGTTGTCGTATCTGCGACGCGGGGATGTTGCGGCCGAGCGATTTACGGAGGGGGTTAATTTGGTGACGGATGTCGATGGCTTCGCGATGGGTTTTGCCAAACGCGTAGGGGGACGTGTCAACAATAGATATTTAAACTCATTACGAATTATAAAATAACTTGGGATATTTTATGGAGTCAAAGAGAATTTACTACACAATGGGCGATGTGACCGAGATGTTCGATGTCAATGCATCGTTGATTCGTCATTGGGAGAGTTCGTTTGATATTATCAATCCTACGCGCAACAACAAGGGTAATAGACTCTTTTCGCAACAGGATGTCGACAATCTCAAACTGATCTACCATCTGGTCAAGGAGCGAGGTATGACCCTGAGCGGTGCTCGCCAAGCCCTGCGCAAGGGGAGTATCTCGGGCGGATCGTCGATCGAACGCGATGCACGTATCATGGAGCATCTGCAGAGCGTCCGCGCCCAATTGGTCGAGATGAAGAGTCTGCTGTCGAGCGACTCGACAAACGTAGCAGGTGCCCCCGTTGCAGGAGGTGCGAGTGTTAAATCACGTTCGGCATCGGGTCGCGAACCAGATGCTGAGTCCAAAGAGCTATTTGCATTCTATGAGCAGAGACTATTCTAATTGCATAACTACGGTGGGCGAGGTGGCCGATGCGATCGAGCAGTTCGCACCCCTTTCGACTCAGGCGAGTTACGACAATTCGGGGTTGATCGTGGGTCGGCCGTCGATGTTGGTTGGCGGTGTGTTGTTGGCGGTGGATCTCACCGAGGAGGTGTTGAGCGAGGCTTTGGAGGAGGGTTGCAATATGATTGTGACACACCACCCCATAATATTTTCGCCCCTCAAGCGTTTGAATTCAGCCAGCTATATCGAACGATGTGTCGAACGCGCGATTCGTCACGATGTGGCGATCTATGCTGCACACACCAATTTGGATAGTGCCGTAGGGGGGATGAGTTGGCGATTGGGGAGTGTGTTGGGGCTTGAAAAGATGGAGGTATTGGAGGCTAGTTCTCAGGGCAGTGAGGTTGGTTTTGGCGTTGTGGGCGAGTTGGCGGAGGCGATTGCGGTGGAGGAGTTTTTGGATCGCATAGCGCAGCGGTTGAGCGTCGATGTTATGCGTCATAGCGAAGTTGTTAGCCCCACGATCCGCAGAGTTGCAGTGTGCACGGGTTCGGGAGGTAGCTTGTTGGCGAGTGTTGTGGCGCGCGATTGCGACCTCTATGTGACGGCAGATTTGAGATATAACGACTTTTTGGATGCCCAAAAATGCGTCACTGTGGTCGATATAGGGCACTTTGAGAGCGAATATTGCGCAATTGAGATATTAAATGATCTATTATCGAAAAAAATGATTAACTTTGCAGTTCGAGCAAGTCGTAAGTGTGCGAACCCAGTACACTACAGCAAGTAGATGAAGATTAAAAATTTATAATAAATTATGGCACAGAAAAAAGCTGTTGATAACGATTATTCAATGCAGGAGAAGATCATGGCTCTCTACGAGCTTCAGAAGATCGACACTCAGATTGACGAGATTAACAAGATTAAGGGAGAGCTTCCAAGCGAGGTAAAGGATCTGGAGGATGGACTTGAGGGACTCAAGACACGTCTGGATAATATCCAAGGCGAGGTGGATGAGTTTGGCGCAATGACCAACCAGCGCAACCGCGAGATCGACGAGGCACGTATCAAGATTGCTCAATACAAGGAGCAGCACAACAACGTGCGCAACAACCGCGAGTGGGATTCGATCAACAAGGAGATCGAGTATCAGGAGTTGAAGATCGAGTTGGCGGAGAAGCGTTTGAAGGAGTATGCTGTGGGAGTGGTCGACAAGCAGGAGTTGTTGGACAAGACCAAAGCGTTGTATGCTGAGCGCGAGATCGAGTTGGAGGCGAAGCGCAATGAGTTGGCGACAATCGAACATGAGACCGAGACGCAGATCGTAGATCTAGCGGCTAAGGGCGAGGTATCGAAGATGCGTATCGACGAGCGATTGTTGACCGCCTACAACCGTATTCGCAGTAATGTGCGCAACGGATTGGCTGTTGTGACTATCTGCCGTGATTCATGCGGAGGTTGTTTCAACCGTATTCCACCTCAGCGTCAGGTTGAGATCCGTCAAGGCAAGCGTATTATCGTATGTGAGTACTGCGGCCGCATATTGGTTAGCGACCTCAACGAGTAGTCGAAAAAACGCTAGGGGGGAGGGGTGAATGTGAGAGTGAGAGATTCTATCTCCAGAGTTGAT
Source organism: Rikenellaceae bacterium (assembly GCA_047174185.1). GTDB lineage: Bacteria > Bacteroidota > Bacteroidia > Bacteroidales > Rikenellaceae > Alistipes. Next base: position 19,608 of record JBCQUH010000013.1, on the reverse strand, counting down.
TAAGTTCGACTCTGGAGTTTTTTTTGCCCATCCTTTGGTTATGGCTTTTAGCGACGACATAGCGTTCTATAGTCGCAGAATTCACACGTCTTATCGGAGTCATCGCACTGGGTGAATGGATGCGTGAAGTCAAACAGCTCCTCGAGTTTCTCGCCAATAAGGGGCAGAAACTCCCTGTAGTATTGGTCGAAATTGAGGCTATCGACCGCTGTTGCAGGCTTTTGAGAGACATCGACCAATAGTGGCGAGTACTCCTCGGTATTCATCTTGCGCACGTAGTAGAGCGTAGGCAAAACCAGCTCGCAATGTGCGCGGCTCTCGGCAAGCATATATGAGTAGAGCATCGTCTGGAGGATATTTGCCTGCGAGCTACGATCAGCCCCCTCGAAGAGAGCCTCGACACCCTTAAACTCCAAGTGTGGTTGCCCCGTTTTGTAGTCGACCACGCGCAAGACCCCATCGCTGAGACGATCTACCCTATCGCTCTTACCCCACAGACGGATCTTATCGCCCGAGGCCAACTCCACAAAGTGTTCGACGGCCATCTCGGCACCCATCACCTCGAAGGATGGATTGGCGCAATCGTAGCGCAAGATCCCCTTGCTAATGTAGCTCGACACCACCTCGCGCACCAACATCAGATCGCCCGATAGTTGGTCACTGCGCAGATCATCACCCTCGCCCTCGCGACGGAAGTAGTTGACATTTATCGCCCTCAACACCGCCCTATCTATCTGTTGCGGTTTTATCAACGATAGAGCATCGCCCATATTCACCACCCCGATCAACGGCTCGTAGAGGTACTGCATAGCGTCGTGGAGGATTGTTCCAAACATCGGAGCATCGACCTGCTCCACCAGCTCCTCGTCGCGCGTGCGAATACCAGCCACGGCCGAGAAGTAGAATCGCATGGGGCAGGCCACATATTGACACAACGCCGTGGGCGACAACTTCTTAAGCCCCCACGACGACTCGCCATCAAACGACCGCTGCTCCCCCTCGACCACATATCGACGCAGCTTCTCGGCCACCGCACCCTCCTTGGCCACAACGATCGGCTCGTTGTCGAAGAGGTTGACATCGACTCCGACATCTGTTCGATGGAGCGTAAAGGGGCTTTCGAAATCCAACTGCGTGATGTAGCGACTCTGCTCGCCCGTGCTCTGCTCATCAGCACACGAACAGTAGAGCATCCACAGTCGCGAGGCGCGCTGCACCAGACGGTAGAAGTAGTAGGCATAGACCCCATCGTGGTGCTCGGGCGTGGGTAGCTCGTAGGCTGCACGCAGATTATATGGTATATAGGATGGTTGAGTGAGTCGATTGCCAGGGAAATTATCGTCGTTCATCGACAAAATAATGACATTCTCAAAGTCGAGATTACGCGTCTCGAGGATTCCCATGATCTGCAACCCCTCGAGAGGCTCACCCTCGAATGGGATACGCAACGGCTGCAAATGGCGACGCAGCAACGACACATAGGTCGCCACCTCAAGGCTCTCCACTCCGCACTGCTCCACCGAGTTGTGCAGAGCGGTCACTTGGTCGCCAAGGAAGCTGAGGAATTCGATCCTCTGCGCACGATCGTCGCTCGCCTCGACCCTCTCCAACAACACCTCGACCACGCGTTCGACCACCGCAGTGATATATCGCGACAGCGACTGCCACCCCTCACAGCGACCAAAGATAAGCGCTGTGAAGTCGTCGACACACACCACCGACTGCGGCAGTCGGATCATGCGCTCATCGCGCACGCGACGCACAACATCGGCTACGAAACGCTCGTCGAAGAGTTCACAAAGATAGGGATGTGTGAGGATACCCATCACATCGGTGTGATAAAAAGTCACCTCGCCTGCCCCACCTCGCGCATGGTGCTGCAGCTGCAACAGCCGCTCGACAAAGGAGTAGGCCAACGATTGACGAAGCGGATAACCCATCGTGACATTAACACGTCCAACCCACTGAGGCAGAGCATACAACAATGGCAAAAGCAACGACTCATCGGTCAATACAATGGCCGTGCGTTTGTCGATCACACCACCCTGCGCCACGATAGACTCCAGAATATCGGCCACATATTTGCACTCCAAAGCCGTGGAACTAGTGGCCACCACCTCGATATCTTTATGTCGCTCAAAATTGTCGTGCGAGATCTGAGCTGATGGGGCAAATCGCGCTATGTTATCTTTGATAAATAGCCCCGCCTCCTGCTCACTATTTTGGGTATAGTAGTTGTCCCAATCCCAATAGAAGTGGGTGGTCGACGAACTGCGCAGAGCCTCGAAGAGCACCTTCTCGCACCCACTCAACGCATTGAATCCAGCCACCACATAGTGGTCGTCGGCCGCAAAGCTATAGTCGCCACTCTGTAGCCGCTCGGCAGCCACACGATGCACCATACCTGCATAGGCTATACCCAACGTGCGCAGACGTTGACGAAATTTGTGATATATCGGGCGCAACGACCGCCACACCTCCAAGAATCGACGTTTATGTTTGCTCAGATCGGTGTCGTCGCCCAATGAACTCCAGAAGGTGACAATACGAATTTGGCTCTCGGTCAAGTAGCTTAGGTCGGCATCCAACTCTTTGATATCGGCCACGTTGCGAAACAACATATCGGCATCGATCATATATTTATCGACCATGTCGAAGTCGCCCAACAGTATCTCGCCCCAGAAGTAGAACCTATCAAACGATTCGCCAGGGTGAAACTCCACATATATGCTATACAGCTCGGCTATGAGGCGCACCCTCTCGCCAATCTCGATCCCAGCCACACGGCTCATCAGCCGATCGATCTCCACCCACTCAGGCTCCCAGATGGGCTTCTGCGCGATGGTCGCCAGCGCATCGCTAAAGAATAGACGCGCACGACGCGACGGGAAGAGCATCTTCACCGCGCCCACCCCATCGCCATACTTGGCATAGAGATCGTCGGCCACCTCCGACAGAAAACTCCTCATCGCTGAGCGCTACTCTTGGTGGATAACCACGCCATGAACACTACTGCGGCTACGCAAGATCTGCGGCTCGCCCCAATACTTCACAATAGCATTTGTCGTGGCATCGATCTCCAAACGGGTGTCGGCCACCACCGCCACTACCGAACTCAACGAGGCGGTGATACGCCCAGCAAATAGCTTGAGATCACGCAACTCGACCTTGCCCTTCATCGTCGTCGTGAGGGTCAGAAATTGGCACTCGCCACTCAGCTCCAATCGGCTCTCGCCAGCCACTCGCGCCTCGATGTCGCCACACACAACCTCACCCGAGACTCGTGCTCCACCATCAATCGAGAGGTCGAACATCGCCTTGTCGCGCACCAAAGGCTCCAAAAACTTAACCTCGGCACTGCGCACATCCAACCGCACAATCTCGCGATAGTAGATACGCACCTTGACGATACCAATGGTTCGCGACGCTGCCGTATGGCGGATCTGCAACACACCATTATCATCGACGCTAAACGAGAATCGCTTGGGGTCGTTATCGTCGAGATCATAAATTATGCGCGGCACCTGATCACCACTAATAGGCACCAGCTCCACACGCAGATCGCCCTCGACACGCACCGCCTCGAAGGCCGACAACTTGGAGCTAGGCAACAGCGCCTCGTTGAAGCTCTGAGCCGCAGCCGACAGAGGTAGTAACATGGCCACCACTAAGGCTATTCGAAGAGTTATAAATAGATTTTTCACACCCTACAATTTTAATTATCCAATGATTACAAAGATATGATTTATTTTTGGGTTTTTGACACTCTTCCCCAAAATTTTTATATCTTTGTTGGAGGATTAAAGATGGAGGCAAAAAGAGGTGAAAGCCACAATATATAACGCCAGTGCTGGTTCGGGCAAGACATATAGACTAGCTTATAAATATGTTCGCGATGTGATCGCAGAGCCTAACACCTATCGCAATATATTGGCTGTGACATTCACCAACAAGGCCACCGAGGAGATGAAGAGCCGCATATTGCAGCAGATACATCTATTGGCGGCCAACAAAAAGAGCAACTATATCGAACAGCTCACCGCGGATTTGCAGCTCACATCACACCAGATCCGTCAACGCGCTCAGCGCGCTCAGGGGTTGATACTCCACGACTATTCACGATTTACGGTGCTCACCATAGATAGGTTTTTTCAGCGTGTGTTGCGCGCATTTATTCAGGAGTTGGGCATCGATATTGGCTACAATCTCGAGATCGAGAACGCCTCGATCATCGCACAAAGTGCCGACTCACTAATCGAACAGATAGCAAGCGAGGAGGCACTGCGCGAGTGGTTGATGGCCTTTGTTCACGAGCGTATCGAGCAGGGGCATAAGTGGGATATACACGACGGCATACTCTCGCTTAGCTCGCAGCTATTCAACGAAAAGGCGCGCAAGGCGCTCGACAACGCCCTCTCCAAAGAGGAGCTACAGCGGCTTATCGCCCAAGAGCAGCGACGCAGTGACGAGTGGTTGTCACAGCTCAAAGCGTTGGGGCAGGAGGCGATGGCGCTGATGGAGCGTGAGGGGTTGGAGTGTGAATCGTTCAAAGGAAAGGGGCGGTCGTTTGCCCTCATTTTCCGCCGAATAGCGGCTGGCGAGCTTCCCGAACCAACCAAAACACAACGTCAACGGGCGGAATCGACCGATGGGTGGTGCGACAAGATGAGTGCGGCCGAGGCTATCGTACCACAACTGCGCGAGGTGTTGCAGAGAATTATCAAACTGTATGACAGCGAGATACAGCTATACAACACCGCCAAACTAATGCGCGAGAACTATCGCAGCTTCGCGCTATTGGCCGACCTCAACCACGCCACACAGGCGATCTGCAACGAACAAAATACCATGCTGCTCACCCAAACGGCCAATATTCTCGAGGAGTTTATCTGCGACAACGACGCGCCGTTTATCTACGAGAAGGTGGGCAATCGCTTCACGCGATTTATGATAGATGAGTTTCAGGACACCTCGCGTCGCGAGTGGAACAACTTCCTGCCGCTGCTGCACAACGCCATGTCGCAGAGTCGCGAGGATGAGAACTCGGTGTTGATCGTGGGCGATATAAAGCAGTCGATCTACCGTTGGCGAGGCGGTGATTGGCGAATCCTGCGCAACGACGCAGCACAACAATTGGGCGCAAGCCAGACCACCATCGTAAATATGGATGACAACTACCGTTCGCTGCCGAGGGTGGTGGAGTTCAACAACCAGATTATAGAGCGTGCCGTCGAGTTGGTCGATGAGTCGCTCAACACAGCCCTCGACAAGGCAAAAGAGGAGGGGTTGATCGAGCAAAAGAGCTACGACGATCTACACTCCACGCTCAAACAGGCCTACGAGGGGCAGGCACAAAACCCTCGCAAGGTGTGCGACCACAAGGGGTTTGTCGAGGTGGTGGAGTATGAACAGACACCCCCCATCATAGATCGAATATGTGCCGCCATCGACCGCGGATTCCGCCCATGCGACATCATGATCCTCACCCAGACCAACTCCGAGGCGACGGATGTGGCGGAGATGTTGCTGAGTTACAAGAATCGATGCGACGATCCGCGTTACCGATTTGACGTAATGACGCAGCAGGCGCTCATCGTGGGGTATGCTCCAGTGAGTCAATTTGTGATCGCCGTAATGCAGCTGGCCATCACCCCCGACGATAAGCTACAACGCGCCTGCTACAACCAATTTTTGGGGCGCGACCATGTCGACACCCTCATCGAGGATGAGCAGTTGCGCTTTCTCGCGGCATTGCGCATGCACTCGCCAATCGAGGCGTTTGAGCAGATCGTAATGGAGTATCGACTCGATAGCGACACCAGCCACATCGCCTACTTGCAGGCCATCCACGAACAGATCATACGCTATAGCAACAGCAAGATTGGCGACATAGTACTATTCGTAGAGTGGTGGGGCGAGAAGGGGGCGAAGGAGTCGCTCAACGTCGAACGCAGCGACTCGACCATCGAAATACTAACCATCCACAAGGCTAAGGGGTTGGAGAAGAGCATCGTGATAATCCCATACTGCAAATGGCGCTGCGAGAGTGTATCGAGCGGCACCAAGCGCAATATCGTATGGGCAGAGAGCCGCTCGACACAGAGGCTTACGCCAGGGGCTTTTCCGATCACCTACAAGAAGGATATGGGCAGATCGCACTTTGCCGATGACTACTACTATGAGCGCGTCTACTCACATGTCGATAGCATGAATATGCTCTACGTGGCTCTCACGCGCGCTGTGGAGTCGTTGCATATATTTGTACCTATTAAGAAGAGCAGCCGAGATGGAAGCCTCTCCGATGTGGGCAAGGTGGTGTTACAGTCGCTACCCGAGGGGGGGATGACCTCCACCGAGCAGGTGATGGTCGATGGCGAGATGAGCGACATAACAGCACATAAATATGGCCAACCAGCCCCCCCTGCAACCCAGAGCGAACCGCGCGAGCGACGATTGCATATCGCCCGACGCTACCAAAGTTCGCCCAGCGAGCTACGTCTGCGGCTACCTTCGCAACGCTACCACAGCGAGGCGGAAGATTCGCCACGGCAGGTGGGAATCATGATGCACAAGGCATTTGAGCAGGCCACCAACAGAGATGATATATTCCACAAGATAGATTTGATGTTTGCCAACGCCTCGATCGATGCCGAGGAGCATCGAGCACTGCGCAGTGCAGTCGAGCAGTCGCTAAGCGATGCACGAGTCGGCGAGTGGTTCGAGCGAGAGTGGCAGAGCGTGCGCAACGAGAGCCAAATCATCCAGCCACACGACGCGTCGAAGAGTTCGACACATCGCCCCGACCGTGTGATGATTGATGGCGAGAGGGTGGTGGTGGTCGACTATAAATTTGGTCTGCTCCTCTCAGCATCGCATAAACGACAGATGCAAAACTACATGCAGCTGCTTCGCAAAATGGGCTACAAACATATCGAAGGGTATGTGTGGTATGTGCGCGAGAGTCAGATTATAGCAGTCACAGAGGGCTAAATGGCACAATTGGGTATTTAGGCGTATTGACAACCCGACGAAAAATCACGACCTTTGCAGACAAAAAAGTATATGAGAAAATTTATTGATCAGTTCAAGAGCGAAGATTGGGTTATCGTATTTGTGGGTGCTATCATCCTGCTACTAGCCTACCTATCACCAGATTTTATCCCATCAATGCCCAAGTCGTTTGGGGCAAGTGGGGCTATTGAGTCCGCAGCGATTCTATATATATTGTTGTTGGTGATTGTCATCGGCAGCAACCTTGTGTTGCGACGCTCAGCATCGAGCGTCGTAGTTTCGTTGGCCGTTATCCTTGGCCTTGCGATCGGGGGCAATGCCATGGCTAATATCCCTGCAATCAAGGAGTTGGGGTTGGAGCCAGTATTCTTCTCGGTGATCTTCGGATTGTTGATCGCCAACACAGTGGGCACCCCTGCATGGTTGCGTGCTGCGGTGCAGAGCGAGTTTTATATCAAGATTGGTATCGTCTGTTTGGGATCTACCATCCTCTTTGGACAGGTTGTCGAGAGCGGAGTGTATGGACTGCTGCAATCGGTAGTGGTGGTATTCTCGGTGTGGTACTTCACATTTGCGCTTACGCGTCGCATGGGTATCGACCGCGAGATGGGAACCATGTTGTCGAGCGCGGTGAGTATCTGCGGAGTCTCGGCAGCCATCGCAACGTGTGGTGCAATCAATGGAAATAGTAAGAAGTTGTCGACGGTCATCTCACTCGTACTGGTGTGCGCCATCCCAATGATGTATATCATGCCTTGGTTGGCTGGTCTATTGGGACTTAGTGGCGAGGTGGCTGGAGCATGGTTGGGCGGCACGATCGACACAACAGGTGCCGTGGCTGCGGCAGGTAGCATGATTGGCGAGGATGCCGAGCGTAGTGCGATCATCGTTAAATCGTCGCAAAACGTGCTGTTGGGCGTTGCAGCATTCGCCATATCTCTGATGTGGACATATAAGGGGAAGAAGGCGAAAGAGCGCCCTACGTTGGGGGTTATATGGGAGCGATTCCCGAAGTTCGTGGTTGGATTCATCGCCGCATCGCTCATCTTTAGCTTCTGCATCGAGCCAGAGACCGCCAAAGCGGTATCAAAGGTGGGTAAGAGCATGACCACTACCCTATTTGCCATAGCATTCGTGTGTATCGGATTGGAGACGCGATTCTCGGAGCTATTCTCGGCCGAGAACAGAAAACCAATCTACGCATTCCTAATCGCCCAAGGATTCAATATCCTCGTGACACTCGTAATGGCATACCTTATGTTTGGCGTGCTCAAACCTTATGTCGCTGGGTTGATCTAGATTTTTGTCGTCTGGCTTTCGTTGGGGGATTACGCACCACTGCCCTGCGCGGGCGGCGGCGGCGTGCTCGCCGCGGAGCTAACTATTTGCCAACGAGAATATGCCAATGCACCCGCGGAGGTGCCATCTCCGCTGCGGTGGCTTTTCTGCGGCCTGCGGCCTTAGATGCCCCGCCCCCCCCCAACAACAATACCTCAGCATGTCTCAGAAAGACTCACCAACCAACTACCGATACCTCAACGACAATACCTCTCCCTGTTGCAACGACACTCGCAAAACACGCTCTTGTTCGCACGAAATCGCCTCTCCATTTATATCTGCGCTATCTAGCGCGACATTATCAGGCCATGCGATATTGAACTCTCCAGCGGCAGTTGCACGAAGCGTTGCGCTGCGAAGTCTATGCTCTTGCCACTCGGCACCTACCTCGGCACCACCTCGCACTCGCAGGCCGCTAAAATGGCCATCTGCCCAGAGTGTAGGCAGTGCTGGCAGCAGCTCGACACCCCCCGGCTCTGGATCAACATCTCCGTAATACCTGCGCTACCGCCAAAGTTACCATCAATCTGGAATGGTAGGTGGGCGCAAAACAGATTGGGAAACGAACCTCACTTCTGCGCTTTTTTGGTCACGCGGTCAATTATGGGCGTTAGCAGACTACCATATAGCAACTTAGCAGCTCGATCGCCATCGCCCAAGCGTGCCCATAAATTTATCTTCCACGCCATCGACCACCCAGAGCCGCCATCGCCTCGCATATTGAGTGTCTTGCGTGCAGCATCCATAAGTTGCGCATCGCCCAACGAGAACTCATTGCTCGGATAGAGTCCATAGAGATGAGATACATGGCGATGGTTCTCGTCATTCTCAACACGCGACTCCATCCACTCCATGATGCGACCATCATCGCCGATGGTCGTTGGCTTCAGACGCGACATGACCTCAGCAAACTCTCGGCGTGCCGATTCATCCACCCCAAGGATCTCGGCCGCCTCGATGGTATTGGTAAGTAGTTCGCGGATAATCTGATTATCCATCGTTGATCCAGCACATATACGCACCACCTCGCCATCGTCGAGCACAAAGCCATTCTCGGGAGATATGGTTGGGGCGGTGACCAAATAGGAGTTGCGCGGATCCTCGACAAGCACATCGACATAGAAGTAGGCTGCATCTCGCATTATAGGATAGACCTCTCTAAGGTAATCCACATCCATTGAGTATAGGTAGTGATGATACAGATGTTCGCACAGCCACGCGCTACAGCTATTCGAGATACCCCACAGAGGATTCTCGCTGAGAGCGGTAAAGTGCCACACATTACCCAGCGTGTGGGTCGTCCAACCCCTCGCGCCATAGAACTCTTGGGCTGTTCGACGGCCACTCTCGACCTGTTGCTCGATCCACGCGATTAGTGGTCGGTGAAGCTCCGCAAGGTTGCCTGACTCGGCACCCCAATGGTTCATCTGAAGATTTATATTGAGGTGGTAATCGCCATTCCACGGGGTCTGGATCCTATTGCCGTTGCTCCATATACCCTGAAGGTTCGAGGGCAGCAGCCCCTCGCGAGTTGAGCTAATAAGCAGGTAGCGGCCAAACTGGTAGTAAAGCGCAGCAAACGATGGGTCATCCGCCCCATTAGCCATCAGCTCCAACCGTTTGTCGACCGCCAACGCCTCGACTCCGCTATCGGCCACAGCAGCGTTCGACAGCTCCAATTCGACACGGTCAAACAGCCCTCTGTAGTGCTTCGTATGTGCCACTCGCTCCTCGTCGTAACCGACCCTCTGGGCAGCCTCCAACATCTCGGGAATACGCTCTAGATAGTTCTGATCGACGAGAAGATCTGTCCCCATGGCGACGAGCAGAATAACCTCCGATCCGCCACGAACCGTAAGCGAGTTATCGCCCTCCACTATTTCGCCCCCCTTGGGGAGGAGGACTCTCACCTGCGAGGCAAATTTCACACCTCGATCAACCGCTCTATCCACCCCATCGGTTAGCTGCCTCGAGAGGCGCAAATCGCCATCGACAACCGACACCGAGGCTCTCTCTAGTCGCTCCATCATAAGGCTGAAGTTTATCGCACTCTCACCACTACTCGTAAGGCGAATGACACCCACATCACTGCCAAACGAGGTGAATAGCTCGCGACGATACTCTACCCCACCTCGCACAAACGAGGTTGTGGAGATCGCATTGCGCATATCCAACTCGCGTCGATAATTCGTCACCAGAGTGTCGGCCACATCGGGATAGCTATAGTCAAATCGCATGGTGGCCAAGGTTTGGAAACAGCCGTAAGGGTGCTCCGCGCCGCTTGCTTTGTTGCTACCATGACCACCGCAGACAAACGACTGCATGGCCAGTGCCTGAGCTGCGGAGTTATCGCCTGCGAAGAGCAGCTCGCGGATCTTGGGCAGCGATGCCAACGCCTCGGGATTCGAGGCATCTTGCTCACTTCCAGACCACAGCGTGATCTCGTTGAGAGGAATCAGCTCCGAGTAGACCGACCCATATGGCATCATCGCGATACGCCCATTACCCAGCGGTATCGCCTCCTCCCACATTGTCGCAGCCTCATCGAAGTGGTAGCACAACCGCTGCTCGCTACTCTCTACACAACTACACGATGCAGCAGCGATGGCAATCAGTGCCAATAATAAAACACTCCTCAATCTATTCATACCCTTTCACAACTCTATATTTTTCACTCCACGCTCATTCGAGGGTCTTTTGCTAACAAATCCCAGATTAATACCTGTTCGCAGAGCCATTATCGGTTACACCCTTCGTGGTGTTCTTGCGGGAGATGACATTATCCTTTGACTGCGTGCCAAAGAGAATTGGCACATCTGTGTAATCTATTATTCGATTGGCGATAGCCACAGGATCGCTGTCGTCTGTGCCATCCGCAGAGCCTCGTGGGCGACCAATATCGATCGTAAGGTTCTGGTCGTTGACATAATCGGGGTGCTGTTTTATAGTTACCTTATTATTTGACCCTAGGATGCCCACAACCTTTCCCATTGCGTTGTATCCGATGAAACCACCGCCATAAGCCCGATCTCCACCCTCGTATGGGATGAGTGTAACATCCAACTCGGTATTCTTGTCGGGGAACCACATATAGGCTGCTGGCCCAAACTGCGTATCGGAATATAGATGCTTTCCGACACCTCCGTTTGACAGAACAAACCCTTGCTGACAACCCACTGCCTTGCAGTTATATACATAACCCTTGTGTGCGCCAAACCTCAGCTGTGTCGCATTTCTCGTATGTTGCATATAGCAGTTCTTGGCCGTGATTGTTCCCACCGTATTCTTCTGCTCAAATGGGCTTTTGTTATCATAGGTCGTCACACCTGTTGCGTATGTGCGCACTGCATCCTCACCAATAGAGATGGAGTATCCTGGAGGTACAACTCTTCCAACGTTCATCATAAAATCGACCAAATCGGCAGGTGACCCCGTACCCTTTTCGGCCAAGATATTATCCGTCGTGTTAATCTCACCCAAGATATATACACCCTCCACGATTGTCTCGCCTGCCACACCTTGAAAGAATAGGAAGTGTCCAAAAGCTCGGTGATGAAGGTAGCAATCTTTCACATGGTTGCTACTTCCTCGAACTAGCAGAGAGCTATGTTTGCTGATATTTTTAATCGCCGTGCGACTACTTGTACCCAGCCCAAAGAGTGCGCCATAACCATAGGGGAACGAACCTACGGAGTAGACAAATACACGCTCCAGACGGTTGGCCGTACCATCCATTTTGATATTCACATAACCCTTAACCGAGACGTTATCCTCCGCTATGTCTCGGATCTCCAACCCCCTTATCACATTGTTGCTACCTATGGTCTGGAGGTTCACCACCTCATTCTTCAACACCACAGCCTCGTGCAACACATCGAGACGCACACCCGTGAAGTCGAAATAGTTGCCATTACCCATGATCTGCATTATCACCCAATGTTTGTCGCCCAACTCCTCGGCCGTGGTGTACTTGCCAGCACGCATATACTCGGCATCGATGGTATAGACTCCAGGTGCCATCCTCACATATTTGTCGTTTGAGTCGATTCGAAGGTATGGCAAAAGCTCCTCCATTGAGTTGGCAATAAAGTACTCGCGACTTGTGGTTTGGTCGACATTCAAGGTAAAGAGGTACTTTGTCGACGCTTTTTTCTTATCCTTACCATAGAGAGCCTCGATCTCAATATCAATTTGAGACATGCAGTCATCGACATTCATACCATCCAAATTACCCGATCTGTAGTCGTTATAGACTCCCGACTCACCTTTGGCCCCAATGTGTTTGTCGTCATGGACATATGGTTTGTAGTATACACTCCGAATCTCGGGGTTCTCGATAACCAACGTGCCCTCGGCATCTTTCACGGCATAGGAGCGTGTTGTAATCTCGCTTTTATTCGATTGTTTGTAGCTCACTTTTATACTCGTTGGAGCCGAGGCATCGCTATTTTCTCTGCTCGCCCAGTTGAGTGTTAGCTCTTTTTTCGAGAGATCGAATGATGCTTTGCTAAAGCTAAATGTTGCTTTGAGAGTCTCATGTGCATTGTCATTTTCGGCGCTAACTGCGCAAAACATTGTTGCCAGTAAAACGAAGGATAGTAGTAGTTTTTTCATTATTGGGTTAAGTTTTACATCTATTTAAATTTAACGTGAATTTAGTATAAACGGACTCATTTGACAGCAAACATCCAGCCTCTTTAAAGTGGTGCCACCAAGAAATGAACCTTAACCTTAACACCTTATATCTCACGCAATTACTTGCGTCTCAAAATCTTTTCCAACCAATTTTAGATTCGCCATTTTCTGCATATTTCGGTGCTTCTCATTGCTCATCTGTTTCGTATTGCAAAGATAGTGAATCGAACTGGGATTTGCAAATGTGGGTGTATAATTTTCTTACTTGAATTTCACCATATCCGCAAGTTGAACAAAGTAGTCATTCGACCATATATCCAACTCTTTTTTATTGTGCAAGAATGGCTCAACATCTCGCTTGACCATATCAATATCGGTTGTGGATAGTCGCTCTTTTAGCATGTCGAGAAACTCCGATTGTGACATTTCTAAACCATTAAACTCTTTGATGCGCTCTGCAAGATGCTCGAAGTTTAGCTCAACGCCACTACGCACATACCATTCAAAATCGTACCAATCACGTCCTTTTACTCGGTTCTTCCAACTGCGGAACACAAGAGCGTGCATCTTGCCAGCGAAGAGATCTGAAAGGGCGAAACAGCGAGTCATAAATGAGAATGGATGTAGCAATAACTTTTGCTCTGTTGTAAATTTCAAAGGTGGGTTAATATCGACCTCAATTTTTATCTTTATACGTTTGTCGGAGCTAAAGGATAGGTCGTATGTTGCCGTATCGTCCTTTAGAAAAGCTGACTCTATATTTGTAAATGTACTTTTACTCTTGCGAGTAATCTCGACCTCACGTCCAACAGCCTGAAACTCCGTAACGATGGCAGGGAAGTAATCCTCGATATTAAAACTCTCCTCCTTTGAGATGAGCGAAAAGTCCATATCTTCCGAAAATCTATTTAATTTGTGGAAGATCCTAAGACACGTACCACCATAGAATGCGACTTTATCGAAGAAACCACCACGATATAGACCCGCAAGTGTCACCTCTTGCATCACTTCGTGTGTAGCATTGCGCAAGTCGTTCTCCGTTACAATCGTGTAACGTGACAGCATATTATCAAACAGACTCATTTTCAAGTATCTTTATTATGTTGTTAATCTCTGCACTCTTCTTGCCTACCTTAGCGCACTCTCGGAAAATCGCTACATCCATCTTGTAGAACTGCTCCATATCTAAGCGCAAATCCTCTTCTAAATAGGTTCGCATAGAGTTAATAAATCTTGGGTTGAGTTTTGGTGTGTAGGCAATCAGATCACATAGTGCTTTTTCTGGTGTGGCTATCAGAAAGGTGAAATTATCGTTTGTGACTTGCTGAATACCAATCGAATAGTAATCGGTACTACATTGGGTATAGTCAAACCGTGCGATCGAGTTCTCGAAATCTCGTGATCTTTTTATAGTCATCGAACGAACGGCATATACGCTTTCAGGTATCAATCCATAGAATCTCAGCGCACTCTCCATCGAGACATACGATGGACCATAGATATGGTTTGCGATAAGTTCTGTTGATAAAATCTCCCCAGAAACCGTAGGCGAGACAACATATAGTCCACGCTTTAGACGCACAAGTTGCCCCGACTTTTCGAGCTGCGCAATCTTATTGCGTGGCGAAGCAAGGTGCGAAAACATCGACCCTAATACCGAAACATCGACAGGTATAATCCCTATATTTTTTAGCTCATTCATTGTTATAAATAAATATCACACTGCAAATATAGTGATTTTTTACATAGTTATACTTGTTAGATGTTATTTTCTGTGCAAAAAATTACGCATTAAATAATTCAAGGAAAGCCTTTACTCCTCCAACTTCTTGTGTATGGCTTGGGCGTTGAGTGGCGAGATAACACTGTTGCCAGTCTCCGCCTCTAATCGTTGGCGTGCCTCACGAGCTACATTGCCACCCCTGCGAGCAACCTCTGCGTGTTCTGACATTGATTGGGGGTCTCGCACCTCTGATATATCTTTGGTTGATAGCTCCGCCAACATATTTAGCACCAACTCGCGGTTAGTCATATTGTCGCGTAGGTTCTCCTTTTTGAGGTTTTTGAGTCGCTTGTACTCCTTTGCTGTGTGGTCTGACCACGTCTTATAAATAATGTCGGTGAGAGTTGCAAACTGCACACCCTCCTCCAAACCGCAACGTTTCCACTCGTCGGTTAGCTCTTTGCGGATCTCTATTGATTTGATACGTTGGTTGATCCAATTTTCAGAATAACCGAGTCTGCGATAATCGGTCATCGCCTGCTCAATCGACAACTCAGGGTCTTGCATTTGGTCTAATCGCTCACTCGCCACCTGCGCCATCCATAGCTTAAATGGCTCTGCTTTGGGTGATGGGATTGATTGGATTAAGCGGAATAGTTGCTCTGTATCAGCGACATCGGTCTTGTAATATTTTCCATCTGCCGACTGCATTTTCAGTTGACTACAATTTGTAGTCAACTCACTTCCCTCCTCTTTGAGTCTAAGTTTCAGTACGCTCCAATATTTGCGAGGGCTTGGACTGTCGGTCAAAACCGCCACCACATCAACAATCGAGAAGTACCACTTCTCCGCCTCATCATCCCAAAGAGTACGCACCTTGCGCTCCTCGAATAGCTGTATTTTATTTTGTTGTGTCATAAGTCCTAATAATTTATTCACAAATATACTAAATTATAGAATAGTATCGAATAATACTATCTATAATTACTCCATCACCCAAACCCATTCGTTCTCGGATGAGAGTGCATCGCTGTGCCTATAACCACTCCATTCAAAAGATTTTAGCTCCTCTGGATCGGTAATATTTTGCGCCATCATATAGCGGATCATCTCGCCGCGCGCCATCTTGGTATAGATGACCACTTGCTGAAGTCTATCGCCTTTGTGTTGCAAAAAATTAAAATCGATCACCCTCACCTTGTCGCATACCTCTCGCCAATTAAACGCCTTTTGCTCCTCTTTCGAGGCGAGGTAGAGCAGCGTGCCACCCTTTGCGTCGACATCATCTATGAGAGTTTGGGTCTGAATATCTCGCCAAAATTTGTCGACCCTCTCGTCGCCATCTGCGAGCCTTACAAACCCCTCCATTCGGTAGGGTTGAATCAGGTCGAAGGGTCTGAGTAGACCATACATCAGCGAACTAATACGCACTCGCTCTTGCAAGTATTCAGCGTTTATATTGTTCTTAAAGTGCTTATAAACAATACCATCATAACTGTCGACGGCCGGCAGCAGCTCCACTTCGGAGCTATAAAAATCCGCAAACCGACCCTGCAACTCACGAGCAATCGCCTTGCTAACTCTGAATATCTCGACCAGCTCCAACGCAGAGTATCGCACCATCAACGAGACGATACGCTCCGTATGCTCTCGAAACCGAGGCTCGGAGTATATCACCGACAGAGCATCGAGGCTCGTCCTATCCCGCATCGTCTTAGCAGGTGATATTAGTGCTATCATAAGTGACTTTAATAGGACTAGTTTAGACTACCTATAAATAATATCGAAAACATCACAAAGAGAGGCTATTGATAGATGATATTTTCGAGTGCTATTCATAAAATGCTACCAAATTAGATGAATTTGCTATCTTAAAGCTATTTGAGCAACAAAAAATAATTTTATCCTTTTTTCTTAACTCGGTCATTTCAATAGGGTCTATTCCATAGAGATAATTATTAAATCTCATTTTTTGGCGAGGGAAACTCACCAGAGCATGAATTTTCTTATTACCATCCACAATGTTGTTATCTCGAACTACGGCGGCACTTAGTTTTACTTTCTCTTTAATATCTTTTCTGTAATTGCCTATTCGGCTTGGCCGACAATCCTTAATCTCATATAATGCAAAAAATGTTTCTTGCTCATTATCAATAAAAAATGCCCCTTCTGTATGGGATTCGTCATTTCCATCAGCATCCTTAAATGAATTGTCATTGAACGTGGCAAATACGACACTAAGCCCTGATTTATTATCAATATACAAAACATCCATATCATTCTCTGGTTTAACAGGGCATTTTGGCATAGTAGACGACACTTCTACACCCCTTGCCGACTTTGTGCGTTTTGTAAAATCTGCAACGTAAATACAAAAGCAGTTGTAGCTCTCTATTCGGGTTAAAGGGAATTTTTCTAATATCCTATTCTTCATCCTCATAGAAATTTAACAATGAAAAATATTCATTAGAATTCTCTTTATATGCATCATTGATAAAGTTCTCATCTAAGTTACCATCCTCGTCTTGAATTCTCTTTAACTCGCCATTATTAATCTGATATATTAAAATATCTTTAGGGTTAATTTGAGCTTTGTTGTGAAGAAACTGAGGTCGTAATTCGCTGCTAATATTCTTCTTAACAATATTACGCATGATGCAGTTATTGATAGCAAATAATATATATGGACTATGTGTTGTTATAACTGCAGAGTGTTCTCTGACTTCATTATGCATCATCAAAAACAACTCATTTACAAACTTCATTTGAGCTTTTGGAAACAGATTCTGTTCAGGCTCTTCAATGAATAGCTGCGTGTATTTGTAATCAAAAATATGTTCTATCTTTTCTATATTTTGTGCGGCGTTAAAAGTTAGTTCTTTAAGCTTCTCTCCTTTTTGTGCTTGAGCAGCCAATCTTGTAATATCTTTTAGTAGCCTAATCTCTTTGGCATATTTTGAAGTTGTATTGTTTGCGATAAAGGCGATCATTTCAGCAACCAAAACTATTTTATTATAGTCAAATTCTACTCCATGAGCAAGCTCATTTCTAAGTTTTGAGATATTATCTGATAGCTCTAAAATAATCTTACGTTGTGCGGGAGATATATTCCTATCCTTTTTATAAATTTCACCATATAGATATTTAGACATTACATATAATGGAACCGCAGATAAAACACCGCTCGAAGCATATCGAAGTTTTATCTTTGCATCACCATCCAAAATATAATCGTCACCATTCATATATTTATATGTAATATCTCGTTCAAATATTTCTGACAGTGATTGTTCTGATATAATACTTCTTGCATCAGTCCAATCATAACCAAAATATGCTATTACATCATTGCTTTCGTTATATTTATCTATATTGGGAATAGTAGCTACAAGATTTCTTTCCGATGGAATATATGCAATTTTAGGGTATGAGTACACCGCTTGCTTACTATTCGTTATTTTTATAGTTTTAGAGCTGTGGGTATATGAGATTGTCAATAATTCACCCACATATCTTATACTTGCAGTTTTGTTGAAATAGCCATCTAGTCGATGATATTCAATTAGAGTATTATAAAACAGATTGTTATTAGAAAAACGAGCCCTTTCGCCATTGTTCAAATAGCAATGCTTCTCCACCCACATACAATAGCATAATATCTTTGATATTGTACTCTTACCAGATGATTGTGGGCCAATAAACACATTGACTCTATTCAACTCAAGATCAACATGCTTTATAGCACCAATGTTTTTTATCGTTAATTTTCTCATCTCTTTATATTTTCAGTTACCACAAATATACAAATTTTATCTTATTCAAACAAACTATGCTGTCTTTCAACTGCGCGAACCTCTTCAAGGCACCAACTTCTTCATTGTCGAAATAACTGACTCTTCTTTCTCTACCTGTGGTAAGTCGACAATGTCGAATGAGCTATCGTTGCATAGACTTAACACCCCAAGAGCATTTGGGAGATCTTTATGATGATGATGTTGCGGACGGCGTAGTGACATCCTTTTGGAACAAATAGATTATTTCCATAATAAGTACACCTTCTGCGTCCTCCTATACAAAAAAAGTAATCAGTACTTAATCAAGATCCTCGGCTTCAATACCTCCGCTCATAATTTTACCAGTCCACATAAACTATAATCTTATTAGTCTATTTTGTGTCATTATCTATTATATTCTGTTGTGCTGATATCAAAAGCTCTATTCGCTTATTTAGCTCTGTTTTACATTCTGCTGTTTTGTTGTTTTCCATTAAAGATACTGCGGTTTTGCGTATGGCTTCATTAACATTCACTCCATCAACAAAATATAGCTGTATATAATTCTTGAGATCATTACATTCATTTATAGATGTCTCAAAAATACTCAACTCTTTTTTTACATATTGAGGTATATCCACTTTTGGCATATCTTTCAAAAAATCGCAAAATCTCATAATATCACACATTACACTCCCATATTCATGATACATCATGTTATACAGCACATTAAATTCATTAAGCTCATGTGTATTTTTCACTCTATTGATATATATATTCAATACAAAACTTTCATCTTCAAATTTATTAACCATCTCTTGTGTCTCTTTTGATATTCTGCCATAATCTTTGGTTGGCAATTGGTCTAATAAATTTTGTAGCCTAAGTGTATCGATGCTTTTCCGATAATTTATTAATGAATATGTCAAAATGCCTAAATTATCATTGTCATGCTTTCTCTTTAGTTCATTAATTTGTTCTTTATTCTGCCTTAAAGTTCGCCAAGTAAAAAACTATAATACTACCCCAAATTAGGACAGCAAGTTAAGATAGAAATAATTCGTATTTTTGTGTCATAACAACAGGGACAAATGAGAAAACGACACACAGCCGAGTTTAAGGCAAAGG
>JBCQUH010000070.1:0-6119 GCA_047174185.1 Rikenellaceae bacterium | reverse complement strand
ACTTATCAACTTAACTTACAATCTGTGTCGCTTTGAGCAGATTGTGAGATTGAAAATCGCTTTGAGGTAATACACTGATAGCTAGATAGATAGATAGATTTTGTTCAAACAGTTTGGATTTCAGAACTTTTTGATTTAACTTTGATATCAGATAAACGCTTCAATTTAGGACGTTACGGGTTCTTGTCCTAAATTTTGGAGTAAAAAATGAAAAATTAGAACCCTCCTTAAATGAACATTGTTATGAAAAAACAACTATTGGCTTTGGCTGCGATTGCGATTGCTCCAATAGGCATTAAGGCCGAAGAGCGTCCCAACATCATCTTTTTAATGACTGATGATCAGGGCTTTAATACAATTTCGTCATTGGGTAACAACTCTGTTCAGACTCCAAACCTTGATCGAATGGTCGAAAGGGGGGTCGCCTTTACGCGTCATTATGCAACAACCTCTATCAGTATGGCGAGCCGAGCTATCGTTATGACGGGTATGTATGAGTACAAAACGGGATGTAACTTCGATCATGGGGCGTTGTCGACCAAGAAATTTCAAGAGTCCTATCCCGTAATTCTGCGTGAGGCAGGATATTTCACAGGTTTTGGAGGTAAATTTGGGTTTGCCGTGTCGGACGAGGAGGGGGATTCATCGTACCATTCGTATGACAGGTTGCCGATGGATGATTTTGATGTGTGGGCAGGTGCTCCAGGGCAGAGTTCATATATAACGAAGAGTAATAAATATATTGCAGAGTATGCTCAGGAGTATCCCCATTCGTCGGTGGCCTATGGTGCATTTGGATGTGACTTTATAGATCGGGCGCAGTCGGAGAATAAACCCTTTTGTCTGTCAATTTCATTTAAGGCTCCACATACGCCAATATCTCCAGATCCGCAGTTCAATGATGTATATGCCAATACATACTTCACACTGCCCGAGAGTGCGGCGGTGGGTAGCGAAATATTGCCAAAGCAGGCGAAATTGGGTCGTCAATACCTGCATCTATATAAAGGTGGCGACGATGCCGCTTATCAGAAGCATATGCAAAAATATAACCAATTGATCTATGGCGTTGATGTGGCGATTGGTATGATTCTCGATAAGTTGGAGCAGACGGGGTTGGATAAGAATACTATTTTGATATTCACCTCGGATAATGGTTGTTCGTTGGGTGCTCGTCGATTGGGTGGCAAGGTGTTGCCGTATGAGTGTAGCAGTCGTATTCCGCTCATCATTGTCGATCCACGTCAGGCCAATAGCAGCGGCAAGCGTGCCGAGGTGTTGACGGGTAATATCGATATTGCCCCTACGATCTTTGAGTATGCAGGAGTTGAGATCCCGAGTGGTGTGGATGGTGAGTCGTTGTGTAGGGTGGTGACTAATCCATCGAAAGCGAAGGAGGTGCACGATGATTTGATGTTGATCAACGCGTGGGGTGCCCCTGGCTGTTTAACGCTGTCGGTAGTTGATGATAATTTGAAGTATATCTATTGGGGATTTGCCGATGGCATGGATGTGGCCGAGGAGTTGTATGATTTGAGCAAAGACCCAGATGAGCTTATAAATTTGGTTGGCCAGAAGCGCTATGCCAAGGATCTGGAGCGTATGCGCAAGCTCTATGACGCGAAGGTCGAGGTGTGGAAGAGAGAGTCTACGCCAAGGAACAATTATGAGTCATTTGCAACAATATATGATCGTCACACACCGTGGGAGGTTCGCAAGGAGTTGATACCAGACACTTTTTGGGCATGGTATAAGACAGCCGTTAAGGTTGCGATGGGTAGTGAGGGTGATGCGTTTGATTACGATAAAGTTATAGAGTCACAAGAGTAAAATTAGTTAGATAACAAAATAAACAAAAACAGAGAATTAGTATGTCGGAATTTATCTATCAGGAGCCATTGCCATTGGGCAAAGATACAACAGAGTATCGTCTCCTAACCAAGGATTATGTTAAGGTCGTAGAGTGCGATGGTCGCAAGATTTTGAAGGTAGACCCCAAGGGGTTGGAGCTATTGTCGAAGGAGGCTTATAGCGACGTGTCGTTCTATCTGCGCGCGGCACATCTTCAAAAGTTGAATAATATTTTGAAGGATGACGAGGCGACGGACAACGATAAGTTTGTGGCATACACAATGTTGTTGAACCAGTGTGTATCGGCCGAGGGCGAGTTGCCAACGTGTCAGGATACAGGTACGGCGATCTGTGTGGCGAAGAAGGGTGAGGATGTATACACGGGAGTGGACGATGCCGAGGCGATCTCGCGCGGTGTCTACGAGACCTACAAGGAGCGCAACTTGCGTTATTCGCAGGTGGTGCCATTTACGATGACCGAGGAGAAGAACTCGGGTAACAACTTGCCAGCGCAGATCGATATCTATTCGACCCCTGGGAATCACTACAAATTCTTGTTTATGACCAAGGGTGGTGGTTCGGCCAACAAGACCTTCTTGTATCAGGAGACTAAGGCGTTGTTGAACGAGGCATCGTTGACGGCTTTCATCAAGAATAAGATCAAGGATTTGGGTACGTCGGCCTGTCCTCCATACCACTTGGCGGTATGTATCGGAGGTACGTCGGCCGAGATGTGTTTGGCGACTGTAAAGAAGGCATCGGCAGGTTATCTAGACTCGCTTCCAACCGAGGGTAGCGAGGGTGGCAACTGCTTCCGCGACGTGGAGTGGGAGGAGAAGATCCTCAAGATATGTCAGGAGTCGGGTGTTGGTGCTCAGTTTGGTGGAAAATATTTGGTGCACGATGTGCGCGTTATTCGCGCTCCTCGTCACGCAGCGTCGTGCCCTGTGGCGATTGGTGTTAGCTGTTCGGCCGACCGTAATATCAAGGCGAAGATCACCGAGGATGGTATCTTCTTGGAGCAGTTGGAGAAGAATCCAGCGCGTTTCTTGCCCGAGCAGGCACCTGCGATGTCTCCAGCGGTGGATATCGATTTGGACGAAGGAATGGATAAGGTGCGCGAGATCTTGAGCCAATACCCAATCAAGACACGTTTGAACTTGAAGGGAACGCTGATCGTAGCACGCGACATTGCTCACGCACAGATCAAGAAGATGTTGGACGAGGGTCAGCCAATGCCAGAGTATTTCAAGAAGCATCCAGTCTATTATGCAGGGCCTGCAAAGACTCCAGAGGGAATGGCTTCGGGTAGTTTTGGCCCAACGACTGCGGGACGTATGGATTCGTATGTTGATCTGTTCCAGAAGAGTGGCGGTTCGATGGTTATGGTGGCAAAGGGCAACCGTTCGCAGCAGGTGACCGATGCATGTCAAGGCAATGGCGGATTCTATTTGGGATCTATCGGAGGGCCTGCGGCAATTTTGGCCAAGAACTCTATTAAGTCGGTCGAGGTTGTTGATTTTCCTGAGTTGGGAATGGAGGCTGTGCGTAAGATCTATGTTGAGAATTTCCCAGCATTTATCATTGTTGATGATAAGGGTAACGATTTCTTTGCAGATTTTAAACACTAGAGGTTTAGATAGTTGTAGTTGCGAGAGCGAGAGGTTTTTGGGATCTTTCGCTCATGTGCAATAATTTGTGGTGAATATACGTTAAGAGAGGTGTTTAAGTAGGTATTCTATTTTTCGATTATGAGAGAGCGTTTATTGCGAATAATATTTATGTTCGTGGCATTGTGTGTCGCGATTTTCGATGTGGCGGCGGCTAAGGATGTTAGCTTCAAGGTTAATGTGCCGTTGCAGGTGGCAGCAGGAGAGGCCTTTCCCGTAGAGTTTGTTCTCGATGCATCACCCGACAATGATTCATTTCAAGCCCCTGCGTTCTCGGGGTTGAATGTGATTGCTGGGCCTCGAATATCGAGTGGTAGCTCGATTCAGGTGATTAATAACACGATGACTAAGAGTGTTAATTACACCTATACATATGTTTTGATGGCCGATAGTGCAGGTCGTTATACGATCCCTGCGGCACAGGTTAAGGTCGACAAGAAGATCTATTCGACACAACGCACGGTTGTAGAGGTTGTCCGCGAGCAGCGATCGTTGTCGCAGAGTAGCTCGTCGCAGAGTGGGGTAGGTTCACAACAACAATCACCTCAGAGCGAGGCTACATCGCGAGTTGGCAAGGACGATGTGTTGTTGCGACTGTTATTGTCGAGCAACGAGGTCTATAAAGGTGAGCCGATCCGTGCGGTGTTCAAGCTATTTACGAGAGTCGATATTGTCAATTATGAGAATTTCAAGGCTCCAGTATTCAATGGTTTTTGGGCACAAGAGGTTACGCAACCTCGTCGTGCAGATAGCTCTCGCGAGACCTATAATGGTCAGGTCTACGACACTTATGTTATCAAGGAGTATCTATTGTATCCTCAGCAGTCGGGAGAGATTGAGATCGAGTCGATGCAGATGGATGCTGTGGCACAGGTGGTGGTTCAGAGTCGCAATATAGATCCATTCTTTGGTCGCAGCAACGAGTTTTATAATGTTCGTCGCAGCGTGGCGACAACACCTCGCACGATCAATGTGAAGCGTCTGCCTGCGGGTGCTCCCGAGTCGTATAGCGGTGCGGTGGGTGAGTATCAGTTGGAGTTGATACCGTTTGAGTCTAATATTATCGAGGCCAATTCGGCTAAGTTGTTGAAGTTAAGAGTCTCGGGAACAGGTAATTTGTCGTTTATACAAGCTCCCAAATTGGAGTTGCCCAACTCTTTTGAACAGTATGTGGTTCGTACAACAGAGTCGATACAGACGACGAGTCAAGGGGCAACGGGTTACAAGGAGTTTGAGTATCCACTCATAGCACGCGCCGAGGGTGAGTATACGATTCCAGCTATAGAGTTTAGTTACTTCGACCCTAAGACAGGAGCCTATACGTCGCTGCATACCAATCCGTTTAGTGTTACAATCACCCCTGACAAGCGCCAAGATGGTGCGGCTAAGATGGTGCGTAGTGGGGTCGACAAGGCCGACGTGGCGTTGTTGGGTAGCGATATTCGATTTATTAAGTTGGGCGAGGCAAAGTTCACCTCGAAGCGAGATCCGCTGATCGGTTCGCCACTCTATTTCGTGGTGTTGTTTGTGTTGATCGCGATATTTGTTGTTGTCTATATTGTGGCGCGTCGTATGATTCGTGATGCTCGCAATCAGGCGTTGCGTCGCGGCAAGCGTGCTAATAAGGTGGTTGTACATCGATTCAACAAGGCTAAGCAGCATATGGACGAGGGTAATGAGCGTCTGTTCTACGACGAGGTGTTGCATGGTATGTGGGGTTATATGAGTGATAAACTCAATATTCCAGTAGCTGATTTGACCAAGGAGTATGTCCGCGACGAGTTGAACAAACGTAATGCCGATGGAGAGTTGGTTAGCGGTTTTGCCGACTTGATTACACGTTGCGACGAGGCTCACTATTCGCCCATGGCTTCTGCACAGATGAATGAGGTTTATGGATGTGCGTTGCATTTGGTATCGCAGATGGAGATTTTGTTTAAACGATAAGTAGAGGAGGGTATAAGATGAAAAGAGTTAAGATTCTGTTTTTGGCTATTGCGTTGATTAGTTTTGTAGTGCCGCTTGCGGCTCAAGGCAAATTGGATGCAGGGAATTATAGTACTCCCCAAAAGAGTGTGGATATAAAGAGTCTGCCTGTGAGTGATCTGTGGGATAGGGCAAACACGGCCTATGCCAACGAGAATTACCTCTCGGCAAAGCGTATGTACAACGAGATTTTCTCACGCGGAGTGCACTCGGCCGAGATCTACTACAATTTGGGGAATGTCAATTATAAGCGAGGTCAGATCGGTGCGTCGTTGCTCAATTACTATAGGGCGCAGCGCTTGAACCCGTCGGATGAGGATATTCAACACAATATAGATGTAGTGTCGTTGAGTGTCAAGGATAATATCACACCCATGCCACGTCTGTTTTTATTGAAGTGGAATGATCAGATTGCGTCGTGGCTTAATTGTGAGGCGTGGAGCATTGTGTCGTTGGTGTCGTTTGGATTGGTTTTGGCATTGGTGCTGTGTTATCTGTTGGCTAGCAGTTTGATGGTTCGTCGAGTGGGCTTCATGGGTGGCGTTGTAATGATGATGTTGTTTGTGGTCTCGACTTGTTATGCTCTTGGAGCGCGTGCTGATATGTTGAATC
>JBCQUH010000012.1:0-38350 GCA_047174185.1 Rikenellaceae bacterium | reverse complement strand
TTGTTATGCTCTTGGAGCGCGTGCTGATATGTTGAATCCCGATGAGGCGATTGTTATGAGTTCTGCACTCTCGGTGACGAGTGCCCCTAGCAACACGTCAACTGAGCTGTTTATCCTGCATGAGGGGACGAAAGTTCATGTCGACAATAGTGTCGAGGGATGGTGTCAGATTGTGTTGGAAGATGGCAAAAAGGGATGGGTGCCAGAGGAGAAGATCACGGTAATATAATAGGGTAGCATTGTGTCAAAATTGTTGCAAGATGTTGTAAGTGAGCTTACAAAGTTGCCAGGTATTGGGCGTAGAACCTCGATGCGTTTGGCTCTGCATATACTTCGCATGGAGGAGTTTTCGGTGTTAGAGATGAGCGATAGTATAGCGGCATTTCGCACCAAGGTGCGTCATTGTGAGCGTTGCAGCAACCTCTCGGACTCGGCACTATGTACTATTTGTGAGGATTCGAAACGCGATCAGTCGACGGTGTGTATTGTTGAGCAGGTGGGTGATCTATTGTCGATTGAGTCAACACAGCAGTATCGAGGTTTGTACCATGTTTTGGGTGGCGTTATCTCACCCATGCATGGTGTTGCACCATCGGATCTGACAATTGACCAACTCGTTGCAAGAGTTGCGAGTGGCAGCGTCAAGGAGGTTATCTTGGCTATTTCGACCTCGGTGGAGGGGGAGACAACACTATTTTATATCATGAATAGATTGCGAGAGTATCCGTCGGTGCGAGTGACCAATATCGCTCGCGGCATCGGTTTTGGCGATGAGTTGGAGTATGTCGATGAGTTGACAATCACACATGCATTGCAGAACCGTCGCGAGGTGGAGTAGATTGATTTAGCACGAAAAATATTAGGGCATATCACACCAAAGTGATATGTCCTAAATCGTTATAATGGATTTTGTTTTACTCCAATCCACAGATCTCTTTTATCTCAGCAATGAACTTGTTGGCTAGCTGCTCAGCCTCCTCTGTGGTATGAGCCTCGGTGTAGATACGCACGATTGGCTCGGTGTTGGATTTGCGCAGGTGAACCCAGCTCTCGTCGAAATCAATCTTCACACCATCTATGTCGTTGATCTGCTCGCTGGCATAGCGTGTTTTGATCTCTGCGAGCAGCGCGTCGACATCAATCCCCTTCGTTAGTTCGATCTTGTTCTTCGAGGCGAAATAGACTGGATAGCCACCTCTTAACTCACTCATCGAGCACCCCCTCTGAGCCAATAGCGTGAGGAATAGCGCCACGCCAACAAGTGCATCGCGACCATAGTGCAACTCGGGATAGATCACCCCTCCGTTGCCCTCGCCACCAATCACTGCGTTGCAAGCCTTCATCTCGGCCACCACGTTTACCTCACCCACAGCCGATGCGTGGTAGGTGCATCCATGCATATGTGTGATATCGCGTAGTGCGCGTGACGAACTTAGGTTCGATACGGTATCTCCCTTTTGTAGTGATAGGATGTAGTCAGCCACTGCCACGAGTGTATACTCCTCGCCAAACATCTCGCCATCCTCGCAGACCAATGCCAGACGGTCAACATCGGGGTCGACGACAACTCCCAAATCGGCTTTGTGCATAGACATTGCCTCGGATATCTGCGTAAGATTTTCGGCCAATGGCTCGGGGTTGTGGGCAAAATGGCCTGTTGGCTCACAGTTGATCTCGACCACCTCACACCCCAATTGGCGCAATAGCTCGGGGATTACCACACCTCCCACGGAGTTCACCGCGTCGACCACCACGCGAAAGTTGCGTTTGCGAATAGCCTCGACATCGACGGTCGCAAGAGCCAACACCTTCTCGATGTGAAGATGATTGATGTCGACACTCATCTTCAACTTGCCGATACGCTCGATCGTCGGATAGCTATAGTTCTCCTTGTCGGCCGACTCCACAAAATCCAACACTCGCTGCCCCTCGGCTGCGTTGAGAAATTCGCCCTCTGAGTTCAAGAGTTTGAGGGCATTCCACTGCGCAGGATTGTGCGAAGCGGTGATGATAATACCACCATCGGCTCCATAGTGTGTGACCGCAATCTCGACACCTGGCGTGGTGATAAGTCCGAGGCTAATGACCTCGGCACCGCAGGCTATAAGTGTACCCTCGACAATGTTTTGCACCATCAATCCCGAGATACGCGCGTCGCGTCCCACGGCAATTGTCAGAGGTTTTTGCGACCCGCTCTGCTCGGCTATTAGTCGAGCGTAGGCGGTGGTGAATTTTACTATATCGAGAGGTGTTAAATTGTCTCCCGTGTACTCACCGATTGTTCCGCGAATACCCGATATTGATTTTATAAGTGTCATAAGTTTAAATAATATGATAATTTATACTCAGTTTAATTTTGAAATTCGGTGTAAATATATTACTTTTATGCCAAATTACATAGCTTTTTATGAGAATTATACCACCCTCAGAGTTAATCATCAACGACGATGGTTCTGTGTTCCACCTCCATCTGCGTCCCGAGCAGTTGGCCGACATCGTATTGTTGGTTGGCGATCCTGGTCGTGTCGAGTTGGTAGCATCGCGATTTGAGAGTCGCGAGTGTGAGGTGGAGAATCGAGAGTTCCGCAGTGTGACAGGACTCTACAAGGGTCGTCGCATGACCATCTTGTCAACTGGTATCGGTGTCGGAAATATCGATATTACCATGACCGAGATCGATGCATTGGCCAATGTCGATTTTGAGCGTCGATGTGTCAAGGATAAGTTTAAGCAGCTGACCATCGTTCGATTGGGAACGTCGGGCGGTTTGCAGAGCGATATAAAGGTGGGGGATATGGTCTTTGCTCGCACCTCGTTGGGCTTCGATGGTCTGTTGAGTTACTATGCAGGTAATGAGCAGGTGCGAGATTTGGCTCTGGAGCGGGCTTTTAAGTCACATACGCAGTGGAGCGGTGACTTTCCGCCACTCTATGCTGTGGATGCCGATGAACAGTTGGCCGCATTGTTTGCCGATTGCACGATGGAGGGGATAACCATCGCCTCGCCAGGATTCTATGCTCCGCAGGGGCGCAGTGTGCGTTTAAGGCCTGTGGATGAGGTGTTGAATTCGAAGATCGAGAGCTTTATCTACGATGGCCAACGTAGAGTGACCAACTACGAGATGGAGAGTTCGGTGTTGGCAGGCATGGCACGATTGATGGGTCATCGAGGAGCTACGATCTGTACGATTATCGCCCAGCGCGTGGTCGAGGATATGTGTACCGACTACCACCCATTTGTGGAGCAGATGATCGATATGGTGCTCAATCGTTTAGCCAATGTAAGAGATTAGAGTGTTAAATTAAACCAAAGAGATAAAATATATGAAATTTACTGTATCGAGTCAAACGCTGCAACAGCTACTCATGACAACTGGAAAGGTTATTAGTAACAAAAACACATTCCCAATTCTAGACTACTTCTTGATGGAGTTGTCGGATGGCGTGTTGAAGGTTACCACGTCGGATTTGGAGACGACGATGATTAGTTCGATCAAGATTGAGAATGTTGAGATGGATGGAGTAGTGGCAGCCCCTGCGAAGTTGATGCTAGACACTCTCAAGGAGTTTGCTGTGATGCCACTTACCATAGAGGTTAATTGCGAGACATGGGAGATTACCATTAGCTGGAAGAGCGGTTCGCTGTCGATCCCTGGAGCCGATCCTGTGAGCTATCCTGTGATCCAGTCAATTGCCGAGGAGCGTTGCGAGATCGAGGTTGCAACGGAGAGTTTGACCAATGGAATCAACAAGACGATTTTTGCTACGGCCGACGATGAGTTGCGCCCAGTGATGAATGGAATCTATTTCCATATCGAGCCATCGACTCTGTCGTTTGTAGCGACCGATGCACACAAGTTGGTAAAGTGTCAGATGTCGCACTCGAGCGACCTTAATTCGTCGTTTATTTTGCCCAAGAAGCCTGCGAATTTATTGAAGGGAGTGTTGGCGAAGTCGGATTCGGATATAAAGATCGTGTTTGATTCAAAGAATGCAATGTTCACGTTCAAGAACTATACGTTGGTTTGTCGCTTGATCGAGGGTAATTATCCTAACTATAATGCAGTTATACCAACGAACAACCCAAATAAGATGTTGGTCGATCGCGTTGAGCTGTTGAATGCTATTCGTCGTGTGGCAGTTTGTTCTAACCCGACGACTAATTTGATTCGTTTGGATGTTGCCAACAATGAGATTTCGTTGCAGACTCAGGATTTGGACTTTTCGGTTTCGGCCAACGAGACGTTGAGCTGTAGCTACGATGCACAGCCTATTACGATTGGTTTTAAATCTACATTCTTGGTAGAGATATTGTCGAATATTGAGAGTGAGATGGTTGCTGTGGAGTTGGCAGATTCTACTCGTGCAGGGGTCTTTAAACCCGTTGTAGATGATGCATCGGCAGGCGAGGTGTTGATGCTATTGATGCCAATGATGATCAACGCATAAATTTGAATTTAGATTAGATGAAACTAGAGCTAAAGCGCCCAATCATATTTTTTGATCTAGAGACTACGGGGGTCGACACATCGCGTGATCGAATCGTTGAGATCTCGATGGTTAAGATTATGCCAGACGGCGAGCGCATTATCAAGACGCGTCGTATCAATCCTCAGATGCTAATCCCCGAGAGTTCGACGGCGATTCATGGCATCACGGATGAAGATGTTAAGGATTGTCCAACCTTTGCGCAGGTGGCACGCTCTCTGGAGCAGTTTGTCGAGGGGTGCGATTTTGGAGGGTTCAACTCCAATAGGTTTGATCTGCCTGTGTTGGTAGAGGAGTTTTTGCGTGTGGGGGTCGATGTCGATTTCAAGCGTCGCAACTTTATCGATGTGCAGAATATATTTCACAAGAAGGAGCAACGCACATTGGTGGCGGCCTATAAGTTCTATTGCGATAAGGATCTCACCGATGCACACTCGGCCGAGGCCGATACGTTGGCCACCTACGAGGTGTTTTTGTCGCAGTTGGAGCGCTACGAGGATCTGCCGCGCGATATTGAGGCTTTGGCAAACTACTCGACACAGAGTCGCACGGCCGATTTTGCGGGGCGAATACTCATCAATGAGCAGGGGGTAGAGGTCTTTGGATTTGGTAAGTATCGCAACGAGTCGGTGGAGTCGGTCTTTAAGCGCGATCCGTCGTATTATGGATGGATGATGAATGGTGATTTCCCGCTCTATACCAAGAGGGTTATCACCGAGATCCGTACTCGCGCATTGAATACGTCGAATAAATAGGGAGAGAGTAATGAGAAGATTGATCTATATCGCAGCGCTAGTCGCACTGTTTGCCACGACATCGATAGCCCTATATGGCGCGAGCACCAAGGGGCGCTCGGAACATATTGTCTATCTCGATGGCCTACGCTACTATGTGCATGATGTAGTCTCGGGAGATACGTTCTATTCGCTATCGAATGTGTATGGCGTGAGCGAGGAGCAGATTCTGAAATCTAACCCCACGGTAGTCGAAGGGTTGAAGGTGGGTGAGAGTATCAAAATCCCGAACCTAGAGGTGGTAGAGGATGGTCAACTATCGAAGCGTTCGCAGCGTAAGGTCTTTGATGAGCATGTTATCGCTGTTGGCGAGACACTATATTCGATCTCGCGTCGCTATGAACTCTCGATCGCTACTATTTTAGAGGATAACCCCTCGTTGGATCCCTCTGCATTGGGGGTTGGCGAAGTTGTGAATATTCGCAAATCGCAGTTGGGATTGACCTCGCAGAGCAGTGCGACAGCGGAGTTGAATGAGTATCGCGATAGGTTGAATAGGGTGGCTCCGAAGGGGTATCGTTACTATATTGTCGATGGCGATGATACGTTGGTGTCGATCGCCTCGGAGTCATCGATGAGCGTTGGACAATTGCGCAATATCAATGATTTGTCGGTGGATGAACAGCTCCATGAGGGCGATATAATATTAGTGGCCACGCGTGAGGTCGACCCAGAGT
Organism: Rikenellaceae bacterium; assembly: GCA_047174185.1. GTDB lineage: Bacteria > Bacteroidota > Bacteroidia > Bacteroidales > Rikenellaceae > Alistipes. The sequence continues at coordinate 32,392 of JBCQUH010000012.1, read as the reverse complement.
TTATGGTTGTCGCAGATGAGTTGTCGGTCGACACGCTTGATATGGAGCCATGTTTTACGACGTTGAATGATGGCGACACGCTCAATGTGTTGTTGATGTTGCCGTTGCAGATGCGAGGCTACAATATGAAGCCATTCGTGGAGTTTTATCGAGGGTTTATGTTGGGGGTCGAGGATCTTCAATCGACGGGTCGCAGTGTTGTTGTCAATCTATATAACACACAGCGAGATATGCAACGCGTGGAGCAGATCATGAGTGAGATGGATAGCATGGCGTGCGACTTGATCGTAGGGCCAGTCTATGAAGAGTTGTTGGCACCCGTGTTGGAGTATGCCGAGTATCGAAACGTGCCTGTGGTCTCGCCATTGGTCAATGTGTCGGAGCATGATAGTCCTGTTTTGTTTCAGATGACACCACATGACTCTATGCGTTATGATAAGATTGGCGAACTGTTGTCACCAGAGCGAACCATTACGCTGATCTATGGTCAGAAGAGTGACACGGCCTATGTATCCTCTATCAAGGCGTTGTTGAATAGTTCTGATACCCCTTACGAGGAGCATCATTACCGCTACGAACACACGTCGGTGATTAGCGATCGTGTAAAGGCTATCGAGGAGCGAATAGAGAAGATCGAGAAGGCGGCAATGGCATCGTATAGAATGCCCGATCAACGCCTTTTGGATTCACTCCATCTGCGAATGGTATCGTCGAGTGATCTGCGTCCAGTGGTGGCCAACGAGGCTAAGTATAATACGTTCTTCGTTATGTCGAGCGATGAGATCGAGGTTGATCGTATCTTGACATCCATAAATTCGGCATCGAAGGGTGGGCGTTATACGAAGTTGGTTGAGAGTGCAATTGATAGTACGATGTTGGTATCGGTATCGGTTTGGCCATCGAAGTATGAGGTTGTGGCCAACCCTGCATGGCGACGTTATACCAATATCGACCACACGATATATTTTAATAATCAAGTGGTTAATTTCAGCTCCTATCTCGCAGGTCGAGAGTCGGAGGCAATCAGAGAGTTCGATAGTCGCTATGCTCAAGCCTACGACGATTTGGCGACGTTGTATGCCTATCGAGGATATGATGTTGTGAAGATCTTTGGCGAGGGGGCTTATAACGATATTCGTTATGGATTGGTGGGCGAGACCTTTAGACCGCTTCAGACGGAGTATCGTTTTGATGTAGTCGATAGCCTTTCGTCGCGTCGTGTTAATCAGAATTGGATGAGGGTTAATTACAAACCAAATCTAAAATTTGAAATAGAGTAAATTATGGCAAATGCACTTTCAAATGTAATCCCCGAAAAGACGATCGAGCGCTTGAGCGAGTATCGTCGAACGCTCCTTGCGAGCCACAAGCAGGGTATCACCCATATATTTTCACACGTGTTGGCAGGAATCCATGGGATAACGGCCGTTCAGGTGCGTCGAGATTTGATGTTGATAGGCTTCTCGAGCGACAATAAAAAGGGGTATGATGTCAAGGAGTTGATCGATTTCATATCGTCGATTTTGGATAGTTCATCGACGGTAAAGATCGCTATATTGGGTATGGGTCACTTGGGTCAAGCCATCACTAAATACTTCAATGGCAAGGGGTTGAATCTACGAATCGTAGCGGCATTTGATGTCGATACACAGAAGGTAGGCTCGACAATAGATGATATACCATGCTACCATATTGACTGTTTTGGCGAGATTGTGGAGCGCGAAGATATAACGATCGCTATCTTGTCGTCACCCACGAGTGTAGCCTCTAAGTTGGTGTTGCCCATTATCAATGCTGGTATCCGCGGAGTGTTGAACTTCACGTCGACTCCGTTGAGCTTCCCACAGGGTATAATTGTCGAGAATTACGATATTACGACACTTCTGGAGAAGGTGGCATATTTCGTAAAAGAGAGTGAAGATAACCAAGAGAGAGCATAAGATTATGAGAGTATATAGAGGATTTTATGATGTGCCTAGATTTGATGGTGCAGTGGCTACGGTAGGGTCGTTTGATGGAGTCCATCAGGGGCATGCTGTGTTGTTATCGGAGTTGTTGAAGTGCGCTAGTCGAGATTCGCTTACGAGTGTGGTGTTGACCTTTGAACCCCATCCGAGGGTTGTGTTGGGTCGTGCCGATGGCCTTAAGTTGTTGATGTCGTTGGAGGAGAAGCTCGATGTTTTGGAGCAGATGGGGGTGGATTGTGTTATCGTGATCCCCTTTGATAGGGAGTTTAGCAGAGTGTCATACTATGACTTTGTGAAGGAGTATTTGATTAATAAATTGGGCGTTTCAACAATTGTGGTGGGGTATAACCACCAGATAGGTCGCGATAGCGAGGGTAATTACTCGAGTTTGGTTCGATTGAGTGGCGAATGTGGTGTTGAGATCTGTCGGGTCGATGAGTTTGTTGACGAGACCGAGGGGTGTAAGGTTAGCTCTACGATTGTGCGCGACCATCTACTTCGCGGCGAGATCACGCGAGCCACACAGCTACTTCAGCGACCATACGTCGTTATGGGTCGTGCAGACGATGGTGGGCGTGTGTGGTACGATGAACCGTTGAAATTAATCCCTGCCGCAGGGCGTTACGCGGTTGAGATCAATGGCGAGGAGTCGCAGATTGAGATAGATGATAATGGGGTAGTGATGTGTGATCATTCCAAAGAGGTTGTTGTTATTCGCATGTCGCAAGATCCGCAAAAGTAGCAGATATTATGGCAATTATAAAGAGGTCTATAGAGATTAGAGTAGGGTATGTAGATACCGATCAGATGGGTATTGTTCACCACTCCAACTATGTGCGATATTTCGAGGTTGCACGTTGTGAGTTGATGCGTCAGTTGGGGTTGTCGTATGCCGAGATGGAGCGTCGTGGAGTTATGATGCCGATATTGGAGGTTCACTCGAAGTACCACGCCTCGGCCTATTACGACGATCTGTTGAGTGTCGAGGTGTCGTTGGAGGAGTTGCCCACAGCTCGCATTACCTTCCACTATCGGGTGATGAATTCCGAGGGTCGGTTGCTCAATAGCGGCTCTACGGTATTGGGCTTTATGCACTCCGACTCGCGTCGCGTGACACGTGCTCCGCAGTGGTTTGTGGAGTTGTTGAGCGAGTAATTCATATGTCAAAAAGAGCACCGAGACTTTACTAAACCTCGGTGCTCTTTCATTTTATAGATGTTCTATCCAACTCTTACTTCTCGATCAACGAGATGCTACGCTGAATAAATTCATTTAGATTCTTGCCCTTTAGCATACCATTCGATAGCAATGCAAGGTCGATAATCTGCTTGATAAGCTCGTTGCTACGACCAATCTCCTTGAGACGTTCGTTGCGCTCGTCGCGAAGTGTCACAACCTTTTTGGATAGCTCCTCGCGCATGCTCTTCTCCTCTGCGGTTAGCTCCTCCTCCTTCTTGTCCTTGACGACCTCTTCGAAGCGAGCCTCCTCGTCAACTGCTGCGTTGATCTTCTTGGTCTGACTCTTTAGCTTGTCACCATACGACTCCTCGACTCCTCGAAGAATATCGAGCACGATAGGGTGGTTACCATTCACGGCAATTGTAAAGTTGTCGGGCATCTGACCATAGAATTGACTCATGCCGCCGCCACTCGTAGCCGCCATCTCCTTCATGCGTCGCATAAACTCATCCTGCGTGATAACAATTGGTGCATCGTGCTCGCCCATACCCTCGAACGAAAGTTGATACATGATCTTGTCGGTCGAAGGCATCTGGCTCTCGAATACTGGGCGTAGGATCTCCTGCTGTGACTCATTGAGTAGGATCTCGGTGCTCTGCTCCTTCTGGATCAATTTGTCGACCACGTCGCTGTCGACACGCACAAATCGGCACTCCTTGTGTTTCGACTCATACCAGTTGATATAGTGGCTGCCCAATTGACCATCGATCAACAACACATCGTAACCCTTGGCCTTGGCCGACTCCAAAAATGCGTGCTTCTCCACCGCGTCGTCGACATAGAGGATAATCGTCGTATTGTTCTTATCGGTCTGATTCTCCTTGATAACATCGATATACTCGCTCGATGTGAAGTATTTGTCATCGGTGTTTTTCCACAACATAAAGCTCTCCGACTTCTCGGCAAACTTCTCGTCGGTGAGTGTTCCGTACTCGATAAATATCTTTAGGTCATCCCACTTCTGCTCATAATCCTCACGCATTGTGTTGAACAACTCTTGAAGTCGATCGGCCACTTTGCGGGTTATGTAGTTCGAGATCTTTTTGACATTAGAGTCACTCTGTAGATAGCTTCGCGACACGTTAAGCGGAATATCTGGCGAGTCGATCACACCATGCAGAAGAGTCAAATACTCGGGCACGATACCCTCCACCTGATCTGTGACATAGACCTGATTACAATATAGCTGGATGCGATTCTTCTGAACCTCGAATTTATTGCTGATCTTAGGGAAGTACAAAATTCCCGTAAGGTTAAATGGATAGTCGATATTTAGATGTATCGAGAAGAGTGGCTCTTCGCTGGTAGGGTATAACTCATGGTAGAAATCCTTGTACTGCTGCTCGCTAATCTCGCTTGGCATGGTTGTCCATAGAGGTGCGACACTGTTAATGATATTCACCTTGTCGGTATCGATATATGCGCCATCCTTCCACTCCTGTACCATTCCAAATGCGATTGGCACGGGCAAGAATTTGCAATACTTCTTCAACAACCCCTCGATCTTCGCCTTGTCTAGATACTCTGCGGCATCCTCCGATACATGCATCACGATGGTTGTTCCGCGTGATAGTTGCTCGTCGATTTCGGCCATCTCAAACTCAGGCGATCCTGTGCAGCTCCAGTGAACCGCCTTCGTCCCCTCGCGGAACGACTGTGAGATCAACTCCACACGATCGGCAATCATAAATGCTGAGTAGAAGCCCAATCCGAAGTGTCCGATGATCGCTTGATCCTTGTACTTCTCCATAAACTCCTCGGCTCCCGAGAATGCGATCTGGTTGATATATTTATCCACCTCGTCGATTGTCATTCCCAATCCGCGGTCGGTAATGGTGAGTGTCTTGGCCTCTTTGTCGACCGCGACCTGAATCGTCAAATCACCCAACTCACCCTTGGCCTCGCTGCGAGCTGAGAGTGTTTTGATCTTCTGAGTTGCATCTACGGCATTTGACACCAACTCGCGCAAGAATATCTCGTGATCCGAGTATAAGAATTTTTTGATTACAGGAAAGATGTTTTCGGAGGTAACTCCAATTTTACCATTTTTCATAATTCGCTATCAATTTTAAGTTTGTATTGTTAAATTCTACACATCATAACTTATCAAATGGTGTGCCAACCAATTATCACTGCCATTTTGACAGTTTCGCGTCACACCAAACTGACACAAACATGGCGACCAGACCCAATTCATAGGGTTGGTCGCCATCCATAATATATAACAATGCTCTATTTTGCCACTGCCAATATCTTCTCTACCACCTCGTAGTTGATATTCTGAGCCTCGCCCAAGCGTGTTCCACGCTCCTTGAAGCGAACCACCACCTGTGCTGCTATATCCTCGCCAATGCTATTCTCGCTCAGACGAGTCTTTAGACCCAACGAACGGAAGAATGCCTCGGTCGCTGCAATAGTAGCATCAATTCGCTCCTCTGCCGTGCCCTCCGAGATACCAAATACTCGCTCACCCAGTTGCAAGATCTTAGCCCCCTTTTGCTCACGCATAACGCTCATCACCGCAGGCATGATGATCGACAGCGTGTGGCCATGAGTAAGCCCCGTAAGGGCTGTGATCTCGTGGCCAATCATATGTGTTGCCCAATCCTGAGCCACACCCATCGACGTAAAGCCATTGAGTGCCATCGTCGCACACAACATATAGTTGGCCATATCGTCATACGAACGACTCTCCTCGGTGATATTGGGTGCAATCTCTACGAGCGTCTGCAAGATACCCTCGCTCCAACGATCCATCAATGGCGATACGCCAGTGGCTGTGAGATACTGTTCCAACGTATGAATAAACGTATCTGTGATACCACACGCAACCTGATATTGTGGTAGGGTATAGGTCACCTGAGGATCGAGGATCGAGAACTTAGGGTGAGCCGAATAGAAGGCATACTTCTCGGCCGTAGCTGTGTTCGAGATCACCGCCCCCATATTCATCTCCGAACCAGTCGCTGGTAGGGTGATGATCGATGCAAATGGCAACATATTCTCAATCGGAGCCTTGCCCAACACAATATCCCATGCATCAGCCTCAGATGGGATTGCGCTTGCCACCAACTTCGTGCCGTCGACAACCGAGCCACCGCCCACTGCCAAGATGAAGTCAACACCCTCAGCCTTGCCCAATGCGATAGCCTCGCGCAAAGTTTCAACCGTAGGATTTGGCTCGATGCCCCAGAACTCAATGTAGTTGTGATCCTTTAGCGCCTCGACAACTTGATCGTAGACTCCGTTCTTCTTGACAGAGCCGCCGCCTAGTGTAATCATGATCTTGAGATCTTTCGAGATCATCGAACCTAGATTGAGAATCTGATCCTTGCCGAAGATAATCCTTGTAGGATTCTGAAATTGAAAATTGTTCATTATATTTTAATTTTTAGATAGATAATCAAGAATCTCTTTTGCATATACATTCTTCAACACCACACGCTTAGTCGAATCCAATAAATAGAGCGTTGGCAGAGCCGATAGATAGTACAGTAGCTCGTTGGTGATCCTCTGCGCTGGGTCGTATGCATTGATCCACTGCGCAGATTGCGGATGGCTCACACTGCGCCACAAATCAAAATCACCATCGGGATACAGCGCCAAGATCTTCACCCCCTCGCGCTTAGCAACCACTGGATTGCTCAAAAATTGTGCCTTGACACTAGCGCACTCTTCGCAATCTGGGTCGATAAAGAAGAGTATAGTATACTCGGCATCTATTGCATATAGCCGCCCCTTAGAGTCATCTTTGAGTTGAAACTCAAAATCCGTAGCCTCTTGTCCAACACTATTTTTTAGAATATCTTCTAACCTCATGCGCGACGATATTTTATTATGGTCGCTCACCTTCGGGTTCTCAATAATTCGCCTCAAAGCATATACATATAACCTCTCGCTGCGATATGGCGAATTGGGGTGGTTGAAAAACGACTGAATCATCTTGAGTGTCGGTGGGATATAGCTGACATTCAACACCGCAGAGTCAATTACCATTGCCAACAACCCCTCTATATCGGCCTCGGCCATACTCTCGACCGCAATTGTAATCGATTGCGCAACCGTTCTCTCATATACATTCGCAGGTTGTGTCTGGAAATCAAAACCCTGCCAAATACCAAAGGCCGTAGGTGCTCTCTGAGGTAGTAACTGAGCATGCGCAGGGGCGGTTATCTGCACCCCAACAACCGCCATTGCACATAGCAATATACTCTTTAGACTATTCATAATGATCTATGTTTACGCAAAAAATTACACCTCTTTTACAACCTTCGAAGAGCTACGTCTGCGGCTCGACGATCGGAATTTTGCCTTTCGCTGCGCCTGTTTTTTGGCACGACGCTCGGCCGCTTCAGCTGCCGCTCGTGCCTGCTCTTTGCGGATTTGATCCAACTCCTCGTTGGATAGCTTGGGCAGCTCTTGCAATCTATTATATAGCTCTATGCACGCCCATGCATCGGTAGCGGCATATCGCTCCTGCTGAGGGGTGAGTGTCACCGCCTCCCAGTTGCTCAACCTCTGCGCCTTCGAGATCTTGTGACCCAACAGCACCGCAGCCATCTTACGCAGACTTCGCTCCTTTACGCCCCACTCCCAGACCATATTCTGAAGATCAACGAAGCCTCCTGCCTCAATAGCCACCAACTCTTTGAGCGATCGTATATCACCCGCAACATCGGCACCAACCTTCACCACATCCTCCCTCTGCAATAAATCAATCAACTCACTACTAAAAGGTATCTTGTGTAGTCTAAACAGATAACCTCGGGTGGGTGTCGATAGCTGCAAAAGCGACACCTTGTAGCTCACACCAGCCTTAAACGATGGTCGAGTCTCGGTATCGAACCCAATCATGGGGTACGATGCCAAATCGCGACATGCCGTGGCAATCTGCTCCTCATGATCGACAATTATGATCTCTCCTGGGAACAGAAGTGCTGGGAGCGCTGCCGCCTCCTCATTGCTTATGGTTGATTGTAGTTGTTCTTGTGACATTGTGACTATCGCTAAATATCCCCCAAAGATAGTAACTTTTTCCTAGTTATACTCCATCAAGAGCCACTATTTTATCAAATATCGTCCTGCCGAGTCTATCTCAATATCGCCATTGGCAATCAATGTGTCGACGTATGTAACAATACGCGATGCTTCGAGTGGAATTTTTGCCGCCAACTCTTTGATATTATGAGGTGATTGACCCAACAGACCCAACACCATCTTCTCCACGACGTGAAGTTGTTCGACAGGCTTTTGTGATGGGTCGCTACGACGACGTGCCAAACAGGTGTCGCAACAGCCACACTCCTTCGCATTCTCAATTCCAAAGTATACCTCCAACATCTGCGAACGACACTGCGTCTCATTATCACTATATTGAGCCATGTTCCGCAGACGTTCATGGTATAGCTCTTTGCGATATTTATAGGTCTCGGGCGATATAAATAGATCTTTCGACATCACGCGATGGCGCTCCATACAGATCATTGCCGAGTGGTTCGTGGGGCTATATCGAATTATACGCATACGCCATAGCTGCTTGAGCATATCGCGCACCTCATAGGTCGTATATCCACCCGTGTCGGCAATATATGATTCGTCGATGGCTCGAAAGCCCGAGAAAACACCATCGTAGATACGCAACAAAACTCTAATGAATTGATCTATCTGTGGCGTTTCGTGGCGAATTTTATATAGATCGTCACGACTCACGATAAACATTATGCGTGCTGGATTGGCCATCTCTTCAATCCACGTCAAATAGTCATTCATCTGTAGCAGACGGATGGCACTATGCACCGTGCGCGAATAGATGTGATTATCGCGACAAAACTTCTTCATGTCAAACGCATAGGTCGTGTCGCCACCCTCGCCATAGACAATTCCCAGCGACGAGCATATCTTGTCGTAGATACTCTTTGTCGTATCCAACGACGGAAATTCACTATCTAAACTTCGCAACACACGATCGTGGTCGTCTGGCGAATTTAACAACACAGCATAGCTGCGACCGCCATCACGCCCTGCACGCCCCGCCTCCTGATAGTAGGCCTCGACCGAATCACACATCGTATAGTGGATCACAAGTCGCACATCGGGCTTATCGATACCCATTCCAAAGGCATTCGTGGCGACCATCACACGATAATCTCCCTCGATCCACTCATCTTGACGCAGCGACCTCTCAGCATGGGGCAACCCTCCGTGGTAGAAGGTGGCACTCACCCCCTCTAGGTTGAGAAATTCTGCGATCTCCTCACACCCTTTGCGAGTTCGAACATAGACTATCGTAGATCCTTCGACCGACGATAGGATCTTGAGCATCAACCCATTCTTGTCATCCGTGCGACGGATGGCATAACTTAGGTTGTGTCGCGCGAAACTACCTTGATAGATATTTGGGGTGCGGAAAGAGAGGTTCTTCATAATATCATCGCATACTAATCTTGTGGCCGAGGCCGTAAGTGCCAATACAGGGGCATTTGAGATCTCACCCCTCACATCGCTAATTTGTCTGTAGCTAGGGCGAAAATCATATCCCCACTGCGAAATACAGTGTGCCTCGTCGATAGCCAACAACGACACCTCGATCTGACGTAAGCGTATGCGAAAATTGGGCGATACTAGACGCTCGGGAGCGACATACAGCAACTTTACATTGCCATAAGCACAGTTATCCAACGCCACATCTATCTGTCGATGCGACATTCCCGAATGGATCGCAACAGCCGACACGCCTAACTCACACAGCCGATCCACCTGATCCTTCATCAACGCAATCAACGGTGTGACAACAATACATGTACCTCTCATACAGAGTGCAGGTATCTGATATGTCAACGACTTACCGCCACCCGTAGGCAGCAGCGCCAACGTATCGCGACGCGCCATTACGCTCTCGATTATATTGCGCTGCGTAGGGCGAAAATCTGCATAGCCCCAATATCTCTGCAACGCCTCCTCGATCGTAGGCAGTGTCGTCTCTCTTCGTCTCATGTCATACAAAGGTATAAATATAGACACAATAGCGTCATTCTGAACTTGATTCAGAATCCCTCCGACAAATATTCTCGAACGAGGGATCCTGAATCAAGTTCAGGATGACGCGCAAGTTATTATTATCTCTTTCACAAAGATATATCTATCGCAATCGCGCTACAATCACTACTTGCTCTTTACAATCTGCGCCCCAAGGATAATCGCCTTTTCATTATCAGGCAACATCTTCCATGCTCGCTCGGGTAACGATTTCTTCAATCCCAACATCACATTCTCCATCTCAACGATTGGTCGCACCTTGAGGTAAGCGCCCAAAATCAGAGTGTTGAACAGTTTCGAATTACCCATCTTCGCACACTCCGCCGCAGCATCTATCGTATAGATCTCAATATCGGTACGCGTAGGGTGTGCCGTAATTCCATTGGTGTCATATATCAACACACCACCAGGTCGAACCAATGGCTCGAACTTAGTCATCGACTGCTGATTGAGGATGATAGCCGAGTCAAACTCATTGGCCACAGGCGATGATATACGCTTGTCCGACAACACAACCGTCACATTGGCCGTACCGCCACGCATCTCGGGACCATACGAGGGCATCCACGTGACCTCAAAATCCTGCATCACTCCAGAGTATGCCAAAATCTTACCCATTGATAGAACTCCTTGTCCACCAAATCCTGCTATAATAAGGGTCTCTTTCATCTTTGTCTGCCTACTTTAATTTATCATCTTTCACATCGCCCACAGGGTAGAATGGAATCATATTCTCCTCCAACCATGTGTTGGCCGCCACAGGTGTCATCTTCCAACCACTGCTGCACGTTCCAATTATCTCGACCAACGAGAATCCGTTACCAGCCATAGCATTCTCAAACGCCTTGCGGATCGCCTTTTTGCACTTGCGCACAGCTGCTGGGGTGTGAACACTCTGACGTGTGACATAGGTCGCACCATCCAAATGGGCGATCATATCAGTCACCTTAAATGGATAACCATTCAACTCTGGAGTACGTCCTGCAGGGGTCGTAGCGGTCTTCATACCCAATAGGGTAGTTGGTGCCATCTGCCCCCCCGTCATACCATATATCGCATTGTTGACATATATCGCAACGATATTCTCGCCACGCGCTGCAGCATGGATCGTCTCGGCAATTCCGATTGCCGTGAGGTCTCCATCACCTTGGTATGTAAAGACCAATGCATCGGGTTGCACGCGTCGTGCACCAGTTGCCACAGCACACGCACGTCCGTGAGCCGACTGAATCCAGTCGGTATCTATATAATCATACGCAAAGACCGAACAGCCAACTGGCGAGACACCAATGGCGCGATCTGCAACCCCCATATCGTCAATCACCTCGGCTACAACCTTGTGGATCGTACCGTGACTACAACCTGGGCAGTAGTGCATCGGTTTGTCGGTAATCAATCGTGGGCGCTCGTATACTAAATTCTCTTTATCTATAATTAAACTCTCCATAATCCAACCTCTTATTGATTAATAAGTTTACTCTTCAACGCCTCTAGCACCTCGTCGGGGCTAAAGATCATACCTCCCTGACGACCATAGTGCACCACAGGCGCAGCTCCTGCTACGGCCAATCGTACATCCTCGATCATCTGTCCCGAATTAAGCTCGGCCGACAAAAAGCCCTTCACACCTCGCTTGGCGTGGCGCTCGATCGCCTCGTAAGGGAATGGATAGAGCGTAATAGGGCGAATAAGTCCCACCTTCAACCCCTCGGCACGTGCCATGTCAACCGTCGCCGCACTAATGCGAGCCGACGATCCGAAGGCCACGATTATATACTCTGCATCCTCGCACTCAATCTCCTCAAACAATACCTCCGACTGCAACGCTGCATACTTCTTTTGCAGACGAATATTTACACGCTCCATATCGGGCGCTTGAAGTGCCAGAGATGTCACAACATTTGAACTTCGCTTGCCACCATGGCCGCACGCTGCCCACTCCTTGAACTCCGCGTCAACCTCCGCCTTGCTCTTACAAGGGCGTTGCGGCGCAAGGGTCACCTTCTCCATCATCTGACCGATGATTCCATCGGCCAATATCATCGCAGGGTTGCGATACTTAAATGCCAAATCAAAGGCCATAGCCACATGGTCGTGCATCTCCTGTACCGAGTTGGGAGCCAACACAATCAGGTGGAAATCACCATGTCCACCACCCTTGCACGCCTGAAAGTAATCTGCCTGCGAAGGCTGAATGGTACCCAATCCTGGCCCTCCTCGCTGGCAATTGACAATTACACATGGCAACTCAGCGCCTGCCATATAACTCATCCCCTCGCTCATAAGGCTCACACCAGGGCTAGATGACGATGTAATGGCACGCTTACCCGTTGCTGCTGCTCCATAGAGCATATTAGCCGATGCAACCTCCGACTCACTCTGCAATACCACCATGCCTGTGCTCTCCCATGGGCGAAGCTCCATGAGTGTCTCCATAACCTCGGATTGAGGGGTGATAGGGTAGCCGAAATAGGCATCGCAACCATAGCGTACAGCTGCATGGGCAATAACCTCGTTGCCCTTCATCAGCCTAACCTCTTTATTCTCCTGTTGGCTCATAATTAATCTCTTTTTTTACGATAAACAGTTATGCAGCTATCGGGGCATATCATGCCACACGATGCACAACCAGTACACATCTGCGAATCAGAATCTTTGAATATAGCATAGGGGTATCCCTTGCCATTAACCTCATCCGATAGAGTGAGGATTTTTAGCGGACAGGCTGTCACACAAACACCACATCCTTTACAGCGTTGAGTATCAACAACTATAGTTCCTTTGATTTTTCCCATAATGATTTTTCTAATCAATTAGCCCCACAAATATAGTCAAAAAACGTAAGATTATCCATTTGTGTTGTAGATTATATTTATAAATTTATTACATTTGTTGCTAATATTGTACATTTTAAATTGGATAAGTAGTATGTCTATAGCATCTCAAATAGAAGATACCCTAAAACAACTCGACAATAGAGCATCGCTTGTGGCGGTCTCCAAGACCTACCCAGCCGAGAATATCTCGGAGGCTTACGCTGTTGGACAGCGTCGGTTTGGAGAGTCGCGCCCGCAGGAGCTATTTGCCAAGTGGCAGCAGTTGCCCAAGGATATTGAGTGGCATATGATCGGCCACCTACAACGCAACAAAGTGCGTCTCATTATGCCATTTGTGGCGATGATCGAGACGCTTGACTCTCAGCGATTGGCAGCGGCCATCGACCAAGAGGCCAAGCGATGTGATAGGGTGGTCGATTGCCTATTAGAGATCCACGTGGCACAGGAGCAGAGCAAGACGGGGTGGGACTATGCCCAGCTATTGGAGTTTGTCGAGAGTGGAGGGTTCGCTGAGTTGACAAACATCCGCGTGCGAGGTGTTATGGGCATTGCATCGAATACCGACGATCAGGTGCAGGTGCGTGCCGATTTCGAGCAGTTGCGTAGCCACAAAGAGGCATTGGCCACATATTTAGATGCCGCGTTCGACACTCTGTCGATGGGTATGTCACACGATTTTGTGTTGGCCGTGGAGTGTGGTTCGACCAGCGTGCGTGTGGGTTCAAAAATTTTTGGTTATAGAGATTATACAAGATAGATTATGGAGATAGATCAGAGCGAATATTTGGCTCAATACGAGGAGAAGCTACTGCTTGAGTTGCTACGACAAGCCTCCGACGAGGGGATATTAGAGGGGCAGCTGTTGGCTGTCGAGGAGTTGGAGGAGAGGTGGCACACATCGGCTCCTGAGTATATGGCTGCCGCAGTGCCTCAAATAGCTCAATACCCATCGGTGGCTATCGCGTGGGCAGGTTACGTGGGGATTGGTGCTACGGTGTTGTGGGATACCGATTGGGATAGTTATGCAGAGGTTGAGGATATCTATTCGTTGTTGGCTGCACCGCGAGGCTTCGACGAGTTGGATGAGTATGTTGTGGAGGGGCTGTTGGGCTACAAGTTGGAGTCGGCCGAGGCGGAGCGTGTCGAGAACATCATGCGCAATGCAGCCAATTTGGCTCAGACCATGATCCGCAAAGAGGCGGTAGAGCCTCAGAGCGTCATGGCGTTTCACATCTTTGCGCGCACCGCCAAGTCACTCTATCGTTTGGGTATTGCCATCGGTCTGCGACTATTGGGCTATCGCTACGAGAAGATGCAGATAGGCGAGAATTAAGAGTATAACAATGATGAATATATATCAAAATATTGCGCGCGAGGAGTTGCAACTTCGATGGGCGCGAGTACAGAGCGTAATGGCCACACAGGGTGTTGAGGCGTTGATCGTGAGCGACAATACATCGATCTGCTATATGGCAGGACGCATCTTTGGCGGAGTGGTCTATGTGGCCGTCGATCGCGAGCCAATCTTTTTTGTTCGTCGTCCAGTGGGTTTGGAGGGGGATAATATTGTATATATCCGCAAGGTTGAGGATATCCCTAACTTATTGCAAGAGCGCGGATACCCACTACCCAACAACATAGCGTTGGAGGGTGATGTGGTGAGTCATAATGAGTATACACGTCTACAGCGCATATTCGCACTCGATCCAAAGTCGATCCTTCCCACCGCAACGGCTATAATGCGCTATGCGCGTAGTGTTAAGACCGCCTACGAGATCGAGCAGGTGCGTCTGTCGGGTGTCAAACATGCTGAGTTGTACTCGTTGATCCCGTCGCTATTTCGTCGCGGAATGAGCGACAATGATATAGCTATCGAGTTGGAGTATCAGGCACGTCGACTGGGCAGTGTGGGCAATATGCGTATCTTTGGTCGCACGATGGAGGTCTTTATCGGGTCGATATTGGTGGGTGATAATGCATGTGCGCCATCTCCCTATGACTTTGCACTAGGGGGTGCTGGAGTCGACCCATCGTTGCCCGTGGGTGGCAATGGAACGGTGATCGAGGATGGGATGGTATTGATGGTCGACCAAGGGGGTAACTTTGGCAGCTACATGACCGATATGACGCGTGTCTATTCGCTAGGCACACCGCCCGATCTTGCGCGTCGTGCACACGATGCAGCGCTAGAGATCCAGTCGTGCATGATGGAGATGGTGGTAGCTGGCACACCTACGGCCGATGTATATAATATGTCGAAGGAGGTGGCGCAGCGCGAGGGGTTGAGTCAATACTTCATGGGGCAGAGCCAACAGGCTGGCTTCGTCGGCCACGGTGTGGGTATGGAGGTCAACGAAGTACCTGTATTGGCACCACGTTCGCGCGAGGTATTCGAGGTGGGCAACGTCTTTGCTATCGAGCCAAAGTTCACCCTCCCAGGCATCGGTGCAGTGGGTGTCGAGAATACATTTGTCGTCACGGCCGATGGTGTCGAAAAGCTCACCATCTTCGACGAGTCGATCATCCCACTAGAGTAGTATTAGGGGTTAATTAGATACAACGACGAGGGGCACATCCGCAATGGACGTGCCCCTCGTTATCTTATTAACCTTCAATATCATTTAATAAACATACAATCCTTCGAGCTATTGCATATGCTAAATTAACAGGAACTGCATTGCCAATTTGTTTATATGCTTGAATATCAGACCCTGCAAACTGCCAATTATCTGGGAATGTTTGTATTCGTGCAGACTCTCTAATTGTCAAAGGTCTAGTCTCTATAGGGTGACATCGTTCGGTTTGTTTCATAGCAGGAGCACAAACAATAGTTAAACTAGGAGCGCTCATTGATAATAGGCGTGCAAGGCCAGTTTTTCCTCCTCCTAAATAGAAGCATCCACCCATATAATCTTTTTGGATATCAATTGGCAGATCTTTCCAAAAGCCGCCCTCTGGAACCAGTTTCATTACAGCTTCCTTTTTTTGCACTGTATTTTATATCATTTGATTTTGGGACATCACAATCATATAAATCTCCACTATAAAATGCATCTCTCACTGTTGGAACTCTATTATATGGTGTTGGAAATGAAAAATTGTTACTATATTTCTTGTAATCATTTCTAATACCAACAATAATAAGACGCTCTCTTTTTTGAGGCACGTTATAATACATTGCTTGTAGCACCTTTGGTGGAATGATTGTATATCCCAATTCTTCGAATGTGAAAATTATCGTTTCAAGAGTCCGCCCTCCATCATGACTTAATAAGCCTTTTACATTTTCTGCAACAAACACTTTCGGTGAAACCTCTTTTACACAGCGTGCAAACTCATAAAACAACGTACCTCTAGTATCTTCAAACCCACGTTTTTTCCCTGCGTAAGAAAATGCTTGACAGGGAAATCCTCCTGTCACAATATCCACCTTATTATAATGCTCTTCAAATGATATATTTTCGATAGCGTCCTCTACAATATTCCAATTAGGTCTATTCCTTTTTAGCGTAGCACAAGCATATTTGTCTATTTCATTTAATAAAACATGATCGATTCCTGCTTTTTCAAACCCCAATGCTAAACCTCCTGCACCTGCAAATAGTTCTATTTTTATTGGGAACGACCGTCAGTTCCTCATCCCATTTGCTATCGAATATTTTTCGAATAGGTTCATAAGTCTGTAGTTGTTCTCGAGTAAAAACATAATTTTGTACATTATTGCCTTGCATCGGTATCAACCGGCCTGATTTAATCCAATCTTGTAATCTCGATATTGAAGTATTTAAGAGGTTACTAACCTCGTCAATGGTAAAATGTAATTGCACTGCCATTATATTTTAACTTTAAAATCTGCAAATCCCTCATATTTGTCAAAAGCTAACACGAATAAACTTGTAAGCATATCTGGTGATAACTTTTTCAACTCTTCTAATACTGTATTTTGTTTCATCTTAAAACCAACGTTCTTAACAACATCATTAATAACCGTTGGTAATATTTTGCAAAGATTTAAGAAAGCATCTTTTTCGCCTGTAACAATTTCGTAAAATTTGTCAATTGAAACTCGTCTGATATTTTTGTTTACAGGTTGTTTTTCTCCATCTAAAGTTACTTGCCAAGAGATATTGCGACTATAAGGAGCTATCACTTCAACTAACATACAAATCGATTCAGGGTCTGCAATCAAGGTAGATTGCATTCTCATATATGTTTTTGCCGATGAAGAAGAATTCATTGTGTTGTGCTTATTTTTAAGCTCACAAAACACTCTCTTTTTGAGATTTACAATATCTATCCATGAGAGGGAACAATCCAATCTTTTCCAATATACTCAAATATGTTCTGATGGAAATAGCCAATCAAGTTAGAATTTGTTTTGTCCAACTGACGTATAACCTCATTTTCTATTGTAGACTCTATTGATTGACCATATACAATTGAGTCAAATGTTAGTTTTATTGGATCAACTAAATTTTGATTAAATTTTCGTAGATCAACATTAAAACTATATACTTCAACTGTATGCGCTACATGGTTATATAAATCTTCATCACTTATGAAGCTAAGGTTGTATTTACTCATAAATATATTTTTATTACAAATATAATCATTCTTATTTAGAAATGCAAAATACTATACTCAATAAATAAGAGATCATATACCTATTGTAGGTAACATATTAAACGGGATATCAAGTTTAATTGATACCCCGTTTAATATTTGAAAGAATTGTAATATTGAGCCTACTGCAACTTGCTCAATACATCCGAGATACGCTTCATAGCCTCGACTAGGTTCTCGTCCGATGTAGCGTACGAGAAACGCAAATAGTCTGGCGATCCAAAGGCATCACCTGCAACCGTAGCTACGTGACCAACCTCTAGGATATAGAGTGCCAAATCTGTCGATGTGTTGATCACCTTGTCTCCTGCCTTCTTGCCGAAGTAGTAGCTAACCTCTGGGAACAAGTAGAACGCACCCTCTGGGTTGTTGACCTTGAATCCCTTGATCTTGCTAGCCAAATCAACTACCAAGTTCTTGCGACGCTCAAATGCTACACGCATATCTGTTACACACTGCTGGTCGCCTGCAAATGCAGCTACCGAAGCCTTCTGTGCAATAGACGATGCTCCCGATGTATACTGACCCTGAAGATTGTCGCACGCCTTAGCGATCCACAATGGAGCAGCGATAAATCCAATACGCCATCCTGTCATTGCATAAGCCTTTGACACTCCATTGACGATGATTACACGGTCGCGGATAGCCTCAAACTGCGCGATGCTCTGGTGAGCGCCAACATAGTTGATATGCTCATAGATCTCATCTGCGATAACATAAACCTGCTCGTGACGCTCCAATACCTCGGCTAGCGCTGCAAGCTCCTGCTGGCTATAGACACTTCCCGTAGGGTTCGATGGCGAACACAAAACCAACATCTTAGTCTTTGGTGTGATTGCAGCCTCCAACTGTGCAGCTGTGATCTTGAAGTTATCCTCGATTCCTGTCTCGATAATAACATTCTCACCCTCTGCCAACTTAACCATATCAACATAGCTAACCCAATATGGAGCAGGGATAATAACCTCATCACCTGGGTTAATCATCGCCAAGATAGTGTTACATAGCGACTGCTTAGCACCACCCGACACAACGATCTGTGCTGGTGTATACTCCAATCCATTCTCGTTCTTCAACTTATCGCAGATCGCCTTGCGCAAATCTAGATAACCTGGAACAGGTGAGTAGAATGAGAAGTTATCGTCGATAGCCTTTTTCGCTGCTGCTTTGATATGATCGGGAGTGTAAAAATCTGGTTCACCAACACTAAGGTTGATAACATCAACGCCTTGAGCCTTTAGCTCATTACTCTTCTGGGACATTGCCAACGTCTGCGATGGAGTCAATGCCGCCAAGCGGTTTGATACTTTAGTCATAATCGTTTTTATTTATTAAATATTTTGCCCACAAATATATGTATTCTATTTTGGATTATCAAATTTTGTGTGAAAAAAATAACACACTAATCTCTCTTTACTAACTGAGACATAGTAATTAAAGCGCCAGTAGGGCATATAAATCGGCAGTAGGGGCGCAGTATAACCAACGAAAGAGCCAAAAACATACCTGCCATAATCAAGACAAAAGTTGAGGCCGAACCCAACAAAAAGGCCGAGAATATCTCATAATTCATCAAATCGAACCCAACGCCCAACCACATCATGAATAACAAAATCGCCAAAATGTAGTAGCGCAGATTATTCAACATCTTCGTAGCCTCGACACCCAAATTTAATTTGGGTAGTGGCAACAGCCCCAACAGATGTTGAGCCGAACCCATCGGGCAGTGCAGGTGACAGTACGATCCACGACGACCCAACAGAGGCATCAAAACCACAACAATCAACAGCAAAGCCGTCAACGACACCTGAACACCATTGGCACACCACGCAACAATCTGAGCCAACGACAAGAACGATCCACACCAAAAGCCGAGAACCACAACGTTCAACCCCATATGTGCCACCTCCCACGCCTTGCTTCGAGGACGCATCAAGGTGATAGTCACTCCAAGTGCAATAACCAACGCACCGATCAAATCCTTGAGCGACAGGTGTGCAAATGGGTTGTGTGCCACAGCCTCGACATTGGCACCATACTGTGCGGCCAACTGTACATTCTTGATAATTGCGGTCGAACTAAAGGTCGCTCCCGAAACCGCATCGATAGGGGTTTGGGCAGCATCTCTCAACGACATACCATTCCACCTGTTATATAGGCCGCTCTTTACGACCATCTCCAGATAGCTCGGTGTCTCGCTATTCTCCGCAACCTCGATCTTTGAGATGATACCATCCTGAACATATACATCCACAGGTGTAAGACTCGCAAAACCGACAACTTCGCTGGCCAACGACCTCGAGTTTATCACACGCGTTCCATCGGCCATCACTCGCTCAATATCCGATGGCGTTGCGACCTCTTCGCTCTCATCTCCGCCCCAATCGTCAACCGACCAACCCCCAATACGGCCATCCTTGCCAATTGCAATTGCGGCAAAGAGCAGCACGACGATTACTAAGTTTACTATATACTTAACTCGATCCATAAGTGTGATTAATATCTATTATAATGCACCTTCTCAGCCATCCACTTATCCTTAATCGTCGCTGGGCTATCTGGGTATCCAACAGCAATTACATTCAATGGAATAGTGCCATCGGGTAGGTTCAGCAACGCCTGCAACTTCGCCTGACGATTACTCTTGTCGTTGGGATAGGTTCCGCACCATACAGCACCCAACTCAATTGCATTGGCTGCCACTAATAGATTCTCGGTCGCTGCCGAGCAGTCCTGAATCCAATACTGCGACAAATCGCCTGCAAAGCTCTTGGCTGGCACTCCACATACCACAATCGCCAATGGTGCCTTCTTGACCATCTGTGCAGCCTTGATAATACCTGGTATCGAGTCCAAAACCTCACGATCCGTGATCACCACAAACTCCCATGGTTGGCGATTGCCAGCCGTCGGAGCGGCCATAGCTGCCTTGAGAAGAATGTCGATCTTCTCCTGCTCCACACTCTGCGAGGTGTAGCTTCTCACGCTGCTGCGCGTCATAATTGCATCCAACGCAATCTGCGAACGCTCCGCGGCCGTAATCTCTTGCGCAACACTTGCAACATTTCCACTAGGCGTAACTGCCACTTTGATACTCAATGCAACCAATGCTATAGCTAATAGTAGTGTTAAGATTTGCCAACTGTTTTTCATCTCTGTTTTTATTTTGATAATTATAACTATCTCTTTCGAACCACATATATCACCTCATTGGTCAATGCATACTTCGACTGCTCGTCAGACGTAAAGTTGCAGATATAATCCACCGCCTCCACATCAAATCCAGCACTACTTAATCGCTCTGCATAATCCACGCCATAGATGCGTCGATGGTCATATTGTCCAAATATTCGGTTTCGCTCCTCTGGATCTGTGATCGAATCATCCTCGTAGGTCACAGCACGATCGCGCTCCACAGGCGATAATATTACCCCCCATCCCTCGGGCTTCATAATCCTATACAGCTCTCGCATAGCCTGTCGATCATCCGCCACATGCTCCATAATGTGATTACACAATATAACCTCCATCGAGTCATCTGCGAGTGGGATCTGTTGCACATCAAAATGCAGATCGGCCAATGGACTCTCCAAATCGGCTGTTATATAGTTCACCTTTTGATTTTGTGCGGCATACTGCCTCTTGAGATACTTCATGATGCACACCTCGGGGGCGATATGCAGCAACTTTGGAGTCTGACTGAAAAGTTCTGTTTCGCGCTCCAAATATAGCCATAACAGTCGATGACGCTCCAATGCCAAACACGAGGGGCACAACGCATTGTCACGCACATCGACATATCCATAGGGTAGAAACTTGCGACGTTTAACCCCACAAATCGGACACTCTAACCCTCGCCCCACATAGGCCAAACCAATCATGGGCACAGCAATATCCGCCACACGCTGCATCAACGGTCGCGGAACATGGTTGAGTATATATTTAATAAACCTCTTCATATGCGATCTACTACTCCAACACCTTTTTAAGCTCCGACTCTGCGGTGGTCAACTTCTCACGACATAGTGTGATTAGCTCCGTAGCACGCTTTACTTCGCTCGCCAACTCATCGATCGAGATCTCGTTGTTGCGAAACTTCGCCAATATCTCCTCTATCTGCTCTGTCGCCTGCTCATATGTGATCTTCTGCTCTGCCATATCTCTATTTACTCTGTTTTTATTATCTCTGCCTCCACCTTGCCATCGCACAACTCTATAATCAATCGATCACCAACCTTAGCGTCATGCACCGAACGCAATACTTCTCCGCTTGTGGTGCTTCGGGCAATGGTAAACCCAATCTCCAACAGTCGCTTCGGGGAGTAACCATCTATAAATTGTGCCACCTGCTCCACCTCTCGACGACGATCCGCAATTGTTGATTCGGCCACGCTTATAAGTTCATCTAACATCTCAATCAACCCTCGCTTCGAGCTATTAACTGCCTCTTCGCTACGCACAACCAACTCCTTGGCATAACCCTCCAACTCAACCTCATAGCGTCGCGACATCTCCACTGCATAGCGTTGAATCTCGATAGTCGAGTTATACAACCACGTATCGAGCACCATCATCCTCTCGACCAACCATCCAGCCACTGCCGTAGGGGTCTTTAGAGACATATGCGCCACCATATCCACAACACTGACATCCTTGTCGTGACCAATACCTGCGATCACAGGGCGCGGAAAGTGTGCAAAGTGCAGAGCCAAACGATAGGAATTAAAACAGTTCAAATCGTTGGTCGACCCTCCGCCACGGATAACCACCACGGCATCAAACTCCTCACGACGTTTGGCAATCGCCACCATCGCCTCAATTATCGACTCCTCGGCCGCAGCTCCCTGCATCGTAGCCTCGAAAAGAGTGATCGAGACATGATAAATACTCTGCGCAAGTTCGCGCATAAAATCCTGATAACCTGCTGCCTTGCTACTCGAAATCACAGCTATACGTTGTGAAAAAGCTGCAAGTGGCAACTCTCGATTGAGATCCCATGCCCCCACCTCTTTGAGCTTTGCAATTGCGGCTTGACGTTGTCGCTCCACCTCGCCAATAGTATACGTCGGGTCGATGTCGGTCACTTGCAACGACAACCCATACAGCTCGTGATAACTAACATTGACTCGCGCCAAAATCGTCAACCCTCGAACCAAATCCTGCCCACTTGCCGCTCGAAATCGCGCAGCTATTTGGGCATATGCACTCCTCCAAACGACACCTCGCACCTGCGCTTTGGCCACTCCATCGCTCTCACCCTTCTCCACCAACTCCAAGTAGCAGTGCCCCGATCCATTCACCTTTATATCCGAGATCTCGGCACTAACCCACACCTGCGAGCTAAAACGCTCCGCAATAGATAGCTGGATCGAGCGTTGTAGCTGCGACAGAGTTATATATTGCGGAGTCTCCATTACAATTCACTCTCTTTCAAACGCTCAGCATTCTCGGCCACGATCAATTGGTCGATTACATCCTGAATATCGCCATCCATAAATGCCGACAAGTTATAGATCGTATAGTTGATACGATGGTCGGTAATACGTCCCTGAGGATAGTTATATGTACGAATCTTAGCCGAACGGTCTCCCGTCGATACCAACGTCTTGCGGCTAGCTGCGATCTCGTCCAGATACTTCGAATACTCCAAGTTAAAGATACGCGTACGAAGCTCCTCAAACGCCTTGTCGAAGTTCTTCAACTGCGACTTTTGATCCTGACACTGAACAACGATTCCCGAGGGAATATGTGTCAAACGCACAGCCGAATAGGTGGTGTTGACCGACTGACCACCAGGGCCAGATGAACAGTATGTATCTTTGCGGACATCATTCATCGACACCTCAATATCAAACTCCTCAGCCTCGGGCAATACCGCCACCGAAGCGGCCGATGTGTGGACACGTCCCTGAGTCTCGGTCTGAGGCACACGCTGCACGCGGTGCACACCCGACTCATACTTCATCGTACCATAAACATTGGCTCCTGTAACCTTCATCACAACCTCTTTATAGCCGCCCGACGAACCCTCCGAGGTGTTGGTGATCTCATACTTCCAACCCTTTGTCTCGACATATTTCATATACATACGCAACAAATCACCTGCAAAGATTGCAGCCTCGTCGCCACCCGTACCTCCGCGGATCTCGACAATTGCGTTCTTGTTATCTTGTGGATCTTTGGGGATCAACAACAGTTTGATCTCCTCCTCCATGCGCTCCAGAGCAGGCTCCAACTCGGCGATCTCCTCACGCGCCATCTCGCGGAACTCTTCATCCTTCTCGTTGGCCATCACATCTTTGGCCTCGGCCAGATTGGCCAATGCAGTACGGAATCTATCCGATGTCTCGATGATCGGTTGCAACTCTTTATAGTCCTTAATAAGCTGAGTAAAGAGTTTGTTATCAGCGATTATCTCGGGATCGGTAAGCTTTCCCGACAACTCCTCATATTTAAGTTTGAGTCCATCGAGGCGCATCAAAATTGAATTATCTGCCATCTATTCTAGTTTATTTATTATCTTATTTGTTTATATATTTCATCCAATCAAGCATCAAAGGTCCCCATAGCTCGACTGGCACTTTATCTCTCATAATCCATCCATGGCCACCCGTGGGGAAGAGATACATAGCCGCAGGGATCTTGAACTCTATTAGCTTCTCATAATAGCGAACACCATTCTCGACTGGCACCAACTTGTCGTCGCTCGAGTGGAAGATCAACGACGGTGGGGTATTCTTATCAACCAACCTCTCAACCGAGTGGTAGAGCGTCTGGGTTGTCGAGCGATCCTTACCCAACAAATTATTGAACGAACCCTCGTGAGCCACCCCTTTATCGCCCGTAATAACGGGGAAAAACAACACCGTGAAGTTGGGCTTAACACTCTCGTCGGCCATGCTCGCAAACCACGACACCAAGTGTCCGCCTGCCGACGAACCCGACAGACCAACTTTATTGGGATCATACCCCAGTTGACGCGAACGCTGACGCATAACCTTCATCGCAGCCTCGACATCTTCGAATGGCACCTCTTTAACTCCATTGGGCAGGCGATACTTCAACACTGCAGCCGTAATACCCTCGGCCGACAACCACTCTGCAAACTCAATTCCAGCCTTGCCAACTGCCACAGCTCCATATCCGCCACCAGGGCAGATCAAGATCGCCTGACCTGTATTCTTCTCGCGATCCGCCTCATAGATATATAGGTCTGTATGCGTAATATTTTGATAGTTGCCATTCTCCAACTTCTTATCCTCGCCACTCAACCCATTAGAGTGCGGAGCGGTACTATTGTCCCAGATGGGAATGTGCAGTGGCTCGGCAGCTGTTGCGGTCGACAGTGCGACCATCAACAACAACGACATGAATATCTTTTTCATTAGTATACGATATTAATAATTTTACCCTTTACGACAATAACCTTCTTTGGCGCTTTGCCCTCCAACCACTTTTGAGCAATCTCGTGAGCGATAACCTCCGCCTCTATCTCCTTTGGATTTTTACTCAAATCATATGTTAGCTTAAAGCGCAACTTTCCATTCATCATCACAGGGTACTCAAACGAACTTTCAACCAATAACGATTCGTCAAATTGAGGATACTCTGCATCGAACACCGAACCATCGTGCCCTGCAATCTGCCACAACTCCTCGGCAATATGTGGGGCAAATGGAGCGATCAAGATAGTAAGTGGCTCGGCAATCTCGCGCTTATGACACTCGCCCAACTCATTCAAACAGATCATAAAGGCCGAGACCGAGGTGTTGAACGAGAAGTTCTCGATATCCTCGCGGATCTTCTTAATCGTCTTGTGCAGAGTCTTTAACTCCGCAGCCGTTGGCTTTTCGTCGTTCAACACCATCTTGCTCTCGCGGTCGAAATACAATCGCCAGAACTTTCTCAGGAACTTATGCACACCATCAATTCCATTGGTATCCCATGGTTTCGACTGCTCCAATGGTCCCAAGAACATCTCATACATACGCAGCGTATCGGCTCCATAGTTCTCAACAATCATATCGGGATTGACCACATTGTACATCGACTTCGACATCTTCTCCACAGCCCATCCACACACATACTTGCCATCCTCCAACACAAACTCTGCATCGGCAAACTCTGGTCGCCAAACTCTAAAGGCCTCCAAATCCAACACGTCATTCTTGACGATATTCACATCCACGTGTATCTCCTGCGTCTCGTACTCACCCTTGATGCCATACGACACAAACTTGTTTGTACCCACGATACGATATACAAAGTTCGAACGACCCTGAATCATACCTTGATTAATCAACTTCTTGAATGGTTCCTCCTCGCAGACAACGCCCAAATCATAGAGGAACATA
The DNA here is from genome assembly GCA_047174185.1 of Rikenellaceae bacterium. Lineage (GTDB taxonomy): Bacteria > Bacteroidota > Bacteroidia > Bacteroidales > Rikenellaceae > Alistipes. The sequence continues at coordinate 6,337 of JBCQUH010000012.1, read as the reverse complement.
TTCCAAAAACGCGAATACATCAAGTGACCCGTAGCATGCTCAATACCACCAACATATAGATCCACATCGCGCCAATACTCATTCGCCTCGCGGCTTACCAACCCCTCGCTATTGTGAGGATCCATATAACGCAGATAGTAGGCCGACGAACCTGCAAATCCAGGCATGGTCGACAACTCATAGCTATACCCCTCGCTGGTTGTCCAATTCGTAGCACGCGCCAAAGGTGGCTCTCCCTGCTCCGTTGGGCCATAATTCTCGATAGCGGGCAACTCCAATGGCAACTGATCCATCGCAATAGGGTAGGCAACATCATCCTTGTAGTAGACAGGGAATGGCTCACCCCAATAGCGCTGACGCGAGAAGATTGCATCACGCAATCTGTAGTTCGTCAACCTCTTACCCAAACCGCGCTTCTCAACCTCGTCGAACATCACTTGGATCGCCTCTTTGACATCCATGCCATTCAACTCGCCCGAATTGATCAACTGCCCCTGCTTGGCATCATACGATGCCTCCTCGATATTACCACCCTCGACCACTGGCGTAATCTCCAATCCGAAGTGGCGCGCAAAAGCCCAGTCGCGTGAATCGTGCGCTGGAACAGCCATGATAGCTCCTGTACCGTAACCTGCAAGCACATAATCCGAGATATAGATCGGAATCTCGCGACCCGTAAATGGATTGATCGCATAGGCTCCTGTCGCTGCTCCACTCACCCTCTTCGTGTCGGCTATACGCTCGCGCTCCGAACGACGCTTCGTCTGGGCGATATACTCCTCGACCGCCTCGCGATTCTCGGCCGTTGTTAGCTCCTCGACCCACTCATGCTCGGGGGCGATAACCATAAATGTTGTGCCATAGATCGTATCGGGACGAGTTGTAAAAATCTCCAACTTCTTCTGCGAATCCTTAATATCGAAGAAGACCTGTGCGCCCACCGAACGACCGATCCAGTTGCGCTGAATCTCCTTCAACGACTCACTCCACTCCACATTATCCAATCCATCCAACATACGCTTAGCATAGGCCGTTACGCGCAATAACCACTGCTTCATCTGCCTCTGCTCCACAGGAAAACCACCACGCTCCGACAATCCATCCTTCACCTCATCATTGGCCAAAACCGTACCCAATCCCTGACACCAATTGACCATCGTATCGGCACGGAACGCTAAGCGATAGTTCTGCAACGTCGCCTCACGCTCGGCCTCGTCCATCGCACGCCATTCATCGGCCGTAAAGTTCAACTGCTGAGTACAAGCGGCCGTAATCCCCTCGCTACCATTTGCCTCGAAGTGCTCGACCAATTTATCGATCTTCTCTGCCTTTTCAGTCGACGTATTGTAGTAATGAGCATACATCTCCAAGAACGCCCATTGCGTCCAGTGATAATACTCTGGATCGCACGTGCGCACTTGACGATCCCAATCGAAACTAAATCCGATCTTGTCCAACTGCTCACGATAGCGCGCAATATTCTGCTCCGTCGTCTTGCGCGGATGTTGCCCAGTCTGGATAGCATACTGCTCGGCTGGCAATCCAAAGGCATCGTAGCCCATCGGATGCAACACATTGAATCCACACAATCGCTTGTAGCGTGTATAGATATCCGAGGCGATATAACCCAATGGATGCCCCACGTGTAGACCTGCCCCCGATGGATATGGAAACATGTCGAGGACATAAAATTTGGGTTTCGAATGATCTACCTCTACATGGTATGTTTTACGCTCGCGCCACTCTTGTTGCCACTTACGCTCTATCTCAGTGAAATTATACTCCATTATTATATCTAATCTTTAATATTTAACGCACAAAGATAGTCAATTCGTTGTGGTTTTCAAAATAATATCACTATTTTTGTTGGTTGTATAATTATGGATAATATGAAATCGTTTTTGAGATGTGTCATAACGCTCTGCGTTGTGTGTGTTGTAGGGGTGGTATCAGCCCAAGAGAGTGTAGTGTGGGAGGAGCCACAATTGAGATCATTAGGCGGCAATCGCTACCAGTTTAGCGTGAGTGCCACAGTGCCCGACGGATGGCATATCTACGACCTACGCAGTTATGTCGATGGGCCAAATCCCACTCGCATAGAGTTCGAGGCGAGCGATGGGGTAGAGCTAATCGGAGAGCTATCATCCATCGAGCAGCCAACCATCAAGTGGGATGATATTTTCAGACAAGATATAGGCTTCTACTCGGGTCGCGTGACCTTCGAGCAGCAGCTACGTGTAGACTCTCGCAAGGTGTCGCAATTGAGCGTCGAGGCCGAGTGGATGATGTGTAACGACTCTAACTGCATGCCCCCTAGCAGCGAGGAATTCGTGATAGTACTAGAGAATTCCCATGGCGACAATTCGCTATGGATGACCATCATAGAGGCGATGCTATGGGGATTTGCAGCACTCCTCACCCCATGTGTATTCCCCATGGTGCCAATGACCATATCGTTCTTTATGAAGGGTGGCAACAACCTCTCAAAAGGGCGTTTGCAGGCGGCCATCTATGGTCTATTTATCGTCGTGTTATATACGTTGCCTATTGCCGCAATCATCATGATCACCTATCTACTGGGGGGTGACGCTGTGACGGCCGATATATTCAATTGGATCGCCACACACTGGCTGCCCAACATCCTATTCTTCGTTGCGTTTATGATCTTCGCCGCATCGTTCTTCGGTGCATTTGAGATCACACTGCCCTCGTCATGGGTCAATCGTAGCGACTCCAAAGCCGATAAGCAGAGCTTGGGCGGCATCTTCTTCTTGGCGCTAACGCTAGTCTTAGTCTCGTTTTCGTGCACTGGCCCAATCGTCGGATCGGTGTTGATTAAGTCGACATCGGGCGAATTTTGGCAGCCAATCATCACCATGTTGGCCTTCTCCGTAGCCTTTGCACTACCATTTGTGGCGGTGGCAATATTCCCTGCATTTATGCAGCGCCTACCCAAGAGTGGCGGATGGTTGGGATCGGTCAAGATTGTGTTGGGATTTTTGGAGATCGCTCTGGGGTTGAAGTTCTTGAGCGTGGCCGACCAGACCTACCATTGGGGGATCTTGGGACGCGAGGTCTATCTCTCGATCTGGATCGTTGTCTTTGCAATGCTGGGATTCTATCTATTGGGAAAGTTGCGATTTGAGCATGAGCAGTCGGTTGAGAAGATTGGCTTCGGGCGTTTGATCTGCTCGATTACAGTCTTTTCGTTTGTGGTATATTTGATTCCAGGATTATGGGGTGCACCGCTCAAACCTTTGGCAGGTTATCTGCCGCCCCCTGTGGAGAGTATGTCGATGGTGACCAGCGCAGATGGTGGCACCGAGAGAGCTGCCAACGGACTTGTGCGCTTTTTCGATATCGACCAAGCGCAAGCCTATGCCAACGAGGTGGGCAAACCGTTGTTGGTCGACCTCACAGGACATGGATGTGTAAATTGCCGAGAGATGGAGCAGCGTGTGTGGAGCGACAAGCGCGTAAGTACGATGTTGAGCGACGATTATGTGATCGTGGCGCTCTATATGGACGATCGCGAGCAGTTGCCAAGCTCCCAATGGGTGACCACCGCGAGTGGACGCGTGCTCAAAACCGTGGGGCGTGTCAACTCACATATGGCGCTCGAGAGGTTTGGCCAAAACGCACAACCATACTATATAGTATTGGGGCGCGACGGCAAGGAGCTGATCCCTGCGCGCGGCTACAATCTAAATGTCGAGGAGTATATCGACTTTCTGGAGCGAGGTTTGGCGGCCTATCACAAGTCGAAGCCAGCTGTGGCGACACCATTTTTTGGCGCAGCTATAGAATAAAGTGAGGATTTTTGCGTTGGTATAGATAAATAATCTAAGCAAATGTTACGAAACATATCAAAAACAGTGCTACTCGCAATGGCATTTTTGATGCTCACGCATACTACATTCGCAGCCAAAAAAGATAAAGATAAGGATGAGAAGAGCACGCAGGCGATCTCTCGAATAATGCCCACCTTCCAAGAGAAAGATCACACGGCATTTCAACAGTGGTTGGTTTCGCGCATTGAATTCCCCAAAAAGGCCGTGCGCAAGAAGATCGGTGGCAATGTCATAATCTCATTCGTGATTGACAAGGATGGCTACCCCGACAAGATAACGGTTATTTCGTCGCCCGCCCCCGTACTATCCAACGAGGTGATTCGCGTCATCAAATCCTCTCCGCAGTGGGTGCCTGCCTCCAAAGATGGAAAACACCTTTCGGTCAAGTTGGCATACAACGTGATGTTTACCATATAATTTTTTTTACGTCGTATATAGCTCTACAACAACAAGTTGTGGAGCTATTTTATTTTTCACCTGAAATAAACTATAAAAATAGTTGCATTGTTAGGCAAATAGTTATATCTTTGTGTTTAGATAGTTAAAATAAACCTAAAAAAATATAGCATTATGAGAGAGTTGACAAGAGCCGAAATGGTGATTATGAGAATTGTATGGGATCATAAAGGGATGTTCCTAGCCGACATTGTGGCAGCGTTCCCCGAACCTCGCCCAGCCTACACAACAATATCGACAGTGGTTCGAACATTGGTATCCAAGGGATTTTTGACCTATCAACAGATGAGCAAGGTCAATTTGTATTCGGCAGCTGTTGCTCGCGAGGATTACTCTCAGCACGCCATGGAGCGTATGCAGCGCGATCTGTTCGGAGGATCACACTCAGCCATGTTGTCGTTTTTTGCCAAAACCCCTGCGGAGCGTCGCGAGTTGTTGGCGATGCTCAGCGAGGAGAGCGGAAAGGAGGAGTAGGCTATGGAGCGAATTATTGTCTTTTTGGTAGAGAGCATCGCCATCTCGGCTCTGCTCTATGGTCTCTATGTGGTGCTGTTTCGCGGCAAGGCATCGTATATCGGCCAACGCATTATGTTGTTGGCTATCCCATTGGTGGCCACACTCTCGGCTCTGATCTCGATAGATCTGATAGCCGTTCCAAATATAAGTTTAGGTGCGTATGCGCATGTGATCACATCGACAGATATTAGTGTTGACGAAAAGGTAGTGCCTCATGTCATATCCAAGCGAGAGGTTGAGCGCAGTATCAGTCCCCGAGATTTTGTCATCATCCGAGGCGATGTGCACGACGAGCCGACGACGTGGGACTATCTGCCATATGTCGTGTGGTCTGCGGTCACGATTGTGATGATCGGGTTGTTTGCCACCAAGCAAGTCATACTGCAAATTGCTACTCTCTCAAAATCAACACATTGCCTCTTATTTATCGGTAACTGCTAACGATTTAGAAACGAGCGAAGTGCTTTATATCGCTATATTCTGCTTTGCGCTGTTGATATGCTTATATCGTCAGCAAAGGTAAGGATTTTTCTGAGATTTGCAAATATCGCATTTTAAGATTTGCTGTCATTTCTTGTCGTAAAATTATGCTGACACTATGCAACGCTGTGGCAGTAGAGTTGCCTATCTTTGTCTGCGTAAACCAAAACAGATTAGAATTATGAGACCTTCAGATTACGAAAAGTATCAAATTGAATATACAGATAACAGCCTCAGTCAGAAGCTTGTGCGTGTGGCTAAAAAGGCAGGTGTGAAGCTGATATACTGTGTGTTATTGGCTCGTGAAGTGGTGAAGTCGCCCGATGTGCCAGCGGCTCAAAAGGCATTGATTATTGGTGCTTTGGGGTATTTTATATGCCCCTTAGATGCTATTCCCGACGTAATTCCCGTGGCAGGATTCACCGACGATTTAGCCGCCATAATCTTTGCCATCCGCACAGTATATGTACACATTACCCCCGAAATGAAAACCCGCTCAATGCAGCAGCTTCACTCATGGTTCGGCGACTTCGATGAGCGGGTTCTTAATGGGTTGTTTTAGATAGAATCAATCTTACCAAAATACCTTGCAATATAAGCTACAGCAACTTATTCTAACAGAGATAATTTAGAATAGATACTACCCCTGAGTATAAGGCAATACTTCCGCAAGCGACTAATATCGCCCGAAAGAGTAATCCATAAATCATTTTCATTGGAATACCAAATGGGCGACATATATAATATGTAATATCCGATGCAGTTACACTTTTAGTAAATTTGCAAATTAGCTCGATTGCAACTATTAGCCCAAATAATATTTGTATAATAGCGACTGTCATAATATTTTTTTTGCTTTATTTTTTAATACTACTGTTTGGTTTTTGTAGTCTATTTTTACATTGCAGCCATTTATTTTACTTGCTAAGTATAGGCTGTTTTCATCTGTAAATAAATTAGTTACACACCCCAATATAAGGGTGCATAAATTAGGCTTGTAATAACTTGACACAATAAAAGATTAACAGATGTGT
>JBCQUH010000011.1:0-39167 GCA_047174185.1 Rikenellaceae bacterium | reverse complement strand
GAAAATCAGGCTCTATGTAGTCAACTATGTAGGACTCGTGCTTTTCGCCAATATATGCACATTGACTAATAGCAAGTTACGCTAAAAGGTGGCTGACCAGTTGTTGACCAACCATCTAACCTTTTCTATTGTGCTCAGGACGATTTTTGAAATATGCGATTTTAGGGGTTTGGGTAAGTTGTTGAAAATTAGCGGTTTTGGTGGTTATGTTGTTGGTTTTTAGATTGTTGTGTCGTCTGTTTGTTTCGGATGTAAATTGCACGGTATTGCATGTATTTGCATAATTATCGGCAAAAACTTGTATTTATTGCCGATAAACTTTTATCTTTGTTGTGCATACCAAAAATAGTACTAACGGCAAAGATCATCAAACGTCTATCCGCAAAAGTCGATAAGCAGACAGGCAAGGCCGAAATAATGTTTCGTTTCGTGGGTGGATCCGTATAGAGGTGAGGGCAAAAAGCGGAATCTTCATAGATCCCAAAACGTGGAACGGCAAAAAGAGTGAACTTAAATCGGCAACCTTTGGCCGAGAACAAGCCGAGATCAAAACAAAGCTCGATACTCTTTGTACCACCATACTCAATACATTCACCGAGACCGACCCCGACAAAGTGTGCGGCGAGTGGCTCGCGGCCATCGTCGACAAATTCCACTATCCCGAAAAGTTCGAGGCCAAAGAGGAAGCCGCCAAACAAACATTCTTCGAGGTGTTCGAGGAGTTCTTGCAGGTGCGCAAATTATCGGAGGTGCGCAAACGTAACTTTAGGGTGATATGTCGAATATTGCGACGATATGAGGCGTATAGGGGCGTAACGTTGGATCTCGACACAATAAACACCTCAACGCTCCGAGATATTGATAAATTTCTGCGCGAGGAGCACACCCTTTGCGAGAAGTCAAAGTATCAAAAGATCCTATCTCTAATCCCCGAAGCTCGACAACCGTTGCCGCGCGGTCAAAATACGATCAATGATATATTCACCAAGATACGCACATTCTTGCGGTGGTGTGTGGAGGAGCACAAGACCACAAACCTACCTCCGATAAAAATTGAAGAGTGCGTCTACGGCACACCCGACTACATCACCATCGACGAGCGCAAGCAGATCGAGTGTGTGGATCTCGGCGCACATCCTCAACTCGCCATCCAACGAGACATATTCGTGTTTCAGTGCTGCATCGGGTGCAGGGTGGGCGACCTCTACAAGCTAACGCCGCAGAGTGTTGTGGGGGGTGCGATTCAGTATGTGCCGCGCAAAACCAAGGATGGGCGGCCGCTAACGGTGACCGTTCCGCTCAATGCAACGGCGTTGGAGATCCTCAAACGATACGCATATAGCGACCCAGTGAAGTTGCTGCCCTACATCTCGGAGCAGAAGTACAACAACGCCATAAAGCGGGTATTTGAGCTTGCAGGGGTATCGAGGGTGGTGCAGGTGCGCAACCCCTTGACAGGCGAGAGCGAACCGCGGCCGATCTACGAGGTGGCATCGTCGCACTTGGCTCGGCGTACCTTTGTGGGCAACCTCTACAAGCAGGTGAAAGATCCCAACTTAGTGGGGGCGTTGAGCGGCCACAAAGAGGGTTCGCGAGCCTTTGCCCGCTACCGAGACATTGATAATGACATGAAAGTTGAACTTGTAAAATTGTTGGAGTAATGGAGAATATAAAGGCGTTTTGGGGGTTGCTATCTATGGGCGAAAATCTCTGCTCTCTTCATATTAGAGAGGATGGCAAGATATTGCGGCCAGAAGAGTTTGCTCAGTCGATGGCAGAGGTGTTTCGCCTCATGGGAATAGAGCGGTTTGTTGCAAATGTAGATTATTTCACAATCAACCATACTCCGTTGTTAGTTGAGGTTGAGGCTGATTTAAGAGAATCGGATCGCTCTGCGAGAGCTTGCATATCAAGAGTTAAAAGATTATTTTCGACTCTTACATATCTTGAAAGCGGATGCAATAGAGGGAGTATATCTACTAAGGAGCGGTTGGCGTTGAAGCAAATAGATGTTTTGTTGCAATTGTATTATCAGTTCGTGAATGAATTTGACACTCTATGCGAGGATTATGGCTATGATAAGCCGCTCGGTGAGGCAAGGTTTCAGCGGATTAAGGCATCACGTAGGCAAATAGGTATCGATCATCCTCTTCCTGCCGACCTAACATCGCCCGCCGCAAAGGTGTTGCTTGATCGAGCCGTTGAGGCGGGGTATCTAACGGCCGAATATCAGTGGATCGAGCAGGGGCACACGAGATACCAACAGGCATATTTGGCCGATAGAATGTCTGCCGCCTTGGGGATCGCCTCGAAATGGCGCGTATTCGGCAGGTTGTGGAGTTATGAGAAGCTCTCGCAGAGGTTTATCGATGTGAACAATGGCGGGTGCTCGGTCGCAAATAAAAACGAGATAGATCAGATTTGCGATCTAGGCACTTGACAAACCATTTGATTTAGATTAACTTCGTGCGCGCGCATCGCACGCGTGAATATAACATAAGGGTACCCTCATTTTGTACGGGGGTACCCCTTTTTTTGCCTATATCGCCATTGTATCTTTGCAGTGCAATTCCACTCAATTACTGCGCAGAATTGAGCGGATTGCATAACCACATAAAAACAAAGACAATGGAGACTTTAGAGTTGTTGGGCACAAATCCCAACCTAAGTATCACAATCAAGGCGAACGAGCTGCAAAAGGCATTCGCAACCCTCGTCGAGGGCGCAATCGACAAATATAGACGCGAAGTTGAGGCCAAGCCCGACGATGTGTTGTACACCATCAAGCAGGTGAGCGAGATCCTAAGCGTCGACAAATCGACCCTTTGGAGGTGGCAGCAGTCGGGCTATCTCCTCCCCACAAAGGTGGGCGATATGCCCCGATACCGCAAATCGCAGATCGACGAACTATTGGGAAATGGCAGGTAGACGATGGCAAAGAAAAACCAAGCCCCCACAGCTCCAAGGCAGAGCGCAGGGGCAAGATCTTTAGCGCACTACAAAGATACGAAAATTTCGCTATCACCGCTACAAAACGCTCTATTTATTTTGCTCGCCGATGGCCGCCGCTACTCCTCGCACAAAATCATGCAGCTTATTCACACCTCCGACCCTCGCAAAGAGGTGCAATACCTGCGCCACAAGGGTATCAATGTGCAAGATATATGGGTCGAGGCCGACCGAGAGATCTCGCGCCACAAGCTCTATTTTATCGATCCAAAAGAGTGCAGTTAGTATGTACGACAATGTAACCTTTTGGGTCAGTCGCTACGATGTTGGCGACGAGGTTTTCGAGGGGTTGCGGTTCTTTATGAGAGATGGCAAAGATGTTGGGTATATGGGAAATGTCAGAATTGAATATGTGAAAGATTTCAGACAACTAACATCGCCGCCATACTCCGCAAAGTGTTCGGGGAGTATTCCAAAATGGTTTGACGGCTCAAATGTCACCGCACCAACATTTGCAGAGGTGTGTCACCAAATAAATGAGGTTTGCAAAATGCTCCATATTTCATCCACGCAGGCACGTGTTACAGGGCTAGAGTTTGGTAGCAGCTACCAAATGACCCAACCGCCAGCGAGGTACAACGACCTATTGTGGGCATACCCAAAGAGCATACGCAACACCCATAACAAGTATAAGGATGTGCAGACCGTCAGTTTTCAGTCTCAAGCCAAGAAACCGACATTTTGCTATACGTTCTACGACAAAGGGGCGGAGGTACTCAAAAAGGATGGCGTAAAACTCGATGGATATACGTTGAGGTATGAGATCCGATACCTCCGCAAACTAAAGCAGCAACTAAAGTGGTCGGGCGAGGGTGTGATAACACTGCAAACGCTCCAAGATCCACAATTTTACACACTACTCATTGGCAACTACACTGCCACATTTGAACGAATAACAAAGCTCGTAGAGATGAACGGAAACTACAAAATCAAAACCGCAGGGGATGGGGCAAATCGCTTCTTTAGTCAGCTAGCAAATGAACAGTTGCGGCAAGATCACAACGCCCTAAAGAGGTTTACGGATGATGTCAAGATGCACAATCCAAACCTATCTCGCTCGGAGTTGAGCCGTATGCGTAGCAAGATCCGAAACATACTAAATTCAAGCAGCAAAAGTGATAGTATGATCGGTGAACTAGATCGACAAATTAGAGCGGAATGTGCGAGATGTTCGCCACCCTAAACGTGTATAGTATAACAATACACCCTTGTATACATTTTTTGTAGACAATTGGTTGTGATAAAACACGCGCAAAACAGATGTTTTAGTTACCCTCTAAACTAGACAAAAGTAGATGACACCCAAACAACAGGCCGAGGCGATAATCTCGACAATATGCAGTCACTATACGTTGACCCGCGAGGCGTTCGACAGTGGCCGAGCATATAGGTGTGCCGACGCTCGAAAGGTCGCCGTGCGGATGTTGATCGACCTAGCCGCCGCAAGTACGATCAGCGATGCCGCCGCCCTGCTCGATATGCAACGCCCCACCGCCTCGATAGCCCTCAAAACCCTGCGCGAGATACTGCCATTCAGCCGAACACTCCGCGACGATGTTGAGGCGATAACAGCCAAGTGCGAGAGCGCATTGGACGAAATGAGAGCCGAGGAGCAGCGCCGCAAGAAACCGCCCTAGAGAGCACGAAACGAATTTTTTGGGGTCTCTACGCGCGCGCACGCGAGAGAGATCAAGCAGCAGAACCCGCACCACAGAGCGTGTAGTGACTTTTCGGACATCTACGCGCTCGCACGCGAGAGAGACCGCGAAAAATTACATAATATTAACCATTCGAGGGGGCAGCCCCGCAGCCACCCCCTCGATCTATTTTTGCAGCCTCAACGTCCAAGATCACAATTTGTGATGTCAAACGGTTTACTTCTCCTCGCCCTCGCGTTTGTATCCGATCATCCGCCGAGGTTTGCCGAGTGCGTTTTTGCCCGACTGCAATTTTGCAAGCGTCTCGTTTATCAGCTCCAACTGCATACGTGTGTCGTCGTTGATGTCGTTGTAGTCGGTGAATACCTCCTCGATATACTCTTTGAGGCTGTTTAGCTCCGTTTTCAGCTCCGATATTTGGTTGGTGGGTGTCGAGGTTAGCAAAGAGTGACGAACGGTGACAAAAGCCCTCATAATAGAGCGGTTGATTTCGATGGCAGTTGAGGATCTTAACACACTACTAAGCATCGCCACACCAAGCTCCGTAAAGGCAAACGGCAGATATTTGATGTTGCTGCCTCGACCTCCAACGTTCAAGATCCCAAATTGTGATCTTGAAGCCTCCTCTTTAGTGAGTTCAAACATAAAGTCTTCGCCCTCAAAACGTTCGATATTACGTTTGACGGCCTGTTTTAGGATTCTAGTCTCGACCCCATACATCTGCGCAAGGTCTCGATCCAACATCACCTTTTGCCCTCTGATCTCGTAGATCTTGCTTTGGATTAGTTAGATTTGCTCCATCTGCTACTCCTCCTTAATTTTTAGTTCTAACGATGCACCACAGTTGGGGCAGACAAGGCCGCTACTACCCGATGTGCTGAACAGCTCCGTTATCTCCACACCCAGGGCGGCGGCGATCTTGTCGAGTGTCCCGATAGTCGGGTTACCGTTGATGGATTTACTCAAACTAACCTCTGCAATACCCGAAAGCTCCGAGAGTTGTTTTTGCGTTACCCCCTTTTCTTTGCACACCTCTTTTATTCTTAATTCCATAATACTATAATTTAATTAGTGTTTTCGCTACAAAGATAATAAAATAATACTAAAATATAATCAAAGTAGCAGAAATTAACATTTATTTGTATTTTTATGTGATTTTATTTGGTGGTTAATTATATTATAGTTATATTTGTAATACAGGAATACAACTAAAGTATAATAAGCCATGAACCCACAACTATCAAACACAGCCCACCTAATCAGCTACGATGTCTACGAGACCCTAGCCGAGAGGCTAGACCGCCCATTCAACGAGATCCGAGAGGTTGAGATCGAGGATGGCGAGATGTTGGTAGTGTTCAACGGATGGGTCGAGATCGACGGCAAGCACGAGGGCAGCACCAACGCTAGCTACTTAACATACGCCCTAGTATCGCTCAACTGTACAGTCTACGACGCAGAGGGCGACGAGGTGGCTAGCGACTACACAGACGCGGAGTTTAAAGAGTATCTACTTAACTAATAAAATCAGAGCTATGAGAAACAATTTCAGAACCGAGGTATTCAAGCGAGCGCACAGCCTCGCACAGAGCACAGGCGAGGCGTTTGCTGCGTGTTTGGCCAAGGCGTGGAACATCTACCGCCTCGCTCGCAAGATGGCCGCAGAGGTGGCGAAATTCGCCTATACAAAGGTCGACGGATCGTTGAGGATCGCACGAGGTACACTCCGCAACGTTGCCCACCTGATCAAAGACGGCGGCAGAGAGGCCAACCCCTCAACACTCCGTTACTACGACGTTGAGGCCGAGGCGTTCCGCTCGTTCCGCGTCGAGAACCTAATCACAGTTTACTAATCACGAACCGCCCCCGCCAAAGGGGGCATAACACAACAAAATCATGAAAAAGAGCAGACAAAACACCGCCTCAATAAAGCGCACAGCATCCGAGGCCACCGAGGCACTAATCACCGCCAAATGCGCGATCTCCGACCTGCACGGCCTAATCCTCAACGCCGTCGAAGATGTCTACGGTGAATCGCAGAGCGATAGATGTAACGACGAGATCGCCGAGCATCTCCACCCGCTGCAAACGCTGATCGACCGCTATATCATCGAGGCGATATCTGAAAATATCATCTCGCTCGATAGCACCACATTTTAGGGTGGTTTTAGGGGCAGTTTTAGGGGCAGTTTCGCAGTGCATTTCGCAGGTCGAAAATAGCAACGAAGCCCGAGCGAAGCCCGAGAAAACGGCCGAAAAGCCCCAACGTGCATACCCATAAATTAGAGGCGTTTTGCGAGGTAGTTCTAGTGGTATTTCGCAGGTCGGAAAATTCTGTTCGAAGCAAGGACGAAGCAAGGGAAAACCTACAAAAACCCCAAGGGTATACACCCATAAATTAGAGGCGTTATCGCCTCTTTTTTTTGTGTTCTCGGGAGACCTCGCGGGAGACCTCGCGGGAGACCTCGCAGCAGCACCCTGCGGAGTGTCAAAACCTCAACGGCCACAATCTTGCAAATTCCGCAAAAAACCAATACTTTTGTAGAGGTGTGAAGAAGCACCCCACCCACCCAACGAGACGACCAGAGGCGAGACACCACGCGTGCCTCGTCTCTTTTTTTGTGTGTAGTAGTGGTGGTAGTAGTGGTGGATCGTTGAGGCCAACCGACGGCCAACGACAGACCGACAGACGGCCGAAAACAAAAAAAGATCGCCCAAAGTTTGCCCGCTCCGAAATAATCGTTATCTTTGTGTTATCAATGCCAGTAGTATGGTATTTGGTATGCACCGAAAACGCCTCGAAGATGTAACAATCTTTGGGGCATTTTCATTCAAGATCCAAAAATTATCGGCAATTTATCAGCAAAAATAGAAAAGCAAAAAGGCTAAACAGCTGTAAATCAACCATCTAACCTTTTCTGTTGTGCCCAGGACGAGACTCGAACTCACACGGACTAATGTCCACTACCCCCTCAAAGTAGCGTGTCTACCAATTCCACCACCTGGGCAATCTCCTCAATTGCAGATGCAAATATAGATTTTTTTTTCGAAACTTCCAATTTATTTGCCGATAAATAATGTCGAAATAGATCTGACTGCCCCCTCCTGCCGCGAGGATAGATACAAAAAGCAGGGAGGAGGCAACCAACGTGTGGCACCTCCTCCCCTTGAAAAAACTAAGTTGTGTATTCTCAGTCGTATTACATTCCTACCTGAACCTCTACCTCGTAAGTAACCTCAGCACCGAAGCAGTCAACAGCTGTTACCTTAACAACCTGACCGTATACGACATCCTCAGCACCAGTCCAGTTCAAGTTCAAAGGAAGAGCGATAGAGATCGCGCCATCCTCGTCTACAGAGATAACCTTTATGATAGGACTTCCTGATGGAAGAGAAGCCACAAGACCGTCAGCATAGTATAGAATATCCTCAAGAACCTCGAATGTATACTCTACAAGATCTCCATAAGTATCGTCGAAGATCATTGGCTGAGTAGCATCATTTGATGTAAATGCATCTAGACTTTCCAACGCAGTCACTGCTCCATTATTTTGTTTTGCGCAAACCAAACATATAGATGGCAATATTGCATCTCCATAATTATCAGCGTAGCTAAGAGTTAGTGCATCATCTACTACATCCTCGTAAACAAGGTTTGCATCTATCAACGTGATCTCGTTGAATGTAACATCAATTGCAGTTACATCATCTCCGTCGGCATCGGTTACATCCTCAACTGTAACAGGGAACATTACACCTGTTGACAACAAGTAGTAGAATGATACCTCGGCAGTGAACTCAGAAGCATCGCTTGTTGCAGGGAAGCTAACAATTGAGGTCTTAGTGTACTCCTCTGTGTAGTAAACCATACTACGAACTCCAAGATTTGTGATAACATTGTCACCGTTTGCAACGCTGTTGTCGAATACATATGGATAAGGTGACTCAGAAATCAATGCACCAGAACCAGCCTCAACAAGAGTTGTAACGTCGATATTTACCCAGTCGTTAACATAGTAAACATTATCCTCAACCTCAACACCATCAAGCAAGTTAACCTGGTATCCTGGGATCTGAACATCGATTGTCTGTGTCAATGTAACAACTACTGGCTCAAGTGTGTTAGTTCCCTCTGGAGTAGCTGGAGTAGCCACACCTTCGATAGTCAATGCATAAGAACCTGGCTGAAGAAGGATACCATCTGCATCGCTCATGCTAAATGTTACCTCACCCTCGTCATATGAAGCTGTAACAAGTTTCGCTGCATCCTCGTCAGATAGCTCAACACCCAATGAACCGATGTCATAAGTATCCTCGAATGCTGCTGTGATAGTAGCAGTTGAGAAGTCATAAGTGAACTCTGTGCTCAAATCACTAGAGAAGTCTCCGTTCATAGTAACTGCCACATTGTTAAGTGCTGGCAACCATACAGAGCCACTACCCTCGGCTACAGCCTCGATATCCTCAGAAGGATAGACAACGATTGTAACTGTGATAATATTGACGTTACCATTCATATCTGTTACGGTGAAATCAACTTGATACTCAACACATACGTCATTGTCAGTCGCAATGTCTGGTGCAGTGAATGTGATAACACCATCCGTCTCTGTAAGTTCGAAGTCTGTAGGACTTGTAAAGTCAACACTTTTGATGTTAACAAGGTCTGTTGATGCGATCAACGTAAACTCACCAATCTCGTTCTCGTAGATTGAGTATGTCTCAGGAGCTACAAGATCCGACATATTGTCGTAAACCAAATCCTCAGCTACAAGTAGTGGTGTAGATGAGATAAGCTCTGGATATGTTACACGTGAGTACTCGCTACCATCTGTGCTATTAAGATACAATGCGTATGTCTCTGATCCAACATAATTCGTGATTCCAAAGTATGTTGCAACCTCGTATGTAGCTGCGATATAGATAGCATCGGTTGGAAGCACGTCACCATCGAAAGTTACGCTTAGCGTGTAGCGGCCATTACCCAGAGAGATGTACTCGTCAGATAGCGTCAACCCCTCTGGGCCGTCACCATATACAGATGAACGAGTGTAACCCTCTACTGCAACAAGATTGAACGCTACGATCTCCTTTGCATTAGCTGTAGGGTTTACAATTACATCAAAGGTAGTCGCCTCGCTAACCGAGAACTCGATTGTAGAGGTCAAAACAGTGATGCTCGATGGAGTCTCAACATCCATTGGGATGTAGATGATACGCTCAGCAACCTCGCCAACAGCCTCGAAGAAGAATAGACCGTAGTCACCACAATCACGATATGTGATGTTTGCAACTGTAATGTCTTGACCGTCAACGCCATTAGTGCCCTGAAGTGAAGCCAACCACTCATCTACTGAGTCATAACCAGCAGCTGCAGCAACATCCTCTACAGTAACGCTAGTTCCGTCAACGCCATTGGTGCCCTGAAGTGAAGCCAACCACTCATCTACTGAGTCATAACCAGCAGCTGCAGCAACATCCTCTACAGTAACGCTAGTTCCGTCAACGCCATTAGTTCCGTCAACTCCATTAGTACCGTCAACGCCATTGGTTCCGTCAACTCCGTCAACTCCATTAGTACCGTCAACGCCGTTAGTTCCGTCAACGCCATTGGTTCCGTCAACTCCGTTGGTTCCGTTAGTACCATTAGTACCATTAGTACCATTGGTTCCGTTTGTAAGAGAGATCTTCTCTGTCAAATCGCCCGAGAAGTAGATGTCGAA
Source organism: Rikenellaceae bacterium (assembly GCA_047174185.1). Taxonomy (GTDB): domain Bacteria; phylum Bacteroidota; class Bacteroidia; order Bacteroidales; family Rikenellaceae; genus Alistipes. The sequence goes on along the minus strand of JBCQUH010000011.1, from coordinate 28,777 downwards.
ACCTGTATCGGTAGCCACAACCTGTGAAACCAATCCTCCTGCATTGATGGTGGATTGAAGATCCTCGATCGCCGCCTCTACCGAGTCCATGCGATCCTCCAACAACGAGATGTCGTCGTTGAGATCTGAAGTACAGCTACCTAAGGCAACTGCCGCTGCAACAAAAAACGAAATGTTCTTCTTGCTAAAAATAGAATGTTTCTTCATATAAAAATAAATTAGTTAGTAAATGTATGTTAATAATAAAAATCACAGCGGATTAATTACATATATTCTCCGTATCATATATGATACCAACAGTGCAAAGATATATTTTAATCTTTGTAAAACCAAAATAAAATTTGATTTTTTTACATGAAAATAAATTACACTGATCAGATATTGCGTATATCGCTGAATATCAGGCGTGTAAGAATTGAGAAAAAATTAACTATACAGGAGGTCGCATATAGGTGTAACATCGAAAGGTCCAATCTTAGCCGCATAGAAGCGGGCAAATCGAACCTAACAATCAAGTCGATATGCCAGATTTGTAATGCGTTGGAGGTCTCTTTTGAAGATATTGTCGTAGGTCAGACCACAGAGGATCTGTCCGACAACCTTGTTGTTGCGAAGAAAAGTCAGGAGAAGTAAGCTGCCGCAAGGGTAGCTATTGTGTTGTAATGTTTTTGTAAATTTACAGGTGGTTCTTTGGTCGAGAGTGAAAAGTGGAGGTGCTAACAGCTCAATTATATATTATATATGTATAGTTGTTAGTGTTTGTATTAGTTTTTTATCTCATTTTTACCCAATAAATAGGGCCAATTCACTGTACAACCTCTGGATTGGCAGTCCCATCACGTTGTAGAATGAACCCTCGATGCTCTCTATTCCGACGTAGCCGATCCACTCTTGGATGCCATATGAACCCGCTTTGTCGAAGGGCGAGTAGCGCTCTATATAGTGTGCAATCTGTGACTCGCTAAGCGTGGCAAATCGAACCTGTGTCGAGGAGGAGAAGCTGCGGCTATCGGTGGCGCTGCGCAGCGCAACACCTGTTATCACCTCGTGTGTGGTGCCCGAGAGTGCGCGAAGCATCTCATGAGCCTCGTGACCATCTTTGGGCTTGCCCAATACTCGATCGCCCAACACAACCACTGTGTCGGCTGTAATCAATATCTCGCCTTCCGATAATCTCTCTGGATACCCCTCGCTCTTTAGCTTGGCGAGATACTCTGCCACCTCGGCCGCTGGGGTGGTGGTGGGGTAGATCTCGTCGACATCGTACTTCACCGTACGGAATTCAAAACCACACTCCGTCATCAATTCGCGACGACGTGGTGATTGCGAAGCGAGGATCAATCGGTGACCCCTCTCGCGTAGCGTATCCTCCAACAACATCTCTATCGTATATCAAAATTCAACATCTCGCGCCCCTCCAACGTAGCACGAATATTATCACCTGCCGCCACTGTGCCAACACCAACAGGTGTGCCTGTGAAGATCAAATCGCCAATTTTGAGTGTCATATATCTCGACACATAGCTGATGATCTCGTCGACCGAAAAGAGCATCTCGGCCGTCACGCCACTCTGTCGCACCTCTCCGTTGAGCATCATCTCGAAGTGTAGATTTTGTGCGTCGCCCCCCAACTCGCTCAGTTTCACAAAGGTGGGCGATATGGCAGCCGAGTGGTCGAACCCCTTGCACTGCTCCCATGGTAGCCCCTGCTCGATTGCGCGACGCTGTATGTCGCGTGCTGTGAAGTCGATTCCCAAACCCACTTCGTCGTAGCAGCGCGATGCAAATTTGGTGTCGATGTGTTTGACCACGCGGGTGATCTTGACCACCAATTCACACTCGTAATCAATCTGTTGTGAGAACGATGGCAAGTAGAATGGGTCATTGTTGCGCAACATCGCGGTGTCGGGCTTAACAAAAAACATTGGCTCTTCGGGGCGCTTTAGTGTCCCCAACTCTTCGACGTGGGCGTTGTAGTTACACCCGATACATATTATCTTCACTTTACCTCTCTTTTTTTAGTAGTTCAACCATCTTCGCGGCAAATCGTCTGCTCGCACCGCTCTCGCCAATTATCGTTCGCAACTCGTCGTAGTCGACCAACATACGTTCGCGCAGTTGGCCATCGGGCAGAATCGCTCTCAACGACTCGATGGCGCGTGTAGCGTCTGTCGACGACTGCACAATCTCGCAGACACACTCGCGCTGCAAATTGATATTGACCAACGAAATATATGGGATCTTCAATACCAGCGGACGCAACACCTCGTGCAGCCATGGGATGTGATACACCACCACCTGTGGCACTCCGATCAGGGCGGTCTCCAGCGTCGCAGTACCCGATGTCACAACCGCTGCTGTGCTGTGGTGTAACAGCTCGTAGGTCTTGCCCTTGACAAAGCGTATCGAGCTATTGATCAAATATTTATCGTATACATCATGGCCGATCCAATCGACCCCTGCAACCACAAATTGATACTGTTCAAAGGACTCGGCAATTCGCTGCATGATCGGGATATTCTCGCGCAATTCGCTGCGACGACTCCCTGCCAATAGGGCGATGATTGGGCGTTCGTCCAATCCATTCTCGGCAACGAATGTTGCGCGATCGCCCATTGCAGCTTGGCGCATGGCCAACGCGTCGACCAGCGGATTTCCCTTGAAATGTACCTCGATTCCCTTCTGGGCGAAGTACTCTCTCTCGAATGGGAAGATGATGAATAGTTCGTCGACCCATCGTCGCAACTTCTCCACCCTCTTTTCGTTCCATGCCCACACTTTCGGGGCGATATAGTAGTGGGTGGTTATCCCCAGACTCTTGGCATATTGTGCGATCTTGAGGTTGAACCCTGCATAGTCGATCAGCACCACCACATCGGGGCGAAACTCCGCGATCTGCCTGCGGCACAGGCGTATCTGCCCCATAATCTTGCCTATGTGCAGTGCCACCTGCACAAACCCCATAAACGATGTCTCGCGATAGTGCATCCCCAAATTCTCGCACCCTCCAACCTCGGCCATCTTATCGCCACCCCAGAATCGAAACTCGGCCATAGGGTCTGCCTCCAAGATCCCTCGCATGAGATTTGCACCGTGCATATCGCCCGACGGCTCGCCTGCTATGAGAAAGTATTTCATCGCTAATCCTCGTTTAATAGATCGGGGCGCAACCTGCGTGTACGCTCCCACGACTGCTCCTCGCGCCATTTGTCGATCTGGGCGAAGTTGCCCGACAACAACACATCGGGTACGCGCCATCCGCGAAACTCCGCAGGGCGTGTATAGATGGGTGGGGCGAGTAGATTGTCCTGAAACGAATCGGTGAGTGCCGATGCCTCGTCGCCAATAGCCCCTGGTACCACGCGTACCACCGAATCGGCTATGACACAAGCGGCCAACTCGCCACCCGTCAATACATAGTCGCCAATCGAGATCTCGCGCGTGATGAGGTGTTCGCGTATGCGGTGGTCGATCCCCTTATAGTGGCCGCAGAGGATGATGATATTCTCCATGGTCGATAGTCGATTGGCCTCGCCTTGGTTGTAGGTCACGCCGTCGGGTGAGGTGTAGATCACCTCGTCGTAGTGGCGTTGCGACTGCAACTCCTCGATGAGTGCAAACACAGGCTCTACCTTCATCACCATACCAGCCTCGCCACCAAACGGATAGTCATCCGTGGTGCGGTGTTTGTCGGTCGCGTAGTCGCGAATATTATGTACCACAATTTCGACCAATCCATTTTGTTGGGCGCGTTTGAGGATCGACTCATTAAGTGGCGAGCTTAGCAACTCGGGCACTACTGTTAGTATATCTATTCTCACGTTGCTTAAGGTCTAAAAATTATATCTTTTTCACTACTCTTCGACAAGGCGATCTCGACTCCATTCACGAGCGTATATGCTGTATATCCCAACTCTGCGACAAATAGCTCTATCATCTGTTGGCGTTTCTCGCCTCCGCTCTCGAGCAGTATCACTGGACGATGGCGCTCGATGATGCTGCGCATCTCGTTGAGTACCACCACTTCATACCCCTCGATGTCGCACTTTATCAGGTCGAGACGTGTGAGCTGCGCAAATAGCTCACTACCGCGTTTCATCGTAGCCGAGAACTCCTCGTCGTCGCTCGCGGCACTCTCCTGTACGAAGTTTTGCCCCGTGCAGAAGTACCCTTCTGAGGCCACCGTGTTGTTGGCCATGGTGATCGAGCGCTCCTCTGTGCCCAATGCGATGTTGTAGAGTGTTATGTTGCGAAACTTGCGAGTGTTGTACCTCAGCGTATCGAAGATCGGAATCACTGGCTCCACCGAGTATACATGCCCTTGCGCCCCCACAATCCGTGCCATCGTGCGCGAGTAGTAGCCCAAATTGGCTCCGATGTCGATGGCTACATCGCCTGCCGAGAGCAACTTCTCGAGATGGTAGATATACTCCAACATCTCCGATTGGCGGCCATATCCCAATCGCTGCAACAAAAACAACATGCCGCTAACCACGCGAAGGTAGGTGCGCAGTGGCAATATCTTGTACAAAAACTTATGGATTAATTTATTCATCTCTAGCGATTATTTGAAATTTACTTCATGGTTGAGAACCTCCACAATATATGGATTATAGAGCGCCTCGTGGCCGATTGTCGAGTCGCCACCGTGTCCTGGATAGATCTTCACCTCGTCGCCAAGCGGCATGATACGCTCCAGAATCGAGGTCATAATCATCGCATAATCACCCCCTGGTAGGTCGGTTCGGCCGATGCTCTCGCAAAAGAGTGTGTCGCCCGTAAATGCCACCTTGTTCTCGGCATTGTAGAGCAGAACGTGGCCTGGTGTGTGGCCTGGAGTCTCGATAATCTGGAGGGTCGTATTACCAAATGTCAACTCCTCCATCTGCGACAAATCGACCTCCATGCTCGATGGCATAGCGCCAATTGGCATACCATATATCACACTCCCCTCTTTACAATTGTCCAACAGATATTGGTCACGAGAGGAGAGCGCAAAGGGGATGTTGTAGCGCCCACGCAACCACTCGACACCCAACAGATGGTCGAAGTGTCCGTGGGTATTTACCGCCATTACAGGGGTAAGCCCCTTGTCGGCTACAAAACGCTCGAGGGCGCTATTCTCCGTTGAGCTATACATTCCAGCATCGATGATGATGCACTCTTTGGTCTCGTCCCACACGACGTATGTATTCTCCCCCAGAGGGTTGAATGTTAGGGTTGCTATATTCATTGTTATCTATATTTTTATCTATTCCGCACAAATATACAAAAAGAACGGTGATACACAAAGCATCACCGTTCTTAAATTATCAAATTAAATCCAGACTCTATTTCGATAGACTCAAAAACTCGGCATCCACACTGCATCGAACTGCAATTGGGGCAAACTCCGTTGTCGATGCACCATATACGCCCGAGGCGTTCTCGGCACGCATGAGCAGCGGCTGATTATAGGTGTTGTAGTTCGTATACTCCTTGATGCTCGCAAATTGCACTCGACCGCGCCCCAAGGCTGTCGATAGCTCTTGTGCTTTGGTCACGGCATCATTGACCGCTAGTACGCGAGCCTCGGAGCGATATTTCTCGATCTGAGTATGCGAGGTGCTCACGAGATTTACCCTGCTTATGGCCAGAGCGTTGAGCGCAGGTGTGAGCTGACGCGCCTGTGCTGCGTCGTTGAGTTTCAACTCATAGGCAGCCGATGTGCGTGCCACATTTCGGCGCTTCTCGTTGGCGCTTGCAATATCCTTTAGCAACAATGATTTATCGCTGTCGATGCCCAACTCTTTGAGTGCCGCTATGATCTGTCGCTCGGCCTCTCCTACCGTCACGCGCCCTTTGGTTGTCTCTTCATCGATGATGATCGAGAATTTGAATTCATCGGGTTCGACCATTATCTCACCTTGGCCATTGACCTCGATTTTGCCCACTTGGGTACCGTTTTGTGCCTCTACGGAGGTGATTGTGACGATAGCTAAAACTATCGCTACGATTGTTCTAAATGATCTTTTCATTGTTCAAATCTTTAAAGGTTCTATCTGTTTAATGCTCTTTTTTGAGCTTTTATTGCACAAGTTAATAAAAATTCGTAGATTTGATGCTAGTTAACGTGAGTCTTGCTTGCGTCAAACTCACGTTAAATTTTATAACTATGAAACAACAGTATGCACTGGTAACAGGAGCAAGCATGGGGCTAGGCCGTGCGTTTGCATTGGAGTTGGCCTCTAGGGGTTACAATCTTATATTGGTATCGCTGCCCAACGAGGGGTTGGAGCAGGTGGCCGCGGAGTGTCGCACAATGGGTGTGGAGTCTATGTGTCGAGAGCTGGATTTGACAAATCGTGGCGAGTTGTTGCTGTTGGTCGAGGATATCAACCGCAACTATGATCTGGAGGTACTTGTTAACAATGCTGGATATGGTGGAAGTCGCGAATTCGAGAGTGTGCCGTTCGACTATATATATGGTATGATACAGCTCAACGTTGCGGCTACGATCTCGTTGACCCATCAACTGCTGCCCAATCTGCGTCGCCAGACTAAGGGGTATATATTGAATATATCATCTATGGCCTCACTTATTCCTAGCGGATTCAAGACGGTATATCCCGCCTCGAAGGCCTTTATACGCCACTTCTCGATAGGACTTCGATATGAGCTTAAGGGGAGTGGTATCAATGTCTGCGTGGCAGTTTTGGGGCCTATGCCAACCAACTCCGATGTGACCGAGAGAATCGAGTCGCAGGGGGCTTTGGGGCGACGAGTCTCTATTCTTCCCGACTACGCTGCGCGATGTTCGATCGACGCTATGTTGCGTGGCGATGGCGAGGTTGTTGTAGGCTCTTTCAATAAGTTGATGAAGCTGTTGATCGATCTTGTTCCGCGTAAATTTGTCGCCAAGATGATGACGCGCAAGGTGAAGGCCAACGAGATAGGGTAGTGGTGTAATGTAATCTTTTTTGAGGTATGAAGCTGCGAGGCGTGATACTTATATTATTGACATTTCTGCTAGAGTGTGTTGTGGCTCAGGGGTACCAGCCCGATGTGTTGGGTGAGGGTTTTGAGCAACATACCTTCGATATGGGGTGCGATTATGGAGGTGAGGTGTTCTCGACCCTTGTGCGCGCTCTGCCCGTGGTCGAGGGGCGAGCGTCGGTGCTCTATGTTCATGGCTATAGTGATTACTTCTTTCAGCGCGATATGGCGCAGCGATTTGTCGACTCCGCCTATAACTTCTATGCTCTAGATCTGCGTCGCTATGGTCGGTCTATTCGAGAGCACCATACGCCCTACGATGTGCGCGATTTGAGCGAATATTTCGATGACATAGACTCAGCACTTGTGGTCATGCGTCGCGAGGGTGCACGCGAAATCATCCTCGTGTCGCACTCTACGGGTGGTCTGATAACTTCGTTGTATTGTATGCAGCCCGAGGTGGAGCGTCAACCTGTCGATGCCATGGTGCTCAATAGTCCATTTTTGGATATGAATATGGGGTGGGCAGTCGAGGAGGTGGTCATCCCCGTGGTCTCGCTATTTGGTGGGGTCTTTGCTGGGGGTGAGATCTCCCAAGGTGGGGCTTCGCTCTATGGCGAGAGTCTCCATCGCGACTATCGCGGAGAGTGGGATTTTAACCTCGATTGGAAGCCGATCAATTCGCGTCCGCTCACTCTGGCGTGGTTGCGAGCTATCCATCGTGGTAACCGAGCTGTGCAGCGTGCTGGCAGAGCTATTGATATACCTATATTGTTGATGTACTCCGACAAGAGTGTTGTGGCACGAGAGTGGAGCGAGGCGATAACCTCGGCCGACGCGGTGCTCGATGTCTCGGATATAAAGCGCTATGGAGCCGATCTAGGCACGGATGTAACCCACCTAGAGGTGGTCGATGGCATCCACGACCTCGTGCTCTCGCGCCCCGAAGTTCGCGAGGGTGTCTACCACGCGATCTTCGATTGGCTGAGAGGTTTGGATTTGTAGAGTATTACTCCTCTATTCGCGTGATCTTCGCACCCAAGGCGTTGAGGCGGCCGTCGATGTTGCAATATCCGCGGTCGATCTGCTCGATGTTTTGGATTGTGCTCACACCCTCGGCACTCATGGCTGCGATCAACAGCGCCACTCCTGCGCGAATATCGGGCGACGACATACGTGTGGCACGTAGCCTCAAGCGGTTATCAAGACCTATGACCGTCGCACGATGTGGGTCACACAAGATGATCTGCGCCCCCATGTCGATCAATTTGTCGACGAAGAAGAGACGGCTCTCGAACATCTTCTGGTGGATGAGTGTCGCACCCTCGGCCTGTGTGGCGACGACCAAAAATATCGACAGCAGATCGGGTGTGAGTCCTGGCCACGGAGCATCGGCAAACGATATGATCGAGCCGTCGATATACGAGTCGAGTCGATAGTGCTCTTGACGTGGAATATAGATGTCGTCACCGCGCTGCTCAAATTTGATACCCATGCGAGCAAACTGCGACGGTATGATACCTAGGTTCTCGAACGATACATTTTTAATCGTAATCTCCGACTGCGTCATCGCCGCCATTCCGATGAAGCTACCCACCTCGATCATATCGGGCAACATCGTATGTTCGGTGCCCCCCAATTGCTCCACACCATCTATGGTGAGCAGGTTCGACGATATACCCTCGATACGTGCTCCCATGCGCACAAGCATTTTGCACAGCTGTTGAATATATGGTTCACACGCTGCATTGTAGATCGTCGTGCGCCCCTTGGCCATCACTGCGGCCATAATTATATTGGCCGTACCCGTCACCGATGCCTCGTCGAGCAACATATAGCACCCCTTAAGCTCCTTAGCCTCGACCGAGAAGAACTCCTCCGACGAGTCGAAATTAAACTTCGCCCCCAACTTCTCAAACCCCAAAAAGTGGGTATCCAAACGTCGACGACCGATCTTGTCGCCACCGGGTTTGGGGATATATCCGATTCCGAAGCGCGACAGCAGTGCCCCCACGATCATCACAGATCCGCGAAGTCGCGTGCAGCGTTTTTTGTAATCATCACTAGTGAGGTATTCGAGATTGACGTTTTTGGCGCACATCTCAAAACTCTCCTCGCCTATTCGTGTGACTACCACCCCCATAGCCTCGAGCAGGTCGATGAGTTGAAGTACGTCGACGATCTGTGGCACGTTGTGTAACGTCACCTTTTCGGGCGTTAATAGTGTTGCGCAAATTATCTGTAATGCCTCGTTCTTTGCCCCTTGTGGGGTGATCTCACCCGAGAGTCTATGCCCTCCCTCTACCTTAAAAACTGCCATATCCGTTTATATTATTTCGTTATCTCACGTAAAGGTAGTTATAAAAACTCGATTTTTAAAACATCGCGACAAGATAATTTTGATTTTTTTTACGTGTAAATGAAATATTTATGTCAAATTATTTTTTGGTTAGAGAAATAAGCGTTATATTTGCACTCCGCATTTGGATATATAAATAATAAAAAAGATAGTTATGTCAACAAAGAGAACTTACCAGCCTTCGCGTAGAAAGAGAATCAACAAGCATGGTTTCCGTACACGTATGGCAACAGCAAACGGTCGTAAAGTCCTTGCAGCACGTCGTGCTAAGGGTCGTAAGAAACTTTCAGTATCTTGCGAGTCTACATTTAAGTATGCTTAATGATTAAATATCTTGCCCCAATGGCTCTTTAGCTGAGGGTGCGAGGTCAACGATCATTGTTATGCGATATGGCGTAGCACTCTTCGTGGTATCTTTGTTAGTCGGTTGTTATGACCGCTTCGATGATGCGCCGAAGAGTACTACGCCTGTCTGCGTTACTGCCAATGCCACAATTAAATATCTAGATCAACTTCTCGATCTGCGCGACTATCTCGATGTAGCAACAGATATTGTGGTCTCGGGGCGTGTCACGGCTACCGACCAAGGTGGTAACTTCTACAACAGCTTCATGATTCAAGATGATGGCTACGCGGTGGAGATCCTTGAAGGGATCTCTGGATCGTTCGTGCGTTATCCGCTAGGTTCGGTGGTTGCTGTCTCGCTCAATGGGTTGCGGCTTGCTCGCTACAACAGCGTGTTGCAGCTGGGACTGGCGGCCGAAACGGGAGCATATCCTGTGACGGCATATATGTCGCACGAGCTTATTGCCGATCAATATCTGACGAACTGTGGCGATGTGCAGCTTGTCGCACCCACTGTGGTGACCCTCTCGGATTTGATGTCTGGCACTCTTGATCCGCTCCCTTATGGCGTGTTGGTGCGCATTGATGGGGTGGTGTTGGTGGCCGACGAATCGGAGGTGGTGACGTGGAGCGGATGGCTCGATTTTGTCGACGAGAGTGGGTTGAAGTTGTTGTGCTATACCAGTAGCTATGCCGACTTCGCCCAAGAGCTTGTGCCGCGCGACACTGTGTCGTTGGTGGGGATATTGGAGTCATACAACGATGGCTCGACAACGGTTAACCATCTGCTTCTCAAGATGCGCACCATCGATGATTGTATTATAGAGTAGTGGTTATGCGACGTAGATTGATCCCGTTGATGATATTCGCACTCCTCGTTGCAGGGTGTGCGTCGCCCGATCCCGTCGAAATTACGACTGATTCATCCGCCAATGGGTCGAGTGACACATCGCAGTCGACCTTTGTCTCTATCGCAGCGCTCAAAAGCCGATATCTTGGCAGCTCGCACCCCATTATCGACGATCTATATCTCGAGGGACGTGTATCGGCCAACGATCTATATGGCGAGTACTACCGTGCATTTATAATCGAAGATTCCACGGCGGCCATCGAGGTGCGCATAGACTCCTATGATGTATATGCACTCTTTCCTGTTGGCTCCAATGTTCGTGTTGTATGTAGCGATCTGTGGCTGTCTAGTAGTGGTGGGGCGACGATCATCGGTGCGGAGCCAGATGCAGACGACTATCTGGTGGGGTATATCTCCGATGCTCTGTTGGAGCGCAGCGTGATGTTGGCCGACGACTCGATCGAGACACCAATTGTTAGCGAGGTGGATCTGTCGCAGCTCGATCGCACCATGATCTCGCGACGTGTCTTGGTTCGCGATCTGGAGTTCGTCGAGAGCGAGCATACCACCTTTGCATCGCGCGATGCCGAGACGGGGCGCTTTGTCGACACATCCCACATCCTGCGCGATACGCTAGGGCGCGAGGTGGAGTTGGTCATCGCCTCTACTGTCTCTTACGCTGAGGCTACTCTGCCGCAAGGGCTGTTTAATCTCGAAGCGATCGTCGAGTATAGCTCCATTGATGGATTATATGCACTGCGCCTAGTCGACTTCGCAATCTATTAGTTGGTGGTATAAAAATATATTGGGGTTAACGAATCAAATCGTTAACCCCAATATATTATATATAGGTATATCTAATAGATTGTGCTACTCTTCGCACCCCCACTAGACTACGCTACTCTTCGTACTCCCACTCCTTGATATACTTCAAGTCGTCGATTGCGATAAATCCTGGTACGTTAACACCATACATCGCACTGTAGTCATTCGAGCTAAGTGTGATCGTAAGGCTGTTCATCTCACCGATTGTTGTAAGGTCTACCAACGTCCAATCATCAACACGTGTAGAGTCCGTAGAGATCATCTCAACGCTAACCGATCCAACCGAAGTGTAACCCAAGTAACCAGTGAATACAACATCCATGTATAGTACTGAGTCCTGAAACATGTTCGTCTCATACTTGTATGTCATACTAGTGTTTGCGATCTTAACGCTAGTTACAGTTGTTGTGTCGTTGAAGTAGATTACTGGAGCCTCATACTCTCCGCTGTAGCTATTGCTGTAGCGAGCGATTGCAAATGTTGAGTTCCCTGCCTCCTCTGTAGCCCAAGCTGAGAAGTGCTCAAGGTTGCTAGCGCTCAAACTATCCTTCGTGTAGTTCTGGCTAAGGGCGAAACCTGCCCAAACATCACTTCCTGTGGTTACGTTGGCAGCCTTTTTATAGTATTGTCCGAAATCAACAATTCCATCTGCGCTAGAGAACAAGATACCGTCGTAGATACCAGTCGCTGCATCTGGAGTTGCAACCATAACGTTGTCGTATGTAACATCACCACCATCTGTTCCTTGTGCGATAGTAACTGTGCTAAGAGCGATCTCACTACCCGATGGAGTAGTCAAACCCTCGCCACTCTCGAACGAGATAGTACCTACATCTGGGTGTGATTGGCGAACCTCGATAGTTGCAGTCTCGCTACCAACATTGTTGTTAAGAGTAACTGTAATGTCTGCTACCAAATCCTCCTCAGTGTAGTTGATTGATGTTGGAGTGATAGTGATGGTTGCTGCGGCACGAGTATAAGTCACCTCGAAGTCATCGGTGCTCGATACATAACTCTTAAGCTGTGTACCATCAGCGTCGGTGTATAGTGTCATGTTGGCATCAACAACAACGTTGTATGTTTGAGACTCCAATCCGTTGCTGGTAAAAACGCCAGTGTCGCTATCAGTGTCCACTGGAACGAGTGTAACAGTCGGGTTTCCGATATCTGGAAGGTCGACATCTACATCGCTGCTATTCGTCATACATGATGGAGCTACAAATAGCACGCTAGCCATAAGAAAAAGTAGTAGTTTTTTCATCTTTTTTTGGTTTGATTTGTATTCTAGTTTTCTTTAATTTTCATTCAACTACACACCAATTGTTAAAAACCAACCGATGTTTAAGGCAAATGTAATAAAAATAACATAATTATCCAACTATTTTATAAAAAAACAGTTGGATAATCGACTTAATTTTCGTTTTGCTCTTTTTTGCCTAAGGCTACTCCGCCATTATTGGGTGCAATAGCTTGTTGAACATCTCGTGTTCGACCAAGAATCCATCGTGGCCAAACAACGATTCAATCTGTGAATACGATGCTCCGTCAATGCGCGAACACAACGCCTGCATCTCGTTGGGCGGAAACAAAATATCGGTGGTGATTCCCACCACATAGCTCTTGGCCTTGATCATCTTTAGTGCCGCCTCGACACCGCCGCGTCCGCGTCCAATGTCGTGTGTGTCAAACGCATTTAATATCACATAGTAGGAGTATGCGTCGTAACGTCGACACAACTTCTCGCCCTGATAACGTTGGTAACTCGATGCTCTGTGGTCGGTCAATCGACTATCGGGATTCTGCTGCGTTAGGTTGTAACCATGAGGGCCTCGATATGTGAGTAGTGCCAATGCACGTGCTGTGGCCAACCCCTCCATTCCTGCATCCTTGCGACGCTCGCCAAACGTGGGATCTCCCTCGATGGCCATGCGCATCGTCTCGTTGATGGCCACCGACCACGGTGTAGCCTTGGCATCGGTTGCCACCAATATCAACTTCGCAAATCGATCGGGTTCGCTCACCGCCCACTCGATAGCTTGAAATCCGCCTACCGAACAGCCCAAGATGATATTGATGTGGCCAATCCCCAAGAACTCCGCCAATATCTTGTGTGCCTCCACAATATCACGTATCGTGTAGCGTGGGAAGTCGAGGTAGTATGGCTCTCCTGTCTCTGGATTTGTATGTAGTGGTGCCGTAGTGCCGTATGGCGATCCCAATATATTGGCGCAAACCACAAAGTGCTCTCGGGGATCGAGGATCGAATCCTCTTCGACGATGTGTGGCCACCAATCACGAACATCCGAGTTTGCCGTCAATGCGTGGCATACCCACACCACATTATCCTTCGCAGGCGATAACTCACCATAGGTCGAGTAGGCTATGCGCAGCTTAGCTAGCTGCTCGCCACTCTCCAGTGTGAAGGGTGCGTCGTGTTCGTAAAATTTAATAATATCCATCTATATTTCAGTTTGTTTATCTCTCTATTGGAGTTTGGCAAATGCCTGCTCGAAGTCGGCCTTGATATCCTCGATATGCTCGATACCGATCGATAGGCGCAACAAGTTGGGGTATACACCAGCGCTTATCATCTCGCTCTGACTAAGCTGCGAATGGGTGGTCGATGCTGGGTGTGTAATGATCGTTTTGTTGTCGCCCACATTGGTCAAGTGATATACCATCTCCATCGAGTTGACGATGGTCGATACCTGCTCCAGCTCACCCTTGATGCGTACGCTCAACACCGAACCATAGCCGTTGTGTAGATATTTATTAGCCGCTGCATGATACTTATTGCTCTCCAATCCAGGGTAGTTAACGCTCTCAACCATTGGGTGTTGCTCCAGCCATTTGGCCAACTCCAACGCGTTCTGACTGCTGCGCTCCACGCGCAATGCCAAGGTCTCCAACCCCTGTGCCAACATAAATGAGTTGAATGGCGATAGGCATGCGCCAATATCGCGCAACCCCTCGCAACGCACCTTCACCGCATATGCCGCAGCGCCGAAGCGCTCCAAGAAGTTCACTCCATGGTAGCTCTCCACAGGCTCCGAGATCAACGGATAGCGTCCATTGCCCCAGTCAAAGTTTCCGCCATCGACAATCACACCACCCATCGAGGTTGCGTGGCCACCGACCCACTTCGTTGCCGAGTGGGTAACCACATTTACACCCAACTCAAAGGGGCGGCAGAGGAATCCTGCACATCCAAATGTGTTGTCGCACATCAACACCACACCATGCTTTTTGGCGATCTTCGATATAGCCTCGAAATCGGGGATCGAGAACTCGGGGTTACCAATCGTCTCGATAAAAATCACCTTCGTGCGCTCGTCGATCAACGACTCGATGCTCTCGGCCTTGTCGCCATCGGCAAATCGGCAATCGATATCGAAGCGCGTGAATAGGTGCCGAAATGCGTTGAACGTACCACCATATAGATACGACGTACATACGATATTGTCGCCTGCGCTACAGATCGTAGCCAACGCTGTAAACTGTGCCGACATACCCGACGCTGTAGCCACTGCTGCCACACCACCCTCGAGGGCTGCCATTCTCTCCTCGAACACATTTGTCGTAGGGTTTCCCAGACGGGTATATATCATACCCCCCTCTTCGAGTGCAAATCGTGCAGACGCTTGGTCTGTATTGTCGAATAGGAATGCTGTGCTTTGGTGGATTGCTGGTGCGCAAGAGCCGTTGATTGGGTCGGGGCGATGTCCTGCGTGGACACCTAGTGTCTCGTATCTTAGATTTTTTTGATCCATTGTTTGTGTTGTAAAAAGTTGTAAATTTATCTCTGCCTCTATGTGGTGATATTGGCATAAACCACAAAGATAGATCAAATATCTGCGACAACCAAATTATTGCATTAAAAAAACGCCCAACGATAATATAATTAGCTCGGCGGCGTGCTCGCCGCCGAGCTGATTATTTTTTGAAGTATGCGACGATCTTTGCTGCTCGGCTCGCACCAACCACTGCCGTCAACTCCTCGAGCGTCGCACTCTTTACCTTTGCCACACTCCCAAACTTCTTGATGAGTGCCGCAATGCTCTTCGCTCCCAAACCCTTGATGTCGTCTAACTCGCTATGTAGGAAATTGTTGCTGCGCTTCTGCCGATGGAATGTGATGGCAAAACGGTGCGCCTCGTCGCGCAGATGACAGATCACCTTCAACGGCTCGCCACTGCGACTCAGATAGTAGGGGAGTGGGTCGTTGGGGTAGAAGACCTCTTCGATGCGTTTGGCCAACCCGACAATGGCCACATCTCTCTCGATGCCCAATTTGCACAACACGCCATAGGCACTCGACAACTGCCCCTTGCCACCATCCACGACAATCAAATCGGGCAGCGGCTCCCCCTCGGCCAACAGCCGAGCGTAGCGTCGTTCGACAATCTCGCGCATCGAGGCAAAGTCATCGGCACCCACCACCGTCTTGATGTTGAAGTGTCGATAGTCGCGCTTGGCAGGCACTCCATTTCGAAACACTACACACGATGCTACAGGGTTGGTGCCCTGTAGATTGGAGTTGTCGAAACACTCAATATAACGTGGCTCGCGATCCAGTCGCAACTCCCGTTTCATCGCAGCCATGAGCCGATCGGTGTGTCGATCGGGGTTGTGGCGCTCGGCCTTTTTCTGCTGCTCGGCACGATAGATCTTGGCGCTTTTGAGCGAAAACTCCAACAAATCGTGCTTCTCGCCACGCTTAGGCACCACGAACGACACGCGGTCGAAGTGCGTGCTCGAGACCTCCGACGAGGGGAGCGTCGAGACAATAACCTCCGAGGCCAACGGCTGCTCTGTCCTCTCGACAATCTGTATGATGGCGTGGGCGAGGATCGTGGCATCATCCTCGTCGACACCCGTGGTCAACTCCACGGTGTAGAGTCCCACGATCGAGCCGTGGCGAATACGCACATAGTTGCAGAAGGCCGACTCTCCCTCTTCGATGAGTAGCGTGAATATGTCGACATCGACAATCTTCGAGCTTACGATCACCGAGCGGTGCGAGTAGTTCTCGATGGCGGCCAACCGCTGTTTGTATCGTTGAGCATGTTCAAAGCGCATATCGTCGATGGCCGCCTGCATCTGCTCGCCCAGATATGTGCGCACCGAACGTAAATCACCCTTGAGCACCGCCACGGCCATCGTGGTAAATCGTTGATACTCCTCGCTGCTCACCGCTCCGCTGCATGGTGCCAAACAGTTGCCGATGTGGTATTGCAGACAGACCCCATACCGTCCGCGTGCGATAGCCGCCTCGCTCAAATTGAGCTTGCACGTGCGCAGTGGAATAACCTCGCGGATAAACTCCAAGATTGACTTCTGCATGGCGCTCGACGAGTAGGGGCCAAAGTATTGCGAACCATCGCGCAACAGTTGCCGAGTCGACACCACACGCGCAAATGGCTCGCGTGGGAGGGCTATCCACGGATAACTCTTATCATCCTTTAATAAAATATTGTATTTGGGTTGCAGTTGTTTGATTAGCGAGTTTTCGAGCAGCAACGCGTCACCCTCGCTATCCACTACGATGTGGTTGATGTGGCAGACCTGACGCACCAACACACGCACCTTGGCGCTATGTTTGCTGTCGGCCGTAAAGTAGGAGCTTACGCGTCGACGCAGGTTTTTGGCCTTGCCCACATAGATCACCTCGCCATCGCGATTGATGAATTGGTAGACCCCTGCGCAAAGTGGCAGTTGCTGGACGCTTTCGCGTATCGTATCGTTTGTTTTGCTCTCCATAATCCGCTTGTAAATATATGTAAATATCTCTGGGAAATTGCTAATTTGTCGCAAAAAGTTTGCAACTCACGATTTTTTAGCTAGATTTGTGTCGATTTGTGATTTGCTTTTGGGGTTGTGTGGAGCAAATTTAACGGAAGGGCTAGGGGGTGAGAAGGGTGGAAATTATATAGTAAATAACACGCGAAAAGGTTTAAATACCCATTCGTATTAATACTGTTTTATTATGAAACATGCTTATGTATTCCCTGGTCAGGGTGCTCAATTCTCAGGAATGGGCAAAGACCTTTATGAGACAAATGCTGAGGCAAAGGCGATGTTTGAGAGGGCTAACGAGGTGTTGGGATTTCGCATCACCGATATTATGTTCGAGGGTACGGCCGACGAGCTAAAGCAGACTAAGGTGACGCAGCCTGCGGTCTTTATCCACTCGGTTGTATTGGCCAAGTCGTTGGGTGTTAAGCCTGATGCTGTGGCTGGTCACTCGTTGGGTGAGTTCTCGGCATTGGTTGTGGCAGGTGTATTGTCGTTCGAGGATGGTTTGTCGTTGGTTGCCAAGCGTGCGATGGCGATGCAGAGTGCTTGTGAGGCGGTGCCTGGTACGATGGCTGCGGTGTTGGCGTTGGGTGACGATGTTGTCGAGCGCATTTGTGAGCAGACCGAGGGTGTGGTCGTTGCGGCAAACTACAACTGCCCTGGTCAGTTGGTGATCTCGGGTAGCGTCGAGGCAGTCGAGGCAGCTTGTGAGGTGGCTAAGGCTGAGGGTGCGCGTCGTGCGATGCGCTTGCCTGTTGGTGGCGCGTTCCACTCTCCGCTCATGGCTCCAGCTCGCGAGGAGTTGGCCAAGGCGATCGAGGAGGCGCAGTTCGCTGCCCCCACATGTCCGATATATCAGAATGTCGATGCACAGCCCTATACCGATGCGGTACAGATCAAAGAGAATTTGATCGCGCAGCTTACGGCTCCTGTTCGTTGGACGCAGATCGTCAAGAATATGTTGGCCGATGGCGTGACCGAGTTCACGGAGCTAGGGCCTGGAGCAGTTCTTCAGGGACTTATCAAGAAGGTCTCGGCCGATGTGGCAGTTGAGTCAAAAGCGACTATCGAAGCATAACGGCAGAGGCATAACGGTACGCACTCTATGCAACGAAAATAGCCTAGGAGGGATCAAATCCTCCTAGGCTATTTTCATTGTGTTTAGAGTGTTACGACACTACTTCTTTGCCGCCTCCGCAGCCTGTTTCGCAGCCGCTGCAGCTTGTTTCTCGGCAGCGAACTTAAAGATAGGGTTGGTCTTGCGTGAGCTATCCATCAACTTCACCAACTCTGCAACCTTCTCTGGGTATTGAGCCGCTACGTTTGATGCCTCACCTGGATCGAAACTTGTGTTGTAAAGCTCCAAACGAGTCTTTGCTGGAGTGTTGACATCCAAGCGGATCAACTTCCACTCGCCCTGAACCACTGCTTGCTTACCACCCTGCTCGTGGAACTCGAAGTATAGATAGTCGTGAGCCTTCTGCTTGCCGACACCCGAGATGGTTGGTAGGTACGAGATTCCATTGACACCCTCTGGCACATCGGCACCAATCAAATCACACGCTGTTGGCAAGAAATCCCAGAATGCCGAACGGTGGAACGATACAGATCCTGGAGCGATCTGCGCTGGCCAATTCACAATAAAAGGTGTGCGGATACCACCATCATACAGGTCGCGCTTGTTGCCACGGAATGGTCCATTGCTATCGAAATACTCTGGCAAGTGACCTCCCTCGCGGTGAGTACCATTGTCCGATGAGAAGATGACGATTGTATTCTCGTCGATCCCCTTCTCCTTCAAGAGATCCATCAATCGCTGCACATCGCGATCCAAACGGCTAACCATCGCTGCAAACGTAGCGCGAGGTTGTGGCTGAGAGCAATAGCCCGTTGACTTGTTATTTACATATGGAATCTCCAAGAACTTACCCTCATATCCCATCAACTCTCCCTCGGGTACCAACAACTCTGCATGAGGGATCGTAGGTGTTAGGTAGATGAAGAATGGATCGTTGGCATTATCCTCGACAAATTTAAGTGCCTTCTCCATAATCAAATCGTGAGAGTAAACCTCGTGGTTCAACATCACTGGATCGTTGTTCTCGAACAATTGATCGGGGTAGTAGTAGTGTGCATTAGCCTGTCCTAGGTAGCCGAAGAAGTAGTCGAAGCCCTGTTTGTTTGGATGTCCCTGACCCCCTGGGCTGCCCAATCCCCACTTACCAACACACGCTGTTTTGTAATCCTTGCTCTTGAAGATCTCGGCCACAGTCACCTCCGACGCGATCATATCTCGGTCGTACTTGCGACCATCCTTGCCTGTTTGGCCGCTATTACCGCGGATGTATGAGTTACCAGTGTGCTTACCAGTCATCAATACACAACGCGATGGTGCACTCACTGTCGATCCCGAATAGTGGGTCGTAAATTTCATTCCGCTAGCTGCCAATGCGTCGATTCCTGGGGTCTTGATCTGCTCTTGACCATAGCATCCAAGGTCGCCGATTCCCAAATCATCTACCAAGATGAAGATTACGTTTGGTTGTCCGAAATCACTCTTCTTGGGTGCTGCTTCGCAACTCATTGCTGGCAAGAGTGCCAGTCCCGATAGCAATGCTACCTTGGTGCTGTTTAGTCTTTTCATTTGTTGGTTTATTTAAATTGTAAAGTTACTCTTTCAAATCTTCGGGCGTAAAGGTTTTTGGCTCCAGATTCTCGATCAACTCTCGATGCATCTGGGTTGTCACAGCCTCCCACTCACCTTCGCCCCACCTTGCTGGGGTGATCAACTCTCGCTCCCATGTGGTGAATAGGCTCTCAAGCATATCTCGCTGACTCGTCGAGTCCATCGCCATATTTTCATCCTCATATGGGTTATCCGCAAGGTTATACAACGCCTCGCCAACACCCTCCACCGTAATCAATTTATACTCTCCATATCGCAGTGCCTTTGCATCGTTCTTTCGCCAATACAATGCCTCATGAGGCACTTCGCTTAGCTCTTCACTCAACTCCTCGCCATTGAGATAGGGGATTAGGTTTACCCCATCCAAAGACTCCCTAAAGTTGTCATATTCGATCCCTGCCGCAGCTATTGCCGTGGCAAATATATCGAGCGACGAGACCATCGGATCGTAGGTTGTGCCCCTCATCAACTTCTCGCCAAATACCACGAAGAAGGGCACTCTGTGTCCCCCCTCAAACTTACTTCCACGCCCCCCTTTGAGCGGCTCGTTGCTCGACTCATTGTCGTGTGCGCCGCCATTGTCGCTCAAAAAGAAGATCAGTGTATTGTCTAGCTTCCCCTCCTTGTCGAGTTTTTTTACCACCGATCCAATCGCCTCGTCGAGTGCATAGGTCATCGCAGCCAACCGTTGGCGTGGATGATCCTTGAATCGTGCGAGATCGGCCTTTGTGGCCTCCATAGGCGTATGCACGGCATTGAACGCCAGATAGATAAAGAGTGGTGTCGATCCGCTTTGGGCAACGTACTCCTCTGCCTTGTGTCCAAATTCATATGTGAGATACTCCTTGGTACTCACATGTTTGCCGTTGTGTTGCAACATACTCTGTGGCGAGGTGGCCGCATCATCCTTGCTGTTTGCGAAGTAGGAGCGACTACCTCCCAAAAATCCATAGAATTCGTCGAAACCTCTCTCATTTGGATGGTACTCTGGAGCGGTGCCCAGATCCCACTTGCCGATAGCCACCGTCTTATATCCGTCGGCCTGAAAAACCTCGGCCATTGTCTTGACTACCGTGTTGAGTCCATAAGGCTCCCTCATGCTCGACTCAAAACCCCACCGTTGACCATAGCGACCCGTGAGTATCGCAGCGCGCGACGGACTGCCGACCGAAGAAGTGGTATGACCATCGTTAAATACCACCCCTTTGCTAGCCAATGCATCGATGTTGGGCGTAGCAATATCACTGCTGCCCATAAACCCAAAGTCGTTGTATCCTGCGTCATCGAGCAGGATTATCAACACATTTGGTCGTCTCTCTAACATCTGCCCCTGGCATACACCCAGAGCTAGCAGTAGGGTCATAACGACAAAACCCACATTGCGAAACTTCATAACCTCGATCTTACGACTATTTATAATCACAAACAAAGGTATGTTATTTTTTTTAGATTAACAAATATCGCAACTCTCTTCTGTCTTTCGCCCAATAATAGTCACTCATTCGCAAGAGGTGCGCTTTAGTAGCTAACCGTCCCTCCGTTGGTGTGGCAGAGAACCATATTGCCAAAGTTTTTGGCATAGAACGAGTTCTTCACCTTCGATGAGCCATAGTAGATATTCTGGTTTTTTATCTCAGCCGAGAGCGCTATCAGTTTATCTTTGGGCATCGTAATAAGGTACTGCAACGCCATGCGCACAATCTCGGGATTTGCATCGTGTAGCAGATCGGCATAGTAGTTGCGCGTGGTCATGTTATCCGAATATTTGTAGAGTATAGCGGCCAACGTACACTTCGCTGGTGGATATGTCGATGCAAAGAACTGCTTCTTGATCTCCTTGAGAGCATTCTTCGACAACTCAGTCGTTTGCGAGAATAGACCAACCGCCGCCCAATACTCCACCAAGAAGTTCGGGTCGCGCAACGCCTCTAACTGTTTTTCTAAATCATCTTCGCCATATAGCCATGCCGTCTCTACAACTCGCTCGATGGGCAGGAATCCGCCATCTGCACCCAACTCATAGGGGATTCTGTTCGACACCTGCATGAGTGTATACTCTGGGATAAAGTGCACGTCGTGGTTCTCGATCAAATAGCTCTTCAACTCGGCACGCATGGTGGCCAATTTCGACTGTAGAGCTGGATCGTCAATCAAGTTGTTGACCTCCCATTTGTCGTTCTTCAAATCATATAGATACTCCGACTTGCGAGGCATGAATATATCGAGCTGCGCCCCTTTCAAACGCCCCGTCAACAGGCTCTTGCGCATGTTAGTCGCCAAGGGCGAAATGTCGTAAGGCATATTCCAACGTATGTGTGGTTGATATGGCGTGAACACCTTGATGTAAATGTGCTCGCCATCGCTAATCGCGCGGCTCAAATCTGTGTTTTCATCTGTTCTGTCGAGCGCCATATATGCCCACTCGCGCTGCGCCGAACGCTTTTCGCCCATCATCACTCGACCCTTGAGCTGTGATGGTATCTCGGCTCCCGAGAGAGCCAACATCGTGGTGGCGAGATCCTCGAACGAGATCAACTCATCGCTTACAACACCGCTCACACCCCATGGCGATAGGTGAGCGTACATCGGTGGAAACCACACCACAAATGGTACGCGGAAGCCCAACCCAGTGGCCGAGCCTTTACCGCGAGGGATCGCCTCACCGTTGTCGGCAAAGCAGAATATGATGGTGCTGTCGCGCAGACCATCCGCCTCCAACCTCTCCAGCCACTCTCCGAACTCGATATCGGTCGTGTAGTTCGAGTTGTAGATGCGCGATAGATGGTGGCGCACCTCACCGCTATTCTCCATAAATGCAGGTAGCTCAAATTCGCTCTCTTTGACTCGATCTATGGGGGCGATCTTCGACAAGATGCTCTTCTCGTAGATATCCCAATCGTTGGTCATCTTACGTGATTGGTGTGAACTCATGCTGTTGTAGATTGCAAAAAATGGCTGCCCAGCTCTGCGCCCTCGCCAATCGGCCTCGCTCGATGAGTCGTCCCATGCTCTGGCGATATACTCCTTTTCGCCTGCTATGTTATAGTCGCTCTTGGCATTGTTGGCCGTGTAGTAACCAGCCTCTCGCATATAGTGTGCAAAGAGCTCGATTCCGCTAGGGATCGGGAACGAACTGGTGTGGTGCCCCGTGCCCATCGTGGTCGAGGGGATACCCGTAAAGAGGCAGAAGCGGCTGGCTGAAGACACCGATGCCGTAGCAAATGCCGAGGTGAAACGCACGCCCTCGGCCGCCAAATTGTCAATCACTGGGGTCTTGGCGCTGCTGTCACCATAGCAACCGATGAATTGAGGCGATGTATCCTCGAAGGTCAACCACAATATATTGGGTTGGGTCTCTGCTGCGCCTACGGCCAACGTGCTAGCTACAGCCCCAAGGGTAGCGGCTAGCTGTTTGGTAGAGTTTTTTATCATAATCTAGATTGTTTTAGCTTAATTCTTATGAGTCGATCTTCTGCCAGAGAGCCGATCTCTGGCGTAGAGTCTGGTTAACCTCAAATTTAGACATTTTTTTTCTGATTATCAACTTTTTGGCCACAAAAAAGAGTACACCCTCGATCTTTGTAGATCTCAGATGTACTCTGTTGCCAAACTGATTCTGAAAATAACAGCTCGATTATAAAACCTGCTCGTTAGTTAGCATTGCTAGGTCGGCCACTGCCATTTTGTCCGTTTCCTCGCTGCTCTCTACGTGCTGCCTGCTCCTCTGCCTGCTTTGCGATTAGCTTCTCGTAGGCTGCAACCTGAGTCTTGTCGAGGATCTTCTTGATCTCGTCGATCTTGACTGTCTCCAATGCGCGAACCTGCTCCATCATCTCGCGTGAACGCTCACCCTTGCTCATCAAAGAGTCTGCCTTCTGACCATTTGCTAGGCTGATCTCTAGAACCTTTGCACTCTGCTTGTCGCTTAGTGTCAATACGCGAGTCAAAGAGTCTGTCTCCATCTTAGCACGCTGCTCGCTAGTCAAACGCTGACGCTGCTGACCAGAATTCTGCTGCTGTGGTTGAGCGAATAGGCACGATACCGAAACGATCATCAATAGCGTTAGAGCTACTACTTCAATTTTTTTAATCATGATGTTACTTCAAATTTGTTAAACTTATTTTGTTGTCTCTGTTGTCTCCTCGCTTGTCTTCTTCTCTGGACGCTGTGGGCGCTGTGGGCGCTCTGTACTCTGCTCGCCATCCTTCGATCCGCGCTGCTGCATCTGTGGGCCACGCTGCTGAGAGCCGCCACGCATCTGCTGTCCGCGCTGTGACATCTGCATGAACTGCATGAACTGCATCATCTTCATCATCTGCTGCATCTGTCCACCCTTCATCTGCTGTGGGCCACGTCCTTTACCCTGCTGTGGGCCTTTGCCCTTCATCTGCTGGCCACGACCACCCTTGCCCTGCTGGCTACCCTTGCCTTTAGACATCTCCTCGCGCTTCGACTTCATCTCTTCCAACTTAGCCTTCTGCTCTGTAGTTAGGATCTTGTCGATCTCGCTCTGAGAACGGCTCTTGATCTTCTCGGCATCCTTCTTTGCGGCCTCCTTGATCTTCTCGATCTGAGCCTTTGTAGACTCCTCTAGCTTCTTCATCGCCTCGCTCTGAGACTCTACTGCCGCCTCATACTTTGCGGTCTGAGCCTCGTCTAGCTCAAGAGCCTTAGCCAAACGCTCTGTAGCACTCGATTTGCTACGTGATTGTCTCTGTTGAGCACCCTTTTGCTGTGGTTGAGCAACAAGAGCTGCAGCCGATACAACTAGCATCAGTGCAATCAAGCTCATCTTAAATCTTTTCATAATAAAGTAGTTTTATGGTTAATTTTAAATAAAAATTATGTTACTGCCACAAATATATACCATACAACTCTCTTATGCAATGCTTTGTCGGTACTCTAGTGGCGAACGGCAAAAATCTAGTGGTGAACGACAAAATGGGGGGCGCGATGTGTAAAAATATTTGTATCTTATTGGCATATTAATTGAATATTAACTAAGAAATATATATCTTTGTAGGGTTGAATATTATGTTTAAGTGTGAGATGGAGCAGGTATCCCAAAAGTATAAATATAAGACTATCGTAATCTCGGATGTCCACCTCGGATCGAAGTGGTCTAAGACGAAGGAGGCGACTCGTTTTATTCGCAACAATAGTTGCGAGACGCTCATCTTGTGTGGCGATATAATCGACGGCTGGGCAATCATGCGCGGTAGCAAGGCGAAGTGGAAGAGGAGTCATACCAATTTCATGCGTGCTTTGTTGGATATAATTGATACAACACAAATAATATATATACGTGGTAATCACGACGATTTTTTGGATCGTGTTATGCCCATCTCATTTCTCAACCTTCAGATCATGAAGGATTATATCTACGAGAGTAACGGCAAACGCTACTATGTCCTGCATGGCGACATCTTCGACAAGGTGACCTCGTCGATGAGTTGGTTGTCGAAGTTGGGCGATTTGGGTTACTCGATGTTGATGTGGTTCAACAAACTGTATAACAACTATCGTATTCGTAAGGGTAAATCATACTACTCGATAGCCCAACGGATCAAACACAAGGTCAAGGGTGCGGTGTCGTTTATTAGCGACTTCGAGGAGCATGTGGTAGACATTGCTCGCAGCCGTGATTGTCAGGGGGTTATTTGTGGTCATATCCACCACCCTGAGATTAAGATGATGGGTGATGTGGAGTATTTGAATTCGGGGGATTGGGTTGAATCACTCTCGGCACTTGTGGAGGATTACGATGGTAATTGGAGTCTGTATACCCACGAGCGCGAGATAGAGGATATTCAAAACCAAGATAGAGATGAATGATATGTACAATCGAGAACTCAGTTGGTTACAGTTCAACGACCGAGTTCTTCAGGAGGCGCAAGATAGGCGCGTGCCGTTGATGCAGCGTCTGCGATTTCTAGGAATTTTTTCCAACAATCAAGATGAGTTTATAAAGGTTCGAGTGGCCAACTTGATCCGCTTCAATGCCATGCGTGGCAAGAAGAAGGTGACGATGACGGGTGGATACACCCCTGCAGAGTTGCTGCCGCAGATCAACTAACGAATGCGAATTTCGCAGGATAAGTTTCGTCAAACATACCTCGATATTATCCGCGAGATGGAGGGCGAGGGGATCTATGTGGTCAATGACCGAGAGTTGTCGCAGGAGCAGATTGAATTTTGTCGAGAGTACTTCTTGTCGGTTGTCTCGTTGAGGGTTGTCCCCATTATTGTTCGCAAGAGTGTTGAGTTGCCATTTTTGCCCGATGGCAAGATCTATTTGGCAGTCAAGATGAGCGGTGTGGCCTCTTCGCGCTATGCTATTGTGCAGCTGCCCGTGAGTGATGCCTGTCCGCGATTTGTGGTGTTGCCATCGGTTGAGGGGCGCAAGGATGTGATCTTTATCGACGATATTATCCGTCTGTTTTTGGACGATATATTCTTTATGTTCAACTACGAGTCGATCGAGGCGCATACCTTTAAGATCATGCGCGATGCGGAGTTCGTGATCGACGACAATGTGTCGTTGAGTATTGCCGAGAAGATGTCGCAGGGTATCATCGAGCGCGAGAAGGGGCGGCCAGTGCGTATGATCTACGATCGCGAGATGCCGTTGGATGTTTTGGACACTATTACTGCGAAGTTTAAGTTGCGAGGCGAGCAGATCGAGGAGGGTGGTCGCTACCACTTGATGCGCGATTTGATGCGTTTTCCCAAGGTGCGACCCGAATTGGAGAGCCGCAATCCTAAGCCTGTGTTGCACCCGATGATCGACCCTTCGGATAGTATTCTTAAGGTTATCGCTCAGCAGGATCTGCTGTTGGCCTATCCCTACCACACCTTCAACCACTTGATCGACCTACTGCGTGAGGCGGCTATCGACCCTCGTGTGCAGTCGATATATATAACGTTGTATCGCACGGCAAACCACTCCAAGGTGATCAATGCACTGTTGAATGGTGTGAAGAATGGCAAAAAGGTGACGGCATTGGTGGAGCTAAAGGCGAGGTTCGACGAGGAGCATAATATCAACACTACAGATCTATTGCAGAGTGGTGGTGTGAAGGTCATCACGAGCCAAGAGGCGTTGAAGGTGCATAGTAAATTGATCTTGATCGAGAGGCGAGAGAATAGAGGGCTACGCGGCTATGCCTATGTCGGTACGGGTAATTTCAATGAGAATACAAGTTTGATATATAGCGATTTTGGATTGTTGACCTCTAACCAGACGATCGCCGCAGATGCTCGCAAGGTATTTGATTTTTTGGAGAATACGCACAACCATCCGACGTTTAAGCAGTTGTTGGTCTCGCCATATTATATGCGCGACGACATTGCAGATCTGATTAACATAGAGATCAAGGCTGCCAAACGTGGCAAGAAGGCCTATTTCAGGGCTAAGTTTAACTCGTTGACCGACGAGAAGATGATACGCCTGTTGTATAAGGCCTCACAAGCAGGAGTCAAGGTTCGACTGTTGGTGCGTGGTGCGTGCTGCTTGCAGGCTGGTGTCGAGGGGTTGAGCGATAATATCGAGGTGCGAAGTATTGTCGACAAATATCTGGAGCATGCGCGTCTGATTATCTGCTACAATGGCGGCAAGCCGCGCACATTCATCATGAGTGCTGATTTGATGACTCGCAACCTCGATCGTCGTGTTGAGGTGGGAACCCCCATTGCGGACAAAAAGATCGAGCGAGTACTGCAAGAGTACTTCTCGATACAGTGGCGCGACAATGTTAAGTCGCGAGTGATTGCTCCCCCCTACGATAATGACTATGTGGCTGTCGGCAAGGATGGTTCGGAGTGTCGTAGTCAAGATGAATTGTTTACTTTTTTTACTGAAATGTAGAAGTTATGAATAGAGAGACGCTAGCGGCGATCGACATAGGCTCGAATGCTATTCGATTGCTGATAAACTATATCGAGTCGAGCGGAAAGGTTAGCTTCAAGAAGGCTGCCTTTTTGCGTGTTCCCATCCGCTTGGGCGAGGATGTATTTACGTTGGGCGAGATTAGCGACAATAAACGCGCTAAGTTGGTCGATGCCATGGGTGCCTTTGCGGCGGTGATGAAGACCTTCAACGTGAAGCGCTACCGAGCCTGTGCCACCAGCGCCATGCGCGAGGCGGCCAATGGTGCCGATGTGGTGGCCGAGGTGCGCGAGAAGAGTGGCATCAATATCGAGATTATAACTGGTAATGAGGAGGCGGAGACGATCTTCGAGGCTGGCGATATTGCAGGTTTGATGGGTGGTTCGCGCCACTATCTCTATGTCGATGTGGGTGGTGGTAGCACCGAGGTGACGATCTATAGCAACAACAAACGCATTGTGTCGGAGTCATTCCCTCTGGGTACGGTTCGCTCGATCAGCAATGCTGTGGATAAGTCGGAGCAGCGACGTTTTCGCGATTGGCTCACAAATGTTGCACTGCCCTACAAACCCACCGCAATTATCGGAACTGGTGGTAACATCAACAAGGTGCACAAGATGCTCAAAAAGGGCGATGGCGAGACGATCAGCTATATCGAGATGCGACTTTTGTACGAACAGCTCAAGGAGATGACCTACGAGCAGCGAGTGACCAATCTGGGATTGAATATCTATCGTGCCGATGTGATTGTGCCAGCTATTAAGATCTTTACGACGGTGGCCAAGTGTTGTCACATCAACGAGTTTGTGGCACCACGCGTCGGTCTCTCTGATGGTATCATTCACCACCTTTACCATAAGCTATGAGTTATGAGTTGTGAGTTATGAGTTGTGAATTATGAAAAAAGAGGGTGACTAACAAGCCCCCCCTATTTCAATTTAGTGTCTGTCCCGTCCTAAAATAGGTTTACACTAAAAGAAGTAAAACTATGGAAGAAGCGATTAACAATCAGTATGTCAAGCGGACACAGCGTGATTATACGATGAGTTTTA
>JBCQUH010000069.1:0-6445 GCA_047174185.1 Rikenellaceae bacterium | reverse complement strand
TTTTTCTCAAAGCAAGCCCCCTTGTTGCCAAATCTCCGCAATAGGCTATAAATAAGCATATTATAAAGAGGTGTGTGTTTTTTATCGGACACTAATAAAAAATAATTTAGACCTCTAAACATCAAGGCCGCAGGCCGCAGAAAAGCCCCCGCAAATGGTTAGCTCCGCGGCGAGCACGCCGCCGCCCGCGCAGGGCAGTTCGCGAAAGCCCCCGACAAACGCGAAAGCCCCACGCGAAAGCAACCACGCAGAGCTAGCGAGGAACACTCTGCAACTTGACAGTTTGGTTTTTGAGGCGGCCACCGCTCACTTTGATTGTTGCTTGGCCAGCCTCGGTGGTGCTCTCGACGACGATCATGAGTTTGCCGTTGTAGGCGCGCATGTAGTTTGACGAGAATGGTGTATGGTCAATTGACGATCCGTTGCACAGCGCACGTAGTGTTGCAACCCCCTCGACCTCGACAAATATCATATTCTCGGCACGGTGGCACTCGCGACCTTGTGCATCGACAACGTCGACGGTGATGTAGGATAGATCGCGCCCATCGGCATATATTGTCGAGCGGTCGGGCGTAAGACGGAGTGTCGAAGACGCCCCTTCGGTTACGATCTGCTTTTGGGTCACTGCGCGGCCTGCCTCGTCGTAGGCCACCACCGTGATTTCGCCTGGTTGGTAGATCACGTCGTGCCACATGAGGCGATATCGTTCGTATACTGTTCCGTCGCGTCGCTTCTCGCGTACGCCTTGGCTCACGCCATTGACAAAGAGTTCGGCCTTTGCATAGTTCGTGTAGCAGAACACAGGCACACTCTGTCCCACGCGCTCAGGCCAATTCCAGTGTGGCAGCAGGTGCAACATCGGCTCCTGCGACCAGTGGCTCTGGTAGAGGTAGAATCGATCCTTGGGAAATCCTGCGAGGTCGACAATTCCGAAGTATGAGCTTCGCGCAGGCGAACCCTCGTTGTAGGGTGTTGGCTCGCCCAGATAGTCGAAGCCCGTCCATACGAACTCTCCAAATACGAAGTCGTTATCCTCCTGCTGTGCAAATTCCATGTCGGGCGTTGTGCCCCACTGCACATAATCCATGTCGTACGACGATACGGTATAGTCGTCGTGGTAGGCTGTTTTGTTGGGCTTCGCAGGGAATTTGTAGTCTCCGCGCGAGCTTACGGTCGATGCTGTCTCGCTACCATATATAATATAGGTAGGGTTCTCCTTGTGTTTTGGTAGGTAGTCATGGGGTTTGTAGTTGAATCCCACCAGATCGAGTTGGTTGGCTAGCCCTGTGCGAATGGCTGCCGTATGGCTGTTGAGTCCTGCGGTCACGGGGCGCGTAGGATCCTCGCGACGACATATCTCGGCTAGTTGTTGCGCCACGCGCCACCCCTGGTCTTGCCCCTGTTCGCGGATCTCGTTGCCGATGCTCCACATCACCACCGATGGGTGGTTGCGATCGCGACGTATCATCGCCACGAGGTCGCGCTCCGCCCACTGGTCGAAGAGTGTGTTGTATCCATTTGCATTTTTGCCCGTGCGCCACTCGTCGAATGCCTCGACCTGCACCAACAATCCGAGGCTGTCGCAGATGTCGAGCAGCTCGACCGATGGAGGGTTGTGTGAGGTGCGTATGGCGTTGCACCCCATCTGCTTCATCATCTGGAGTTGACGCTCGGTGGCGCGATAGTTGACCGCCGTCCCCAGAGGGCCGAGGTCGTGGTGGAGGCAGACACCGCGCATCTTGTAGATCTCTCCATTGAGCAGAAATCCGCGTTGGCTGTCGTACTCGATTGTGCGCACACCAAACTTGGTGACGTACTCGTCAAGCAACTCTTTGCCCGAGTATAGAGCCGATACGGCGCGATATAAGGTCGGTGACTCAGGACTCCACAATGCTGGTTTCGAGATCTTTAGCTCCTGACCAACAGCTGTCGATGTTGTGGCCGCTATTTTGTTGCTACGTTTTGCCACCACTCGGTTTTGGTTGTCGTAGATGGTGGTCACCAACTCGACCGCTGCGTTGGGGGTGTTGATCGTGGTTTGGATATTGACCGTTGCGCTCTTTTGGCTCACCTCGGGTGTGGTGATGTATGTGCCCCAATGTGCGATGTGCGATGGGTCGTGCAGCACCAACCTTACGTTGCGATAGAGTCCAGCCCCAGGGTACCAACGCGACGAGAGGGGTAGGTTGTGGAGGTGTACGGCCAGCGTATTCTCGCCCCCATAGTTCCACACCTTGCTCAGGTCGAATTGGAACGAGGAGTAGCCATACGGCCACTCGCCCACAAACGAGCCGTTGAGATAGACCTTGGCGTTGCTCATCGCTCCATCAAACTCCACGTGCACCTCTTTGCCGCCATCCTCCATCGCAGGGAGCGAGCAGCGATACCACCCAGTGTTGAATACGGGTAGCGCCCCTGTGCGGCCTGTGCGTAGTCGCGCCTCTTTGTCACCATCCTCGACCACCTGCACCACCTGTTGGTCGATGGTCATGTCGAAGTGGTGGGCTATAGCCCAATCGTGGGGCACGGTGACCTGCTGCCAACGTCGAGTGTCGGTGTCGAGCGCCTCTGCGTCGGCCACCTCCTCGTCGATAAATAGCCATTTGTCGAGCAGCTGCACCTGTCGCGGTGCGTTGGCCGTGGCGCTGTTTATTAGTGCGCAAGTGGCAAGTAGTAGTGCAAAGAGTCCTCTTTTCATGGTCAGTTCATATGGTTGATATAACCACAAAGATAGTAATTTCCGTCGGGTTTTACAACTTTCTAAGATACCTATATATAATACGAATGGTTATATTTTTTGCTAGAAATTTGTGTGCCACGATATAAATTGTACCTTTGTGGTTGTGCAGAGGTATATTTGTGCGCATATAACTAACATTAATTAGGGTTGTCGATAGCTCCGCGCCATATGGGCAGAGGGCTTGGTTGCGACTCTTTGAGTCTCTTTGTTGGTCTCGTTTGAGATGGCAGGACTCGCTATTTTTAAGTAAATGGAAGCATTAAAAATTGGAAATTTCAACATCCCACTACCCATCGTTCAGGGTGGCATGGGTGTCGGTATCTCACTCTCGGGATTGGCTTCGGCAGTTGCTAACCAAGGTGGAGTGGGTGTGATCTCGGCCGCAGGTCTGGGTGTTATCTACAAAAATTTGTCGTCGCGCTACAACGAGGCTAGCATCCTCGGATTGCGCGAGGAGTTGCGCAAGGCGCGCGAGGCGACGGCTGGCGTTATTGGTGTCAACATTATGGTTGCGATGTCGAACTTCGCCGATATGGTCAAGACGGCCATTGCTGAGAAGGCCGACATCATCTTCTCGGGAGCTGGTCTACCGCTGTCGTTGCCATCGTTCCTGCCCAAGGGCAGCCACACCAAGTTGGTGCCTATCGTCTCTAGTGCGCGTGCGGCTAAGCTGTTGTGCAACAAGTGGTTCAAGGGATATGACTATATCCCCGACGCAATCGTTGTCGAGGGGCCAAAGGCTGGCGGACACCTCGGATATGCAGCCAATGAGTTGGGTGACGAGGCCTTCTCGCTAGAGCAGGTTGTCCCCGAAGTGGTGGCTGCAGTCAAGGAGTTTGAGGCGGAGCATGGATGCACGATTCCCGTTATCGCTGGGGGTGGAATTTATACGGGCGAGGATATTCGCAACATCATGGCGCTGGGCGCGAGCGGAGTGCAGATGGGTACACGATTTGTGACAACCTATGAGTGCGATGCCGATGACGCATTTAAGCAGAGTTATATCGATGCCTCGGAATCCGATATCGAGATCATCCAAAGCCCCGTTGGCATGCCTGGTCGCGCCATCCACAACTCCTTCTTGGAGCGTGTGAAGCAGGGTCTGAGCACTCCGAAGAGCTGTCCGTTTGACTGTATCAAGACGTGCGATGTCGACCGTAGCCCCTACTGCATTATGATGGCTCTGTTCAACGCCTTCAAGGGGCGTTTGGAGCGCGGTTACGCCTTTGCTGGTAGCAACGCATGGCGTGCCGAGCGGTTGATGAGCGTCAAGGAGTTGATGACCTCGCTGCGCGCGGAGTACGATAGCGCAGTGGAGCGTTTCCGTAGTAGAGTATAGTTCGAGGGGCGCAGTGGAGCCGATCTGGAACATATCTTCGCACGAGGAGTTTGAGCGTGTGGCGCTGGCGACGTTTCGTCGTCAGGCCGCATTGTGCGCCCCCTATGGCCGCTATCTGAACCTTCTTGGGTGCGATGTGGCGCAGGTGCAGAGTGTTGCTCAGATCCCATTTCTGCCTATCGAGCTATTCAAGAGTTGCGATGTCTATTGCGGTGCAACCCCTCCCGAGGCGATCTTCACCTCGAGTGGCGATGTGGCCTCTCACCACGCGATGAGTTCGCTGGCGCACTACGAGACGACGTTTGTGGCCGCCTTCGAACAGTTCTATGGCAGCTTGAGCCAATGGAGCATCTACGCGCTGCTGCCCAGCTACCTCGAACGCGAGGGTTCGTCGCTGATCTATATGGTTGATGGAATGGTGCGTCGCAGTGGCGCAGGCGGTGGCTTCTACCTCTATGACCACGCTCAGCTGTTGGCCGATCTGCGCCGCGATCTGCGCCCCAAGATATTGTTGGGCGTGAGCTACGCGCTGTTGGATCTGGCCGAGAGTGGTTTGGTGCGCGAGCCTCTGCGCGATACGATCGTCATGGAGACTGGCGGAATGAAGGGGCGACGTGCCGAGATGGTCAAGAGCCAATTACACACCACTTTGGAGCGCGCCTTCGGTGTCGAGTCGATCCACTCCGAGTATGGAATGGCCGAGCTAACGTCGCAGGGCTATTCGTCGGGTCTCAACCGCTTCTCGTCGCCACGGTGGATGTCGGTTGCGGTTCGCGACCTTGCCGATCCGTTGGCCGTAACCCTGTCGTATCAAGTTGCTGAGCAAGGGTTGGCGAGCCTTCGAGGCGGATTGAACATTGTCGATCTCGCCTCGCAAGACTCCTGCGCATTTGTCCAGACCCAAGATCTGGGCGAGCTATTTGCCGACGGCAGCTTCACGGTCGAAGGGCGCGTGGCGCGTAGCGATGTGCGCGGTTGCAACCTGCTTGTGCAGTAAATCCTACTCTATATTAATTGAATCGATACTCGAGATTTATCGACCACGTACCCGTGAAGGCCTTGTAGCCCATGTCACGAAACTCTTTGGCAAAGATATTCATCAACCCTGCGTCGTAGGCCACTCCAAACAGACATCTGTTGTAGCGAAACGACAACCCTGCACGTATTCCCACATCCGACTGCTGCATCAATCGACTCTCGAACGACTCACCGTCGGCCGTGGTGTACTCCTCCTTGCGGAATTGATGGATCGTCTCAAAGTCGTTTTTGAGCGTTCCTGCAAATGCAAACGAGTAGTAGGCTCCCAACATCGGCACAATTGCGCTCTGCACACCCGTCGGCAGATCGACACTTACCGTTAGCGGCACCTCTACCATATACGATTTCAGGTGCGATGCCCCCACATTACTAATAATTCCTGTATTCCGCGCCCCCTTCATCTGCATCCCAACACCCGTCTGCAAGTACAGCGCCGTCTGCTGCATGAGCGCCACGTTGTAGAGCACCGCGGCATTGAAGCCCGTCTGCGACTCGGAGTAGAAGTTGTGGTTTTGTAGATCTGCGAAGTTAATTCCTGCTCTTACCGAGAAGAAATTCTCCTGCGTCTGTGCCGTGGCCAGCGTCGCTGTGGCCAATAAAAGCACCATTGATAGTAAAAAACGTTTCATTGTAAAAAGTAAATTTTCTACCCTCCTGCCCCTCGGAGAGTGATATTTTTCAATCAGCGTGAGTGGGCTAGAGCCGTCTGCTCTCGTTCGCGCTGTTTTTTTCGTCTGTTTCGAGATGTGCAAAAAATGCGCCAGTTGTCTTGGCACTTCGTTGGCCTTGGTGGAGGATTATCGCTGTTAACTCCCCATAAAAAGGGTATACCTATATTATATAGGCTAATATTTGAAAAGAATCTTTTTTTGCATTTTTTCTTCAAAATGTTTGGTGGTTACAAAATAACCACATATATTTGCATCCGCAATCAGGGATTGACCGCCTGTTCGAGGATTGAAAACGAAGCAAGATTGCAATGAAGTTCTTTAACAAAATTATTTTTTCGAAAATAATTGCTCAAATATTTGGTGGTTTAAAATAAAGCCCTTATATTTGCAGTCCCAAGTGAGACGAACGGCTTCGGCCAAAGTTGATCGAGGGGAGAGAAAACGTTCTTTGAATTACTGTTTATATTTTTTGAAAGATAAATGTAGTATTTATCTGTCAATTCTTTTACTAGAATAATAAGGAGCTCAGGACTCAACAATAAAACAAAACATTTTTTACAATGGAGAGTTTGATCCTGGCTCAGGATGAACGCTAGCGGCAGGCCTAACACATGCAAGTCGAGGGGCAGCATAATGAAGCTTCGGTGGATTTGATGG
>JBCQUH010000068.1:0-6453 GCA_047174185.1 Rikenellaceae bacterium | reverse complement strand
CAAACGCTCCTGCTGGAACCTTAACAAAGGTGATCGATACGCCTGGCGCAACCTCTACATCCATCGTCTCACCTGCCGTATACTTCGCAGGATAACCCTTAACCTTGACATTCTTGAACTTTGGTGCCTCGTAGCTAGGCTTAACTGGCTCAATCTCGCCCTTTGCCTTCAAATATGCCTCGTAATCCTCCAACTGCTTTCTCCAATCGGCATAGATTCCATTTGCATACTTCTTACCCATCTCGATACGGAACTCATACTGATCATATGGGAATGATGCATTATCAACTCGGTGGTAACCGATATCTGGCGCATTGTAGTCGATCCAGTTGTAGATCGAGTACCACTCGTCATCTGTCAACTCAACCCCATAGTGACCATTCTTGAGCAACTGTACCAATGGGCTAACGCTTGCATGGTACTCATAAGGCACCATCACCTTCAACGCAGCCTCAGCTCCCTGACGGTGAACATATGGGTGCAATGCCAAGAAACTTGAACCATACAACTCCTTATCTTTCTTACCACCTGTGAAGTCCAACTTCTTGCCCTCACCGTGACACGATATACAGTTGCGATCCAAAACTGGCTGAACCTCCAAATCAAACGTAAATGGACGAACACCTCCCTTTGGAGCCTCCAAAGCGTGAGCCGAACGAGTCGAGGCAATCACCTTCTTTGGCATTGGGATCTGGTTCTGATCCTCGTGGCAACCGACGCAAGATACTGTCTCGCCTGGCATACCTACAAACCAACTACGCATCCACTGGATTGCACGACCCTCGCTATCGAGCGGTTGGATCGACACTGGAGTGTTAGCAGGGATCTTGAAGATTGCCGAACCATCCTCCTCAACATCTACTGTTCCCAAGTTAGTCTTCATATCCCAACCGCTCTGGATTCCCAATCCGTAGTGGTTCGAGTAGGTCTTGTTATATACATACTCATAGGTGTGGATACGCAACTTCTTAACCGTTCCGCGTGGCACTCCTGGAAGTCCCTCACCCTCGTAGATATCCTGAATAAAGACCGTAGCCTCGTTGTTTGTCAAGTCAACCTTGTCTGGAATTACGGGTGGAGCTGTAGTCTTACGAAGTGGTGTAGCACCAATCAAACCCTCGCCCTCGAACTCTGCAACCAACGTCAAGTTATCATAAACGTCAACTACATACAATCCCCACAATCCGTCGGGTGACATCTTAGCCGAAACCAAAATATTATCGTTGTCAATTGGGAAAGGCTTGATAAACTGTGGCCATACGCCATCAACCAATCTATCCTTAACCAACGTCTCAGTCTTGCGACCCTTGTAAGGGAACTCATGGATCATACCATCTGTCGTGTTGCGCGAAACAGCAGGATCATACATAAACAGACGACCTGCACGAACAACACCGTGGTGACCCGATACGATACCCACAAAACGTGATGGGTGGTCGGGCAATGGCTGAATATCGAACGTCGAGTTAGGGAACGTCATTCCACTTCCAAACAACGCCTTCTGCTCAGTACCATCAGGGTTCATAAACATCACAAAACGTGAGTAGTAGTGCATCAAATCGGTGTACTCCCAACGTGTATACATCACCTTTCCGTTGTGCATCATCACTGGACCCCAGTTGGCATCCTGATCGAATGTCAAACGACGCAAATCCTCCGTCGCAGGGTCGAAAAGATACATGTTACCCACCTGATCGTTACCGTTCACACATGGAACACCGTGGCTTCCTGTGTTCGACATCATAACCAACTTACCACTTGGCAAATAAGCTGCATCGAAGAAGTCCAAATACTCCTTTGAACCATGAGTCAACTGCGTAACCTCCTTAGCATTAACATCCAACTCATAGACCTGCCAGTGGTTGTCACCCTCGGGAGTCATCGAGAAGATCGCGCGATTTCCGTCCCAGTTCAGACGCAAATCGGGCATCGAAGTATCCCATCCTGGTTTGTAAACCTGCTCATACTGCAAATCACCCTTCAAATTCGACAACACACCGATCTCGCCATCGAAACCCTTGCGAGGTGCCGAAGTCTGGTTCGACCAGTTGGTGGCCTGTGTTCCCATCATTCGCGAGTTGTCCTTGCGAGCATCCTTCAACTTGTAACGCTCCAAGATGATCTTGTCGAACTCAAACGCTGGGTTGTCAAACAACACCTGCTTCTGCAGATCCAACGCCTTCTTTGCAGTTGCCAAATCGGCTGCCGATGTCAAATCCAACTTCGTAACATCCGCTGACAAAATCTCCTTAAGCTCTGCCATGCGAACCTTATTTGTTGCCACATCATAACCCTTAACCTTAGAGAGCTTGGTAAAAGCCTCCTCCAGAGCAGAGTATTTCATCCAAGAGAGCTGTTCCTGAATGGATGCCAAATCATCGGCCTTGACAACTCCCAATGCGAGGATGTTGACCGAGATTAGCAAAAATAATAATTTTTTATACATATTGTTAGTTTTAATGGTTATTCAAATTCACGACACTACTTGATAATGCTCTTCTTGCTGTAGTAAAATGCCGAGATCATACCCAAATCACGCCCCTCATCATCCCACGACCAAGTGATGTTTCCCTTGTCGTCAAACTCAACCAACTGCGAATAAGGGCCTGGAAGTGGATTCTTACGATTGTGACCACTCCAGTTTGCAATCAGATAGCGCTTACGTGCAATCTGCTCATACTGGCCAATGTACAACAACGTGATTGGGCCACCACCCAACTTTTCATGTTTCGAAACGATGCTATTAGACTCTTTGTCAAGCTCAACCATCGAGTGTCCATCACCCATTCCCGACAACAAATTGCCATTGAGAGCCTCGCTAACGCCAAATCCACCACCTGTCTTATACTCTGCAACGATCTCTCCAGCAGGTGTCATCTCTACAACACCCTTCTTTGCAAACAAAGAGATCAACCAGTTGCCATTCTTGCCCATCGCAGCTTGACGGAACTGTGTATGTGGCGACTTTGAAACTCCGTCAAACTCAATCTCGCCAACCTTCTGATTGTCGCTCGAATACTCCACAATACGTGCTGGAGTACCTGCGATAAATAGTGCAAAACCACCATTGCTCAATGGCATAACACAATGCAACTCACAATGCTCCGAAGCATCTAGTTTATACTCCCACAATACCTCCTTGTCCAACGAGATAATACGTGCTCCCAACTGTGTCGAAAACAAAATCTGAGACTCTCCTCTAAACAAATGCAACGAATTGCAATTCTCCTTCTCATTCAAATCATATTGCCACAAGATAGTACTACTTCGCATATCTACAATCGAGATATGTGGATTACCATGACCCGTAACAATCAACTGCTCAGCAGCGCCTGCTACTGTAACTGTAAACAAACTTAGCAACAACACACCAAGTAAAGTTATCTTCTTCATAATTATTTAGGTTATAAAAAGTCCTAACGCCTACAAATAAGACGTTAGGACTTTAGTTTTACTCCTCGATTACCAATCGCATACCAACATTAGATGGTGCCTGCCATGGGTAGTAGTACCAACGTGCCGCAACACGTGCATTCTTTGGATGAGTGTTCCAAGCGCCACCCTTAACTACTTTGTACTCCGAACCCGAATTAGACTTCGAGTCGTATGTATAGTAGTCCGAACGTGTCCACTCCGAAACATTACCAATCATATCATACAGACCGAATGGATTAGCCTCATAGCTACCAGATGCCACTGCCAACATGTTACCATCGTCGACACTCTCATCTTTTGGATGGAACGTACAGTAATCCCACCAGCTCTTACCATTCCACTTGTCATTCTCTGGAGACATTGGCTGTGGATTTACACCCTTAACGGCCATCTTCAACATCTGCTTGTCCGACAAGTTCTCCTTCGTCGCGAAGCTAGCGTTGTTGCCATACCAGTAATCCTCGTCAACACCTCCACGTGCTGCCCACTCCCACTGTGTCTCGGTTGGCAACATAACACTCTTTCCTGTCTTTGCCGACATCAACTCGCAATACTTGTTCGCTGCCTCCCAGCTTACGCGCAACGCAACCTGCTCGTCACCATTAGCCTCGTAACCCTCTGTCACGTGATCCTTCCAGTTCTGATCGAAGTAACGACTGCTGTGCTCTGGCAACAATGCGCGAACCTGTGCATTCGACAACTCCGTAGTGCTCATCCAGAACGCCTTCTTAACCTCGGCCTTGTGAGCTGGTGCAGCATTGCTATTTGCACGATTCTCACCCATCGCAAACGCTCCTGCTGGAACCTTAACAAAGGTGATCGATACGCCTGGCGCAACCTCTACATCCATCGTCTCACCTGCCGTATACTTCGCAGGATAACCCTTAACCTTAACGCTCTTGAACTTTGGTGCCTCGTAGCTAGGCTTAACTGGCTCAATCTCGCCCTTTGCCTTCAAATACGCCTCGTAATCCTCCAACTGCTTTCTCCAATCGGCATAGACTCCATTTGCATACTTCTTACCCATCTCGATACGACGTGTATACTGATCAAATGGGAATGCCTTATTGTCTACACGGTGGTAGCCGATATCGGGCACATTGTAGTCAATCCAGTTGTAGATCGAATACCACTCGTCATCTGTCAACTCAACGCCATAGTGACCATTCTTGAGCAACTGTACCAATGGGCTAACGCTTGCATGGTACTCATAAGGCACCATCACCTTCAACGCAGCCTCAGCTCCCTGACGGTGAACATATGGGTGCAATGCCAAGAAGCTCTTGCTAAATATAGGCATCTTCTCATCCTGTCGACCACCTCTGAAGTCCAACTTCTTGCCCTCGCCGTGACACGACACGCAATTGCGATCCAACACTGGCTGAACCTCCAACGCATATGTAAATGGACGCAAACCACCCTCGGGCTGCTCCAAAGCGTGAGCCGCGCGAGTCGAAGCAATCACCTTCTTTGGCATTGGAATCTGGTTCTGATCCTCGTGGCAACCAACGCAAGAGACAGTCTCACCTGGCATTCCAACAAACCAACTACGCATCCACTGAAT
This sequence comes from Rikenellaceae bacterium, assembly GCA_047174185.1. Taxonomy (GTDB): domain Bacteria; phylum Bacteroidota; class Bacteroidia; order Bacteroidales; family Rikenellaceae; genus Alistipes. The sequence goes on along the minus strand of JBCQUH010000068.1, from coordinate 1,454 downwards.
TGCACGACCCTCGCTATCGAGCGGTTGGATCGACACTGGAGTGTTAGCTGGGATCTTGAAGATTGCCGAACCATCCTCCTCGACATCTACTGTTCCCAAGTTAGTCTTCATATCCCAACCGCTCTGGATTCCCAATCCGTAGTGGTTCGATGCTGTCTTATTGTATACATACTCATAAGAGTGGATACGCAACTTCTTAACAGTTCCGCGTGGCACCCCTGGAAGTCCCTCACCCTCGTAGATATCCTGAATAAAAACTGTAGCCTCGTTGTTCGACAAGTCGATCTTATCTGGAATTACTGGAGGAGCTGTAGTCTTGCGAAGTGGTGTAGCATTAATCAAACCCTCGCCCTCGAACTCAGCAACCAACGTTACATTGTCATAAATATCCACTACATACAATCCCCACAAACCATCCTTAGACATCTTAGCCGTAACCAAGATATTCTCATTATCAATCGGGAAAGGCTTAATGAACTGTGGCCATACGCCATCAACCAATCGATCCTTAACCACGGTCTTTGTCTCACGACCCTTGTATGGGAACTCGTGAACCATACCTGCAACTGTATTGCGAGATACCGCAGGGTCGTAGATAAACAGACGACCTGAACGAACAATACCATGGTGACCCGACACAATACCTACAAACTGTGATGGATGATCTGGCAATGGCTGAATATCAAACGTCGAGTTAGGGAACGTCATTCCACTTCCAAACAACGCCTTCTGCTCAGTACCATCAGGGTTCATAAACATTACAAAACGTGAGTAGTAGTGCATCAAATCGGTATACTCCCAACGTGTATACATCACCTTTCCACTGTGCATTACTACGGGACCCCAGTTGGCATCCTGATCGAATGTCAAACGACGCAAATCCTCGGTCGCAGGGTCAAATAGATACATGTTTCCAACCTCGGCATTTCCACTAATGCATGGCACACCATGGCTTCCTGTATTAGATCCAACTATAATCTTACCACTTGGCAGATAGGTTGCATCGAAGAAGTCCAAATACTCGTCGCTTCCATGAGTCAACTGCGTAACCTCCTTGGCATTAACATCCAACTCATAGACCTGCCAATGCTTACCACCATCGGGAGCCATCGTAAAGATAGCACGATTACCATCCCAGTTCAAACGCAAATCTGGAAGAGATGTATCCCAACTTGGCTTGTAAACCTGCTCATACTGCAAATCGCCCTTCAAATTAGACAATATACCGACCTCTGCGTCGAAGCCCTTCTTCTTTGCCATCGTCTGATTTGACCAGTTGTTGGCCTGTGTTCCCATAGCTGCAGGGTTCGCCTTACGGGCATCTGCCAACTTATAACGATTCAAAAGAATCTTATCGAACTCAAACGCTGGGTTGTCAAACAACACCTGCTTCTGCAGATCCAACGCCTTCTTTGCAGTTGCCAAATCGGCTGCCGATGTCAAATCCAACTTCG
>JBCQUH010000010.1:0-41060 GCA_047174185.1 Rikenellaceae bacterium | reverse complement strand
ATCAGTTGCATAACTAATTCGTAACCTATTGCGCTATGTCCCAACATTCACTTACTGAGGTTTAACGACTTAAACCTTTTTTGTAGATTCTAGATACAAAGATATAAAAATATTGTGAGTTCACCGCCAAAAATCATATATTTGTATCATGAACCAGATCTTGCAGACAAAAATAGAGTTCCTGAAGGGGGTGGGGAGTGTGCGAGCCAAAGCGCTTGCGCGCGAGTTGTCGATCGATACATTCGAGGATCTGCTCTACTACTACCCGTTTCGGTATGTCGACCGTTCGCGCCTCTACAAGGTGGCCGAGTTGGTGGGTGCCGACGGGACTCTGGTGCAATTTCGCGGCACGGTGGTGAGCGTGGGGTATGTTGGCGAGGGGGGCAAGCGCCGCTTTCGCGCAGTCGTCAAGGATGAGACTGCGTCGGCCGAGCTGTTGTGGTTCAAGGGGGTGAAGTGGTTCGAGAAGCAGGTGAGCGTGGGGCGTGACTACCAAGTGTTTGGGCGCGTTTCGCTCTATCGCAACGAGATCTCGATGGTGCACCCCGAGGTGGAGCCGCTCGAAAAGGTCTTGTCGCAGAGCAACGAGGGGGCGATGCAGGGGGTCTACTCCACCACCGAACGGCTGTCGAATGTGGTGGGTGCCAAGGCATTCCACACGCTGATGACTAATTTGTGGCCGCGTGTCAAGGATGAGATCCGAGAGTCGATGCCCGAGTCGATGCGTCGTCGATATGGGTTGATAACGCTGCGCGAGGCGTTGTACAACATCCACTTCCCACAGTCGCAGGAGCTATTGCAGGCGGCACAGTTTCGTCTAAAATTTGAGGAGCTACTGGGTATACAGCTCAATATACAATCGCGCCGCACGCAGCGCGTTGCCAAAGCCAACGGATTGATATTCAACCGTGTGGGTAATGCCTTCAACGATTTTTACAAACATAAACTCACCTTCCCACTCACTGGGGCACAGAAGCGCGTGATCAAGGAGATACGCCAAGATTGTGTCACGGGGTACCAGATGAACCGACTGTTGCAGGGCGATGTGGGGAGCGGCAAGACGGTGGTGGCGCTCAGCTCGATGTTGCTGGCCGTCGACAACGGATTTCAGGCCGCCATTATGGCTCCCACCGAGATATTGGCGCGCCAACACTTCGCCTCGATTCAGCGCATGGTCGAGGGGATCGGGGTGCGCGTGGCGGTGCTCACGGGTTCTAGCAAGGCGAGGGAGCGACGCACCATATTGGCAGAGTTGGCCTCGGGCGAGATAGATATATTGGTTGGCACTCACGCACTTATCGAGGAGAAGGTGCAGTTTGCGCGTCTCGGATTTGTGGTGATCGACGAGCAACACCGATTTGGCGTGGAGCAGCGCGCACGCCTATGGAGCAAAAGTGCGCAGCCGCCACATGTGTTGGTGATGACCGCTACGCCCATTCCGCGCACGTTGGCCATGACGCTCTATGGCGACCTCGACGTGTCGGTGATCGACGAGCTGCCGCCAGGGCGAAAGCCTATTGTGACGCGCCATGGCACCGACGCTATGCGTGTGCGGATGATCGGTTTTATGCGCGATCAGATTGCAAAAGGTCGCCAGGTATATGTGGTCTATCCGCTCATAAATGAGTCGGAGAGTATGGATTATCAGAATCTTAATGATGGGTTTGAGGCTCTGTCGCGGCTATTCCCAGCCCCGAAATATCAGATGGCGATCTGTCACGGGCAGATGCGTCCCGAGGATAAAGATACACAGATGGCACGCTTCAAACGCCACGAGGCCGATATTCTGGTGGCCACGTCGGTGATCGAGGTGGGGGTCGACGTGCCCAACGCCTCGGTGATCGTGATCGAGTCGGCCGAGCGGTTTGGACTCTCGCAGCTCCACCAGTTGCGCGGACGTGTGGGGCGAGGCGAGGCGCAGTCGTATTGCATGTTGATGTCGAGCGAGAAGTTGTCGACCGATTCGCGCAAACGAATGGAGGCGATGTGCGAGACCAACGATGGCTTCCGACTCTCGGAGTTGGATCTCAAACTGCGCGGTGCGGGCGATGTGACGGGGACTCAGCAGAGTGGCGAACCAGTGGCTCTGCGCATAGCCAACCCCACGCGCGATAGTCAGGTGTTGACCATCGCAATGGAGGCTGCGCGGGCGGTGTTGTCGAGCGACCCCAACCTCGAGAGAGAGGAGAACAGAGAGTTGCAGAGGTTGAAAAAGCAATATTCTAATGGCCGCGAGGTAGATTTTTCTATGATATCATAGATATTTCACACAATTATCTCTAGAAAAGAACGTTTTAAATCATCTTTTTTTTGGTGATGAGTTTTTTTTTATATATATTTGCAGTGTTCAAAAAAAATGAACGAGAGTGGTAACAAAATAATGATAACTTTAAAATAACAAAAAAAATGGCAAACGAAAAGAATTTGATGGACGGCGCAGAGCAGAAGTCAATGGGAGGATACCGCGTTGCGGCTATCGTCTTGGCAGTACTAGTGGTAGCAATTTCAGCTATCTTCATTGTTAACCGTCAGAAGATGGTGGCAGATTATGAGGTGTTGAGTTCAGAGCGCAACGCAATTCAGGTCGAGCTTACATCTCTTTCGGCAGACTACGACAAGATGGCAGCAGACAACAAGGAGTTGAGCTTGAAGTTGGAGGTTGAGAAGAACCGCGCTGACTCTATCGCATCACAGTTGGAGAAGGAGCGTTCATTCAACAGCAGCAAGTTGGCGAAGTACGAGCGTGAGTTGGGTTCTATGCGCGCTATGATGCGTGACTATGTAGCTCAGATCGACTCATTGAATGCTCTTGCAGCACAGTTGACAGCTGAGAACGTAGAGTACCAGAAGGAGGTTGCAGCACAGACAGCTCGCGCAGACAAGGCTGAGCAGGAGGTTGCAGATCTTAGCAAGCGTATCAGCGAGGGTGCAATCCTTCACGCAGACAATATCGAGCTTCTAGCATTCAAGAAGAACGGTAAGGTGACTAAGGGTAAGATCAAGAAGTGTCCTAAGGTTGGAGTATCATTCTCTTTGATGCCAAACGTATTGTCTAAGGCAGGTAACAAGAGTATCTACGCAGTGATCACAGCTCCTGGTGGATTCGTTCTTACTACAGAGGCTCTTCCAACATTCGACTTGAATGGCAAGAAGCAGTCATACTCTTCATCTCGCGATGTTGACTACCGCAACGAGAAGTTGGATGTTGTAATCTACTACGAGGCTAACGGTTTCGAGGGTGGCGACTACAAGATCGACCTTTACTGCGAGGGTGAGAACATCGGAACAGCCGAGGTTTATAGAAAGTAATACCTTATATAATATAGGTACGACTAGAGCGGCTAACAATTGGGTTAGTCGCTCTTTTTTTATCCGCAAGATTATTTATCGAGACCTCTCACGCAGTGTGGCAGAGTCTTTGCGCCTAGGCTCTCAACTCGCAGAGCAGAAGGTGTGAAAAAAGGATAAACAAATTGGATAAAAAATTTAAAAAAGTTTACTGTTATTTGCATAACATTCAATTTTTTTTCGTACCTTTGCAGAGGTTATGGGAGAGATACGCCCTAAAAGGTTGTGAGAAGTGTGCGTTGAGAAGTTGGGAGTGTGCGTTGAGAGTATACGTTGAGGAGTTGGGAGTATACGTCCTGAGTGACAGATAGAAACAATTGAATTAATTAACTAAATAAAAAACAAAACTATGGCTACATTAGATTTGAGTAAGTATGGCATCATGAACGTTGCCGAGATTGTGCACAATCCATCGTATGATCTGCTTTACGCAGAAGAGACTAACCCTGCATTGGAGGGATTCGAGAAGGGACAGGTTACTGAAATGGGTGCTGTAAATGTAATGACTGGTATCTACACAGGTCGTTCACCTAAGGATAAGTTCCTTGTAATGGATGACACTACTCGCGATACACTTTGGTGGACATCTGACGAGTACAAAAATGACAACAAGCCTGTAACAGAGGCTGCATGGGCAGACATCAAGAAGATCGCAGTTGACGAGTTGTCGGGCAAGCGTCTTTTCGTTGTTGACACATTCTGCGGTGCTAACGCTAACACACGTTTGAAGATCCGTTTCATCATGGAGGTTGCATGGCAGGCTCACTTCGTAACAAATATGTTCATCCGCCCATCAGCTGAGGAGCTAGCTTCTTACGGAGAGCCAGATTTCGTTGTAGTAAATGCTTCGAAGGCAAAGGTTGAGAACTACAAGGATTACGGTCTTAACTCAGAGACAGCAGTTGTATTCAACTTGACAGAGAAGATGCAGGTTATCCTTAACTCATGGTATGGTGGTGAGATGAAGAAGGGAATGTTCGCTTATATGAACTACCTACTTCCATTGAAGGGAATCGCGTCTATGCACTGCTCGGCAAACACAAACGAGAATGGCGAGACAGCTATCTTCTTCGGATTGTCAGGAACAGGTAAGACTACATTGTCGACAGATCCAAAGCGTCAGTTGATCGGAGACGATGAGCACGGTTGGGATGACGACGGAGTATTCAACTTCGAGGGTGGATGCTACGCTAAGGTTATCAACCTATCTGAGGAGCACGAGCCAGATATCTGGAAGGCTATCCGTCGCGACGCACTTTTGGAGAATGTTACAGTAGATACTGATGGTAAGATCAACTTTGCGGATGGTTCGGTTACTGAGAACACACGTGTTTCATACCCAATCAACCACATCGACAACATCGTACCTCCACCATCGAAGGCTCCAGCTGCGAAGAAGGTTATCTTCTTGACAGCAGATGCATTTGGTGTGTTGCCTCCAGTTTCTGTCTTGACTCCAGAGCAGACACAGTACTACTTCCTTTCAGGATTTACTGCTAAGTTGGCTGGTACAGAGCGTGGAATCACTGAGCCTACACCAACATTCTCGGCTTGTTTCGGTGCAGCGTTCTTGACACTTCACCCAACAAAGTATGGTCAGGAGTTGGTTAAGCGTATGGAGCAGTCAGGTGCTACAGCATACTTGGTTAACACGGGATGGAATGGTACAGGAAAGCGTATCTCTATCAAGGATACACGTGGAATCATCGACGCTATCTTGGATGGCTCGATCGACAAGGCAGAGACAAAGCAGTTGCCATTGTTTGATTTGAAGGTTCCAACAGCTCTTCCAGGGGTACACGCTGAGATCCTTGACCCACGCGACACTTATGCAACAGCTGCAGAGTGGGATGTTAAGGCACAGGATTTGGCTGGCCGTTTCGTTAAGAACTTCGTGAAGTTCACAGGTAACGATGCTGGTAAGGCGTTGGTAGCAGCTGGCCCACAGTTGTAATTCCAAAGATAATATATATTACTGAGGTGTGATCCGTGAGGGTCACACCTTTTTTGTTTGGTAGGACTCGGGGTTTCTCAGCACGCCGCCGCCGCCCGCGCAGGGCAGTTCGCGTAAGCCCCACGCGAAAGCCCCCAGTGACAAGCCCCCGATAAAAAGACTACTCCTTAGTAATCGATCGAGTGATGCGCATAGCGCAGAAGTCAGGGCCACACATCGAGCAGTAGTCGGCATCGGCATCCTTTATCATCTCGCGGTGGAAGGCGCGCGAGCGCTGTGGGTCGTAGCTCAAGTTGAACTGATCGCGCCAGCGGAAGCTATATCGCGCCTTGCTCATCTCGAGATCGCGCAGTGCAGCCGCAGGGTGTCCCTTGGCCAGATCGGCTGCGTGAGCCGCTATTTTGTATGTTATTACACCCTCGCGCACATCCTCTTTGTTGGGCAGCGACAGGTGCTCTTTGGTCGTAACGTAGCACAACATGGCTGTTCCATACCATCCGATCATCGCACCTCCGATGGCCGATGTTATGTGGTCGTATCCAGCCCCCACGTCGCACACCAATGGCCCGAGTGTGTAGAATGGCGCGCCATGGCAACACTCGATCTGCAGATCCATATTCTCCTTGATCTTATGCATTGGCACATGTCCTGGCCCCTCGATTATCACCTGCACGTCGTGCTTCCACGCTAGCTTTGTTAGCTCGCCCAACACACGCAACTCTCCAAACTGCGCCTCGTCGTTGGCATCGGCAATCGAGCCTGGTCGCAGGCCATCGCCCAGCGAAAATGCTGCGTCATACTCCTTTAGTATCAAACATATATCCTCAAAATGTGTATACAAGAAGTTCTCGGCATTGTTGAGCGTCATCCACTTAGCCATGATCGAGCCGCCACGCGACACGATACCCGTCACACGCCCCGTAGCGTGTGGCACATGCTCGCGCAACAATCCAGCGTGGATGGTGAAGTAATCCACCCCCTGCTCACACTGCTCGATGAGAGTCTCGCGAAACAACTCCCACGAGAGGTTCTCCACCTTACCCTCGGCCTTCTCGAGCGTCTGGTACAGTGGCACCGTGCCGATGGGCACAGGTGTATTGCGCAATATCGCCTCGCGCGTAGCCTTAATATTCTCGCCCGTCGAGAGATCCATCACTGTGTCGGCACCCCAACGGATCGCCCACAGTGCCTTCTCGACCTCATCTTCGATCGATGATCCAAGAGCTGAGTTGCCGATATTTGCATTGATCTTGACGAAGAAATCGGTACCGATAATCATCGGCTCGCACTCCTCGTGACATCTGTTTGCAGGGATTATCGCACGCCCCTCGGCCACCGCCTGTCGTACATACTCTGCGGTGATGGATGTCTGCGTGCCCTGCGATTCGCGGATTGCCACATACTCCATCTCCTCAGTTATCACCCCTTGGCGTGCATACCATAGCTGCGTATGAAACGCCCCTTCGCTATTGGCGCGACGCTCGATCCACGCCTTGCGCAACTTAGGCACCCCTTGGGCGATATCGTGTTGATACCCCTCGTTGGGGTAGACTCCCGTAGTGTCGTAGAGCAGCATCGACTCCCCCGTCTGCAACTCCAACGAACGCATTCCCACTCTCAACTCGGGGAACAACTCTCCACCTACATACTCCTTGCGACTACTCTCGGCCGCAAAGTTAAAAAGCTCTTTATATGACATAACAATCTATATATTTGACAATTGACATTTGGCACCCTACAGGCACCACAACAAAGGTACGGATTCTCGCGTGAATAATCAATTAAATTGGTTAAAATAGCAGAGGCACCCCCAATTTATAGCACCGCCTCGACCACCAACGCCACCACAAATGGCAGCAACAGCAATCCAAACAGAAGATAGGAGCTGATCTCGCGACGCACAAAGAGCACCGAATTGGTGAGCAACATAGCCGCAGGGGTGGCAACAATGGCAATCTGCTCAAATCCAAACCCAGGCAGCGCCAACAGCACCAAAGACGACACCAGCCATATGTTCGAGGTCTTTAAGAGACTTCGCAACGAGTAGCGCATCGACATATCGTTGATCTTGACCAACCCCATAAACGACAGTGCAACAGCGATCGCAACCATCAGTGTCGAGGCAGAGAGCCAATCGACCCCGTATGGAGTGCGAGATATTGTGCTGGCAAAGAGTCGCGAGCACTCCTCGACGATCGACACATCGCTATTGAATTGCCACTTGAGGTAGATCCCCAACGCAAGGGGCACCACCATTGCTATTAGCACCATGCCCAGATCGCGATAGGAGTGGGTATTTGTGATAAGTAGCGCCAATATCCACAGCGGCAACAGCAGCGCAAACCCAGGGTAGAGCAGCGGCACAGCACCTAGGCACAACACCGCCTGAAAGAGGTGCGACGATGATTGCCGCTCGATCCTAGCGCGATAGAGTGCCGTAACCGATAGCGTAACCAACAGAGCCGCAATCGCAGGCATCAAGATAATGGGTGCGCTCAGCGCCATCACACAGACCAAGGTGTAGATGATATATGGCAGCTTCGTAGCCTCGCCATAGAGATTATTCTGGATGGTAAATTTGTTAATCAACAGCCCTCCGACAGCTACCACCGCCACATACAACACGGCATTGAGAATGGGATATCCCAACTGCAAACTAAGCAACCCACCCCCGACTAGCGACCCTTGAGCATATTGTTGCAGCTGATTCATAGCCACATAGCTCAGCTCCCCGTCATTGGCAAAGAAGCGATATAGATAAAGCCCAACAAGCGTAGCAGCGATCACAATCGCCACCCACAAACTCTTATATTTAACCACTATACGCATCTAAAACAGTGTGTCGTCTCGTGAATGAATCAAACAAAGATAGGCCTTATCTTTACAAAGATAGGAATTTTTTCTATCTTTAGCTCATAATTTCAATCAAATATAAATGTGTTGTTAAATTTTCACACTCCGTCGCTGCTCGAGGCTGGTTGTGACGAGGCGGGGCGCGGCTGCTTGGCAGGTGCCGTGTATGGTGCTGCGGTGATCTTGCCGCCCGATTTTTTTGACCCTAAACTCAACGACTCTAAGAAGTTGAGCGAGGCGCAGCGTCGTCGCCTACGCACCCTCATCGAGGCTGAGGCATTGGCGTGGTGCGTATGCACCATCTCGGCCGCACGTATCGACGAGGTCAACATCCTCAACGCTTCGCACGAGGCGATGAGCGAGGCGGTGCGCGGCCTTGCCATTACCCCACAACAGCTGCTCGTTGATGGTAATCTGTTTCGCACCCAACTCACCATCCCCCACCACTGCATCGTGGGTGGTGACGGACTTTACACCTCGATTGCCGCAGCCTCGGTGTTGGCCAAAACCCACCGCGACGAGTATATGTTGGAGCTAGCCTCGCACCCCGAATTTGCCCCCTACGACTGGGCTTCGAACAAGGGATATCCCACCAAACGCCACCGCGAGGCGATCGCAAAGCATGGTCTCACGCCCCACCACCGCACGACGTTTGGGGTGAAATAGTCTGTTTTTGCAGCTAATGTGTTATTAACTTTGTGCCATAATTAATACATTATTTACTACTAAAAACAGCACTAGTTATGAAGAATCTAGCCAAATGGTTTGCTCCACTCCTAATTGGAGCCTTGATCGCACCAGCGCTTGTCGGTTGCGGCGACTCGGGATCAGACTCAGGTGACACAACACCAACAACACCCCTTACACCTAGCGAGCAGCAGAGTCAGCTACAGCAGATCGCTACCAACGCCATCGCCTCTATCGACGTATCGTCGACCGAGCCTGTGTTGAGCGCGTTGGAGTATTTGATCGACCGCTTGAACGGAGTTGAGCTACCCGAGGATTTGGAGTGGTTGGTAGAGGAGTTCGGTTCACAGGAGGATGTTGTAGTTGAGTTAGTTGAAGATGTTTATGTTGAGGGTAGTGGCGAATATGTTTATGACTCTGTATACGTTGGTGACGAGTATGACGACTACGAAACTGACTATGGCTACAACTACAGCGCAGCAGTCTTGGCTAAGCAGTTAATGTCGATGTCGAGCATCGCAAGTGGCGACATGACCGTATTGGCAAACTACGCTACAGCAGCGACCGAGGAGTTTAGCTACCTAACTTACGCAGAGGATATGTATGGTATCTACACACTTAACTCAGACGACACATGGACAACGACAGCCTCTAGCGATACGTTTGCCTATGTAGTGGATGGTTATATGTTGTCGATCAAGCCATCGGGCAGCCTCTATGTTACATTCCCTAGCGAGTGGGATTTGGAGGATGTTGCATTGACAATGCCTACAGCCGCTACAGTTGAGTTCTCGTACAATGGTTCGACATTGATGTCGGTTTCGATGACTATCAGCGAGTGCAACCCTAGCTCTTATATCTTCAAGTCGACAGCTTCGGCATCGGTTGCTGACTTTGCAACTACAGTTAATGTCGACATCTCGAACAGCGCTAGCTCAGCTACAGGCGTGATGACCTACAAGGGCACTACGGTTGCAGAGGTTGCAGCAAATGTCGACAACATCAATATCCAAAGCTCAATCAACAGCGAGGATTTGGTCTCTACAGGAGGTGCAAGTATATCGGTTAAGTTGTTTGATAGCGCACTTTACCTAACAGGTTCAATCTCAGATCTTAGCGGATATATCGCAGCAGAGGAGGCGAATGATGATGCTTATCCACACTTCAGCACATATGAGAGAACGTACAACGAGGATACTGACGTATGGACATACGACTACACATGGGGTTACGACGAGGCGAAGTATAGCAACTACTGCTCAATCTGGAATCAATACATCAATATCTATTGGGGCTTTGATTCGACTTCTGATGTTCAGGGTAGCGTAGAGTGCGACTATGAGTATGAGCCTGAGGTTGATAGCTACTATAGCACTTACTATAACTATACCTATACTAGCTACTACGGAGATATAATTCCAATCTTGGTGTTTGAGGAGGGATCACGCGTTGCTATCGACTCATTCTTCTCTGAGAGTGCATTCGAGACAACTATCAACTCGGCTATCGAGCTTGCTAGCGACATGGTTACATTGATGTCGAATCACGGGTTCGATTTGGACTAATTTGTGAGGGACAATAATTAATACAACTTTATTATAGTGTGTAAGGCAATCACCACACTACATATTGTGATATTTGCTATCGCCATCGGCCTATCCCCAGCGTGGGGTGCGGAGGATGGCGATAGCCTTGCTTATGACCATATGATAGATGGTGTGAGCGTGGTTCACTACACCCCTCCCTTGTCGGGTGATGGCGTGGGCGAGCTGCGATTGGATGCCGAGGCTGTGGAGCGACTGCCGCAGTTCTTCTCGTCGCCCGATGCTCTGCGCACGCTACAACTCATGCCTGGGGTGCAGACTACGGGCGACATCGCCTCGGGGTTGTATGTGCAGGGGTGTCAACCTGTCCACAACCTCATGTTGTTGAATGGTGCACCAATCTATAGCCCTGTGCATCTGATCGGATTTATCTCGACGATTAACAACGACCACTTGGAGAGCGTAACGTTGTATAAGAGCGACGTGGGGGCGCAGTATGGCGGACGGTTGGCCTCGGTGGTCGACATCGAGACCCTTGCGCGACAGCCCGAGAGGGTCGAGGCATCGGTCAACGTAGGGTTGTTGAATTCGGGGGTGACGATCAACGCACCGTTGGGCGAGCGTAGCAATGTGGTGGTGTCGGGTAGAGTGGCTCACATCAACCCGATGTTGTCGTTGGTCGAGAGTCTGTCGCAGGAGCCAAACGTGGGGTTGCGGTATGGAATGAATGATGCAAATTTAACGTGGAATTTTGCCATTAACGATCGCAACTTGCTAACGTTCAATGGCTATTACTCGCGCGATGTGGTCGATGTCAAGAGCTATCTATACAATCTCGAATGTGATCTGGCGTGGTGCAATGCCGCCGCCTCTATGCAGTGGCACCACACATCGGTCGGTGGAAACAGGCTCACCGCCACACTCTACGGCAGCCACTTCGACGACCGCATAGGGGTCGACCAACAGGTGTCACAACTCGACATGGAGAGCCGTCTCGACGAAGTGGGCATGCGCATTGACCAACAGTTGGCCGTGGGCAGTGTGGGTGTGTTGAGCGTGGGTGGTGAGAGCGGATTTCGACGATTGATCCCCCAAGAGGCGAGCGTCTCGTCGTTCATCGTGAGCGAGTTGGATGACTCACCGATGGAGAATCTGGAGTCTGCACTCTACGCCTCGTTGCAGAGTCGTCTGAGTCAACGCGTGGTGTTGAATGTGGGGTTGCGCTACGGTGGGGTGTGGGGTGTGAGCGACGGCTGGGAGCCTCGCATCAATGTGAGTTGGCAGATGGCTCGCGACCTCTGCTTGAAGGGTGGCTACACACGTCAATACCAATATTTGAGTCAGGCACTGGTCTCAGGATCGGCTATGCCCACCAACTATTTCCTGCTCACCACGGAGGATACCCCTGCGCAGCGCAGCGACAATTTGACGTTGGAGATGGTCTACAACAACCCCTCGCGCACGCTTCAAATCTCGGCTATGGCCTACGACCGCAGGTTGGAGAATCAGTATGAGAACACTACGCAGATGACTGAGTTGTTGATTGAAAATATCCCATTCACCGAGCGATTTACCTATGGCTCGGGGCATAACTTCGGCATCGAGAGTATGGTTCGCCTCGACATGGGTGCCGTGTCGGGTTGGGTATCGTATACGCTGTCGTGGGCGCTGCGCTCAATGGAGGCGATCGACAATGGAGCGACATTCTATGCGAGCAACGACCGTCGCCACGACCTCTCGGTCACCGCGGCATGGCAGGCGCGTGAGAGGTGGAACATAGCCTCGTCGTTTGTTTTGGCCTCGGGTCAACCCTTCACTCAGGCGATGGGGATCTATACCATTGGCGAGGTGGCGATGTTGCTCTACTCCTCGAAGAATGGCGGACGTATGCCGATCTATCATCGCATGGATCTTACGGTAAGCCATGATCTTGAGGTGCGTTGGGCACGCGAGGCGAAGCTTGTATTGTCGATCTACAACCTCTATGGGCGCGAAAACGGTGTCTTTTTCCACAACAAAGTGCGATACGACGATGTGGACACCCCATCGACAACGTTGGACGATGTGATTTCGGTGCGCCCCTACGCCACAGCACTGTTTACGCTTCTGCCCTCGATTGGGTTTAATTGTAAATTTTAGATGCCATGAGGAGTCTATTCACACTACTATTAATCGCGTTGCTGAGCAGCTGCTCGACGCTTCCCGAGATGTTAGATCACACCCCCACTATTGTGGTCGAGGGTTCGATTGAGCAGGGGGAGGTGGCCACAGTCTATCTGTCGCAGCTGCTTCCCACATCGAGTAGCGACGAGATGTATGCCATTAGCGAGGTGCCGATCATCTGGGCAAAGGTGACGCTCAGTGATGGCGAGACGAGCGAGGTGCTCACGGGGAGCTTCGACAACACACATATCCTAGGGTTCAAATACCGCACTCTACACATGCGTGGCGAGGTGGGGCAACAATATGACCTCACGGTCGAGTACTCGGGTGTAACGGTTACTGCAACCACCACAATCCTTGACGAGGTGGCGATCGACCCCATAGAGGTCGAGGTTATCGACGACTCGCTCTGTACGCTTCGCACCACGATCCACGACCCCGCCGAGAGCGACAACTACTACGTGGTATTGGCCTGCGAGCAGGGGCAGGAGCAGAACCCACATGTGACGATACTGGGGATGTGGAACGACGAGAAGTTGGCCGAGCAGAGTGGCGAGATCAACATCTATCGACCATTTTCGATGACATATGGTGCCGACATCGAAGTCTACTTCCACCTCGACTCTCTGGTGACGGTCAAGGTGGCGCATGTCGACCAAGCGAGTTACGAATTTTGGACGACATTTCAGGATCACTGCATCAACTCAGGTAACTTGATCTACCCATCGGAGCAGAATCCTAGCTCCAACATCAACGGTGGGCTAGGCATCTGGTGGGGTATGTCGACCCAAACGGAGAGCCTCACCCCTCGCACCAAAGTGCTCACCGCAGAGCCTTAAAAATGTTACAAATAGAGCATATGAAAGTTGGAGTAATAACAATTATTTACTACATTTGCTGCATAGGGTATTAATATATTTATTAATCTTAAGCAGTAGGGATATGGGAAAGACGAAGGAACAGATCAAAAAAGAGCAGCTCTTTAGGAGCCGACATCTATCATTTACGGTTGAAGATATTAGAGCTGCAGCGACGGGCGAGGCGTATAATGCGGTCTCTTATGGTTATATGTTTCAGGCAATGACGACAACCGACTATATGAAAAAACGGTTGGAGCAGGGCAAGGAGCTGTCGGATTCACGACACGTATATCCCACCACAGCCGACCAAGCATACCATATGCAACAATATCTAGACCTGGCAGCTGCCGCGGTGGTTGACGAGAATGATGAGTACTTCTTCTATTGCCACGAAGAGCTTAGCAATATCGCCAACCTCTCGCAGACAAAGTGGAGGACTTTTAAGTGGCGAACGGCGAGTGTCGCTATCGTTTTATTGATCTTGTCGTTTCTTGGAACAAATATTAGTACTGAATCTATCCACATGGCAAAGGATGATAGGCGAGAGGTCAAGGCGTGGGCAAAAAGGAGATTACTCCTATCGACTACCAGAGGGTTGTTAATCTCGACGACTCGCTTCGCTTTGCCAGCGCAATGTGTTTCAAACAGTATAAACTACGCTCGTTGAAAGATAGTGTCGACTATTATAACAAAGAGGCACAACCGAAACGAGGGACGGCAGATAGTTTGGCCTATATTCAGTTGTCAGCCCAGTTTAAAGCCGAGCGAGCCGAGAAGGCAAAATTCTTTAGATCGGAGTACGATAGGGTCAACGCGCTTGATGCCAAGGGGTTGGTGAACGTAGCAGTCGACGATATAAAATCGGGAATAAAAGATCTTCGTAAAAAGCGACGTTTCCATCGATGTCGAGTGTTGCTATACATTCTACTGCTCTATCTCTACTCTGTTTCGCAGCGTCCATACGGTTACACCATTACGCGCTATAGATTGGAGTATGGATTTTTGAACTGGATAGATAATCTATTTGTGAAGATCTCTAAGCTGTTTAGGTCTGTGGGTATATTCTTTGGACAATCCCATGTGGAGGAGCGCACAACAAGGATCGAGTGGAGTGATGGCTCAACTTCGACCAAAGATGATCATGCTGCTATGGGGTGTAATATTGTCATCTCCTGCCTCTCGCTAGCTGCCTTTTTTGCGTCGTCTGCGGTGTTATATGTTGCGACATTCCCAGTGATGATACTTGCAACGATCCATGGCTTGATAAGGACAAAGATATTTGCTGCGGATAGCACGCTGACTTATGTTGAGGGAAGTCTTGATAAGCCTCTCGAGGAGGAGGAGTGAGAAGGGGTTGAGAAAAACTAAGAATTTCTGAGAAGGGCTGAGTCTTGCTGAGGGGTGGTTGTCGGGGGCATCTAAGGCCGCAGGCAGCAGAAAAGCCCCCGCAGCGGGGATGGCACCCCCGCAAATAATTAGCTCCGCGGCGAGCACGCCGTCGCCGCCCGCGCAGGGCAGTGGTGCGTAAGCCCCCAGCATAAGCAACTCACGCGTAAGCCCCACGCGAAAGCAATGTCTACTCGCAGCGAGCGTTGACACCGCGGCCGTCGCGGTAGGTGCAGATATCCTTGGCTGCCCACTCTAGCTCGCGCTTTAGGTCGGCTACGACTTCGGGGTATTGGGCAGCTACGTTGTGGCGCTCGTCGATATCCTCCTCGAGATTGAAGAGTGTATACTCCTCGAAGAATACGCGATCCTCGGGTGCGCTATGTGTTAGGAATGCCGAGTAGTTGGTTGTCGGCTTGCGGTTGAAATCCTCGTGTGGCACATGTAGTTTCCACTTACCCTTGCGCACAGCGCGTAGATCGAGGTGTTGGTGATAGAAGAATGTGCGCTCTAGCTCGGTCTGCTTGCCCGATAGCACCTTCGATACATCGATACCGTCGATCACGCGATCCGTCGGCACCTTGGCCTTAGCAAGCGAGGCGAAGGTTGGCAGCAGATCCATTCCCGAGATCACAAGGTCGCACTCCGACCCTGCAGGGATGTTGCCTGGGGCGCGAATGATCGTTGGCACACGGAATGCACCCTCCCATGCCGAGGTCTTGGCACCACGTAGTGGAAGTGCACTTCCGCCATGGTCACCCTTGATCCACCATGGGCCATTGTCGGAGGTGAATACAACGTATGTCTCGTCGTCGATGCCCAACTCCACTAGTTTGTCGAGGATGCGTCCGACGTTATAATCTAGCTCCTCGACGCAGTCGCCATAGAGTCCGCGAGCCGATTTGCCCAAAAACTCAGGCGAGGCAGCCAACGGTGTGTGGGGCATGGTGTGAGCCACGAACAGGAAGAATGGGTCGTCGTGCTTCTGCTCCAAAAAGTTGATGGCATAGTCGGTGAAACGTTGGGTCAAATATGCTTCATCCACCTTGGCATCGGCAATCTCTCCATGCTCGTAGAATGGCTCGCGGCCAGCTGTCGACCAATATGCTTGGTCAAAACCTTGGTGCTCTGGCCCGAGTGCCATGTCGTTACTCTTGTGTGAGTGTCCCGAGAGATCCCATTTTCCCACCATGCAGGTCTCGTAGCCCTTGGTCTTGAGAACCTCGGCTATGGTGATCTCGGTGAGCGATGTGTGGTTGTCGCCTCGCGACTCATATTTATTATCTTGGCGCGCGATGCGTGCTGGGTAGCACCCTGTCATGAGCGATTGGCGCGAAGGGCCAGAGAAGGTCTGGGCGTAGAAACTTGTGAACTTCATACCCTCGGCCGCCATCTGGTCGATGCGCGGAGTCTTGATGAGGGGTGAGTTGTAGCACCCTAGATCCTCGTAACCTTGGTCATCGGTAAGAATAATGATGAAGTTGGGGGACTTGGATTTGGCCTCGGCTGCACCTATATATAATAGAGATGCCGCGGCGCACATCATGGCTGTTGTGTGATTTGTTACTTTGATCTTCATAGTAGTTTGTTTTTTGGATAGATAAAACAAAGGTATGATTTTTTTCTGGGAATTCAAAACTTTTTTCACCCTCTAGTAGCAGCTCCAAAGCGCCACCCCCACCGTAGCACCATAGGTGAGCGACGAGAGGTGGGGGGCGTAGCCCACGTGAGCTGAGAGTCGCATGCGGCCGATGTTGTGCGATGCCTCTAACCCGACCCACTGCGTGAAGCGGCTGATGTGGCTCTGAGCTGTGATCTCCCATCGGGGTGGGCGATACTCGGTGGTGTAGTGGTGGGGCGTGGGGTTGGTGATGGTGAGCGATTGCAGCTCGACGTTGCGACCTACGATCTGGGCGCTCCACCGATCGGCCACCGTGTCGCGAAAGGTGTAGAGGGCAAGGGGTGAGGGGGGTGTGTGGGCTTCGGTGGAGGTGGTGTCGGGTGTCTCGGCCAATGGCTGCATATCCAATGGTTGCATTTGCGATGGTTGCACCTCCAATGGTTGTACCTCTGTGGGGGCAATGGATGTGAGGCGGATGGTGTCGTAGTGTATCTCGACACGGGTGGCAGTGGCCGTTGGAGTCTCTTGGTGTGGGGGTGTTGTGTATCGTAGGGCGATCAATACGCCGATTACAACACCCGCCAAGAGTGTCCAAAAATAGTTGCTATTCATGAGTGAAGGGGGTTGTGTTTATAAATTATTTTAATAACACCACTCGTCTTGAAGTTCTTCTTTGGAGTGGTTAAATTTACAACAAAGATACAACCCTACACCCCCCGTTTGCAATAGCAATTTGCCAAAAAATGACCTATTTTAATAGAAATGTGAAGTTTTTTAGATCGCAGCAGGGGCTTTGGTCAAGACCCACGACATATAGCCCACGAAGATCGCAATCATCAAGATGCCCTCCACGCGGTCGATACGTCGCTTGCCAAAGGTGAAGGCCGTAAGGAAGAGGAGTATCGCAGCTATCAATACGATCAGCACATCGATAATCGATATCGTGCCCATCGTTAGCGGCATGATCGAGGAGCTGAAGCCTAGAACTAGGAGTATATTGGCGATGTTCGATCCGATCACATTACCCAGCGCAATATCCGATTTGCCCTTGATCAACGATACCAACGACGCAGCGAACTCGGGCAGCGAGGTGCCGCCTGCAACCAACGTTACGGCGATTACATTGTCGGGGATGTTGTAGAAGTAGGCGATCTGTACTGCGCTATCAATGAAGAGATTGCCACCCCAAATCAACGCCCCAAGACCACCGATAGTCATGAGCAACGACAGCCACATCGGCATGAGCGGTTGCTCCTCGATCTGCTTCTCTAGCTCCACCTCCTCGATGGATGGTTTGGATTTGAAGATCGAATATAACATCATGACGATGTAGGCGGCAAACATCAAAATGCCCTCCAGACGGTCGATGGAGCCAGATAGTGTCACCACCACAAAGACCAACGAGGCGACGATACACATGGGGATATCGCGATATATATTCTGCTGCGTAAGCATTATGGGGCGCACCGCAGCGCACATTCCCAGAATAACCAGTGTGTTGAATATGTTGGAACCCGAGACATTGCCAATCGCGATGTCGGTGCTCCCCTTGAGTGCCGACACGATGCTCACAACCATCTCGGGCATCGAGGTTCCGATGGCCACCACCGTCAAACCAATTACGAACCCCGAGATGTTGAATCGACGAGCGATAGCGGCTGATCCGTCGGTCATATAATTGGCTCCAAAAAGGATCAAAACTAGCCCTGCGATAAGTATCAAAACTAGTTCGACAAGAGAGTGTGTCATAGGTCAAAAACTATTAATTATGAATAAATTTTAATTATTTGTCACAAAGATAGTAATTTTTTGCGAACTTTTTACTATTTTTGCAACCGAGGGGTATGTAAGCCCTTCAAGATGCGAGGTGCGGGGTGCGAGATATGAAATATGGTGCGAGGGGGCGAGATAATATGGTGTGGGGTGATATGGTGTGGTTCGTCACAGCGCAAGGTTCAGAATTATTCACGGTAAATATAAATAGGTATGGAGACACAACTATCAACACAAGATGTCGTTATTCGCTTTTCGGGCGATTCGGGCGACGGAATGCAGCTTACAGGAACACTGTTCTCAGACACATCGGCCTTGAATGGCTACGGTATATCAACTTTCCCTGACTATCCGTCGGAGATTCGCGCCCCACAAGGAACTGTGGCTGGAGTATCTGGTTTTCAGGTGCACTTCGGTGCCGACAAGATGGTGACTCCTGGTGACTATTGCGACGTGTTGGTGGCGATGAACCCTGCGGCTTTGAAGGCCAACCGAGTGTGGTTGAAGAGCGATGCAACGGTGATTATCGACTCTGATACCTTGACCGAGGATTTGATCGCGAAGGCTGGATATGCGACGATGGATCCAATCGCGGAGTTGGGATTGACAGACTATAACGTGGCTTTGGCTCCAATCTCGACCATGACTAAGGATGCGTTGGCTGAGTCGGGACTCGACAATAAGTCGATCATGAAGTGTAAGAATATGTTCGCTTTGGGTTTGTGTTTCTATCTTTTTGACCTGCCCGAGGATCATGCACACAAATTTATCAATACGAAGTTTGCCAAGAAAAATCCAGCTGTGGCCGAGGCTAATATCAAGGTTATCGATGCAGGATTTAACTATGGTGCTAACACACACCTCTTTGCAAATAGATATACGATCACAGCTAAGGAGCAGAAGAAGGGAACCTATCGTTCGATTAGCGGTAATGTCGCTACGGCATGGGGTCTGATGGCTGCGGCTGAGAAGGCGAATTTGCCACTCTTCTGCGGCTCTTATCCTATCACCCCTGCGACGGTTATCTTGGAGGAGTTGGCTAAGCATAAGAGTTTGGGTGTTAAGACGGTGCAGGCCGAGGATGAGATCGCAGGTATCTGTACCTCGATCGGAGCGGCGTTTGCTGGTAACTTCGCGGTGACTACTACCTCTGGTCCTGGATTGTCGCTCAAGAGCGAGGCTTTGGGATTGGCTGTTATGACTGAATTGCCATTGGTTGTAGTTAATGTGCAGCGCGGAGGCCCATCGACAGGTCTTCCAACAAAGACGGAGCAGAGCGATTTGGCGCAGGCGTTGTATGGCCGTAATGGTGAGTGTCCAGTTGTTGTGATGGCGGCATCGTCGCCTAGTGACTGTTTTCACTACGCTTTTGAGGCGGGTCGTGTGGCGTTGGAGCATATGGTGCCAGTTGTGTTGTTGACAGACGGATTTATCGCTAACGGTTCGGAGCCTTGGTGCATCCCATCGATGAGCGAATACCCAACGATCACACCTCCAATTGCCAAGCCAAACGAGGATGGATCGGCCTTTATGCCATATGCGCGTAATGAGAAGATGGCGCGTTCGTGGGCATTCCCAGGTGTCGATGGCCTGCAGCACCGTATCGGAGGTTTGGAGAAGGATGCTTTGAAAGGTTCGATCTCGCACGATGCTAAGAACCACCAGTTGATGACCAAGAATCGTGCTGCGAAGGTGGCGTTGGTTGAGGATTATATCCCAGTTCAGGAGGTTATGGGCGATAGTGAGGGCGATGTGTTGGTTGTTGGATGGGGTGGAACGAAGGGTCACTTGCAGAGCGCTGTGGAGCAGTTGCGTGGCGAGGGCGAGAGCGTATCGTTGTGCCACTTCAACTATATCAACCCACTTCCAAAGGGTGTAGCAGAGATATTTGCTAAGTTCAAGAAGATCGTGGTGTGTGAGCTTAACGAGGGTCAGTTCGCAGGTTACTTGCGTCAATCGTTGCAACAGTTCGACTACTCGCAGATCAACAAGGTCGAGGGTCAGCCATTTACGGTTGTCGACTTGGTTCGTGACATCAAAGCACTATTAAACTAATTCTAAAAATTCGAAACAATGTCTATATATAACTATACCCCAGCAGATTTTAAGAGTGACCAAGAGGTTAGATGGTGTCCTGGATGTGGAGACCATGCAATTTTGAACTCGGTGCAGCGCGCATTTGTCGAGATCGCCGAGAAGGAGAATATCCCACATAACCGTTTGACGTTTGTATCGGGAATCGGATGTTCGTCACGTTTTATCTACTACATGCGTACCTTCGGATTTCATACGATCCACGGACGTGCCAACGCTATTGCGACTGGCGTGAAGGTGGCCAACCCAGAGTTGAGCGTGTGGGTGGCGACGGGCGACGGTGATTCGTTGGCTATCGGTGGTAACCACTTTATACATGCGGTGCGTCGTAATATCGACTTGAATGTGATCTTGTTCAACAACGAGATCTATGGTTTGACAAAGGGTCAGTACTCGCCAACGTCGGCGTTGGGTAAGGTGACTAAGACATCGCCCTATGGTACGGTGGAGTCGCCATTCAACCCTGGAGAGTTGGCGATCGGTGCGCGTAGCACGTTTTTTGCTCGTTCGATCGATGCCGAGGCGGTGTTGACCAAGGATCTGTTGGTTGAGGCTGGATGTCACAAAGGATTCTCGTTGGTCGAGGTGTTGCAGAATTGTGTGATCTTCAATGATAAGACATTTGCGCAGTTCGCAGGTACTAAGGCGTTGCGCCAAGAGAATACGATCGTGTTGAAGCATGGCCAGAAGATGGTCTATGGTGCGAACAAGGAGAAGGGAATCGTGTTGGATGGATTGAAGTTGAAGGTGGTGACCTTGGGCGAGGGTGGATATACCATCGACGATGTGTTGACGCACGATGCCAAGGAGGAGAGCACGACATTGCACACGATGTTGGCGGCGATGAAGTATCCTGAATATCCTGTGGCATTGGGAGTTATCCGCTCAGTGGAGGCTCCAGTGTATGATCAAGAGGTCGAGAAGCAGGTGACGGATGCCAAGGTGGGTGCAAAGATCAACTCGATGGATGATCTATTGCGCTCAGGCAATACGTGGGAGATCTAGGCGGAGGCGGAGAAACTGCGTTTTTCTTTTATCCGTCGCGTGAAAAAATACATTGAGGGGTGAAATGTGAGATTATTTATGTGCACTGCTAAATTTTTTTAATAATTATTTGTAGTTTATATAATAAAGCCCTATATTTGCTGCGTTGTTATGACGCAGATGTATTGTAATGATAGATTGAGAATTAACATTTAATTCACTAAAATAAAACAAATTTTTATGTCACAGATCAAAATTGGTATCAACGGTTTCGGACGTATCGGACGTTTGGTTTTCCGTGCTGCTTGCAAAAATGCAAATGTACAGGTTGTAGGAATCAATGACCTAGTTCCTGTTGAGTACATGGCTTACATGCTTAAGTATGACTCTGTTCACGGTCAGTTCGACGGAACAATCGAGGTTGTAGATGGTAACTTGGTAGTAAACGGAAACTCTATCCGTGTAACTGCAGAGCGCAACCCAGCAGACTTGAAGTGGGACGCTGTAGCTGCTGAGTATGTAGTTGAGTCTACAGGTCTTTTCCTTACTGAGGAGACTGCTAGCAAGCACATCGAGGCTGGTGCTAAGTATGTTGTTATGTCTGCTCCTTCTAAGGATGCTACTCCAATGTTCGTTTGTGGTGTTAACACCGATACTTACGCTGGTCAGACTATCGTCTCTAACGCATCTTGTACTACAAACTGTTTGGCTCCTCTTGCTAAGGTTATCAACGACAAGTTCGGTATCGTAGAGGGTCTTATGACTACAGTTCACGCTACAACAGCTACTCAGAAGACTGTTGACGGTCCATCTATGAAGGATTGGAGAGGTGGTCGCGCTGCAGGTGGTAACATCATCCCATCTTCTACAGGTGCTGCAAAGGCTGTAGGTGTGGTTATCCCAGAGTTGAAGGGTAAGCTTACAGGTATGGCTTTCCGTGTTCCAACTCTTGACGTTTCTGTAGTTGATTTGACTTGCCGTCTTGAGAAGGGTGCTTCTTACGCTGACATCAAGGCTGCTATCAAGGCTGCGTCTGAGAACGAGCTTGCAGGTATCCTTGGATACACTGAGGATGCTGTAGTTTCTGCTGACTTCATCGGTGAGGCTCGCACTTCAGTATTCGATGCTGATGCAGGTATCGCTTTGAACGACAACTTCGTGAAGCTAGTTTCTTGGTATGACAACGAGTGGGGTTACTCAAACAAGGTTGTTATGCTTATCGAGAAGATGAACGCTTACAACAAGTAGTCGTCAGATCGAAAAGATCAAATATTTTCGGGCAACCTTTAGGGGTTGCCCATTTTTTTTGCGGCGTGCTCGCCGCAGAGCTTGAGATACTTCGTATCTCCTTTTGTATTTTTGTTGGGGGAGTCTCTCAGCAACCCCCACGCGAAAGCAAAAAGTTCCCTCTAGGAGGTCTGTGCAAGACCTCCTAGAGGGAACTAAACTTATCTGAAAAACCTATCTTATTTGATGCCCAACTTCGCTTTGGCTGCTGATAGAAGGTTGACTACCGAGTCGTCGTAGTAGGCTAGTGCCCCTGCTGACTCATCGAATACTGCCGTGTATCCACCCTCCTTAGCAACCTCGGCTACTGCTGCGCGCGCCTTAGCCAAGATAGGCTCTATCATCTGATTCTGCTTCGCCTGAAGCTCCTGTACTGCCGACTGCTCAAACTGCTGCATGCGCTGGTTCAAATCCTGCATCTCCTTCTCCTTCAGTGCTCGTACAGACTCAATCATCGTAGACTCGTTCTTCTGGTAATCTGCCAACTTGTTGTTCAACTCAACCTGCATGGTCTCCAGATTATTTGAGTAATCCTTGCGTAGAACCTCAAGGTCGCTCTGCATCTGTGTGATCTCTGGCATAGACATCAACAACTCTTCGACATTTACACGTCCCAACTTCTGAGCCGACACTGATGACACTACGAAGCTGAAAGCTACGAATAATGTGAGTTTTAGAATTTTTTTCATCTCTCTCTTTTTATTTATAATTTAATTTGTGACTGTGATGTTGAACTTGATGTGCTCGCTGTCGCACCTGTAGATGTCGTGGTCGACTGTTGTAGCACACTTATTATCTGATCGGTATAGTCGATCGTCGAACCGCTATAGAGGATCGATGGATTGGCCGATTTATCGAGTACCAAATCGATACTCTTCCCCTTCGAGAAGTTATCGATCGCAGTGAACACGCGCTCTTGGATCGGTGTGATTAGCTCGACGCGTAGCTTCATGATCGTGCCATCATCCGAGAAGCAACTCTCCTGATACTCCGTAGCCGCCTTCTCCTTCGAGAGGATTAACGCCTCGGTCTCGACGCGTTTTGCCTCGCTATACGATGCACGGCCTAGTGAGTAGAGATTGAAGAGCTGCTCCACCTCGTCGAAACGTCGCTCCACTTCGGCTTGACACTCTTTGGTCTTGGTCTCTATGGCTGTCAATGCTGCGCTATATTCGGGCATTGACTTAAATATCTTCTCGCTATCGACAACGATAACACTTTGGGCTTGGGTTAGAAGGGTGCAGCCTATTGCCGCCACTGCTAATAATAACTTTTTCATAATTATATCATTTTAAAAGTTGAACGCCTAGTTATTAGATATTATTTTCGAACTCATATTATTTTTAGAACTGCTGACCCAACACGAAGTGGAACTGACCGCCACTAGGCGATGTAGAGCCTGTCGCACAGTCGAATCCATATCCCCAGTCGATACCCATCAATCCTACGATCGGTAGGTAGAAGCGCACTCCAACTCCTGCCGAGCGTTTGATGTTGAATGGTGACATCTCGCGCCATGAGCTAAAGCCATTTCCTGCCTCCAAGAATCCCAATGCATAGATCTGAGTCGATGCCTCGAGGATAATAGGGTAGCGCATCTCCAGCGTAAACTTCGTATAGGCCATAGAGTATGACGAAGAGGATGGGTCGAGAGCACCACTCTCGTAACCGCGCAGCGCGATAACATCGACTCCATATACATTGTAGCCCGACAGACCATCTCCTCCGACCTCGAAGCGCTCGAATGGTGATTGAAGATACTTATCATATGATCCCAAATATCCCATCTCGGCTCCCAACATAAGGACTAGGTTGGAGTTGCGCGAGAACCCTTGGTACCACTTACCCTTGGCCTGCCACTTGTGGAACTCGATCCACTTATAACGATCCTGATCGCTCATCGAGGTGTCCGAGTAATCCTTGTCGTTGAACAGCGAGTATGGTGGCGTAGCCTGAACTATAAAGCTCAAATCGGCTCCACGACGTGGATAGATCGTCTGATCCGACGAGTTACGTGCAAAGGCAACCTTCGCCGAGAGTGTATTGGCATGGCCATTCGACATGATGAAAGAACTCCAGTTGTCCAACATATATCGCTGGTATGAAATCTCCGAGTAGAGCGAGAAGTAGGGGTCTGGCCAGCTCAAACGCTTACCCAATCCAACCGATACTCCCAGAGTCTTGAAGAACTCGTCGGTGACGTAGTACTCCGAGTAGGAGCTATTCTGGAGCGAGTAGTAGACCGATGTGCTAAATGAGTTGGGCTTGCGACCTCCCATCCATGGATCCGAGAACGAGACCGAGTATGCCTGATAGTAGCTTCCGTTGCTCTGTGCTTGGATCGACAACTTCTGATTTTGTCCCATTGGGTAGGGTCGCCATGCACCCTTGGTGAGCATATTGCGAACCGATAGGTTGTTGAGCGTAACGCCGATTGTTCCAACAAACGAACTGCTACCCCAACCTCCCGAGATGTTGAACTGGTCGCTCGCCTGCTCCTCGAGATCCCATCCGATGTCGACCAGCGAGTTGCTAACAGGGATGATCGATGGCATGATAGCCTCGGCATTGAAGTGTCCCAAACTGCTCAACGTACGCATCGTCTGCATCAACAGCGAACGGTTGTACAACTCGCCTGGGCGAGTATAGATCTCGCGACGGATAACCTCGTCGTCGACGCGTGAGTTACCCGAGATCGTAACGTCGTTGATCGTAAAGGGTTTTCCCTCGAAGATCTTGACCTCCAAATCGATAGAGTCGGCACCCACAACAACCTCAGCAAGGTTGATCTGAGACATCAAATATCCCTCGTTCTGGTACAACGACAATATGGCCGATTGGTCGTCGGGGTTGGAGCCTGAGCCGATACCCAAACGTTTGTACATCGACTGTTTGTCGTAGACATCGCCCGTCTTGACTCCAAACAGACGGCTAAGCATATCTGTCTGGTACTTCGAGTTACCCAACCACTCGATATTGCGAATGTAGTATTTGTTACCCTCCGAAACGGTGAGCTTGATTCCGATCGACTTATCGTTGAGATCGTAGATCGAATCGCCAACGATCGTCGCATTGCGATAACCCTTCGAGTTGTAGAAATCGATCAACAAATCCTTGTCATCCTCATACTTCGACTCCTTGAGACGACGGCTCTGGAAGATGTTTATGCTCTTCTGGTGGGTATTCTTAAAGGTCTTGCGCAGACGTTTATCCTCAAACTCCTCGTTGCCCTCGAATACGATCTCGCCAATTCGAACTCGCGTCTTGCGGTCGACAACAAAGGTGACATTGACCATGTTGCTACTAAATGGATCGTTGTCGATCTTGACCTCGACATCGGTATTGCGGAAGCCCGACTGGGCATAGTAGTTCTTGATCGTCGTGACGCTCTTGTCGATCACATACTCCGAAAGCTCGCTGTTGCGGCGCAACTTCAACTTGTCGACCAGATCCTTCGACTGCGACTTGGTCAAACCCTCGATCGTCCACTCTGCAACGCGTGGCTGCTCCTTGAACATGAAATCAAGCGTTACATCGTCACCATCGATCACCGCACCAACTTGGATATCCGAGTAGCGACGCTGCGCCCACAACTTCTCGACCACCGTCGAGACAAACGAACTGGGGATGGTGATCGAATCGCCAACTCTCACACCCAATGACATGATCAACAACTCAGGATCCAACAGTGCCGCTCCATAGGCATTGATCTTCGATATGCAGTACAACTTATTTGGGTCACCCGAAATGCTCGACCCAGCTCCGTCGTACGACGCTAAGAGGCTATCTCGTTGAGCTTCGATGTTGGCTGCCGTTTGGTAATCTACATAGCGGAGTACCTCCTCTCGTTGTTGTGTCTCGCTACCTCTTTTTTGGTCGCCACCTCTTTGGTCTTGGCCACCGCCTCTTTGGCCTCCGCCACCGCCTTGACCTTGGCCGCCTCCTGAGGGTTGGGCGACAACAGCACCCATGCAACCCAATACAAAAAGGGGTGCCATAAGCATATTGGTTAATCTACTCTTCAACTTATTTAGTCTCCTATAATTTGTTCAAACTACTCCGTAAATTACTCTGTCACAAGGCCAAATCGGCGTTTGCGACCTGCATAAGAGTCAATAGCCAATCGAAATTGAGCCTCGTCAAAGTCTGGCCACAGCACATCGGTGAAGTAAAACTCCGAGTACGCAGCCTGCCACAACATAAAGTTACTCAATCTCTCCTCGCCACTGGTTCTTATTATTAGATCTGGGTCATCGAAGCCTGACGTATCCAACACAGAGGATAACAGCGCCTCGTCGATCTGATCCACCGCAAGCGATCCACTCGCTACACGTTGGGCTATCGTTCGCATGGCGCGCGTCAACTCATCACGAGATGAGTAGTTGAGAGCCACCTGCAATACCAATCGACCACACTCCTCGCTCATCTGCTCAGCCTGCGAGAGAGATTGTTGCATCTGGGTCGAAAGTCTGCTTCGATCACCGATAAAACGAACCCTCACACCCTGCTGCACTAATTCGGACATCTGCGACGATATACACTGCGCAAACAGCTCCATCAGCGCCTCTACCTCTTGGCTCGGCCGTCCCCAATTCTCGGTCGAAAAGGCGTAGATCGTCAATACCTCTACACCAAACTTAACGGCCGACTCCACGCTTTTGCGCACCGCCTCGACCCCCTTCACATGCCCTTCGACACGCTCCAGACCGCGACTCTGTGCCCAACGGCCATTACCATCCATGATAATGGCTACGCTTCTCGGAACATCTCTCAACTCGCTATTCATCTATCGACCTTATCTTTTACTCCATAAACCTCTATAACCTCGCAAATATAGTTATTTTATCGTGACATTCACAACTTTACATCGGTTATTTTAAACATTGTGCACTAATGTTTATCACCCTCGAGGGTCGATTCCCCACATCATCTTACTTTTTAACGTCTCGTAGAATGAAATATTGCTATCGAGTCCCAAATAAAAATTACTTGACGATCGCTCCAACTCTACATTTGCCGACTCGCCAATATTGAATGTTTGGTTGTCGACGGTGATCGAGGCATCGCCCTCGCGCATGTGAACCTTGAGTTCGATATGGCAACTGTCGGGCAGAAGGATCGGACGCATCGAGACGTTGTGGGGGGCGATGGGGGTGACGACCCAACATCCGCAGTCGGGCGAGACGATAGGCCCTCCAGCACTTAGCGAATAGGCCGTTGAGCCTGTGGGGGTTGCAACGATCACACCGTCGCCATAGTAGGTGGCTACAGCCTCGCCATCGACGCTCAACTCCACCGTGATGATCGAGGCTCCGTGGCGCATGACGGTCACCTCGTTGGCGGCCGAGAGCCTCTCGCCGTTGGAGAACTCGCCGCTCACGGCGATCATCGAGCGCTCCTCGATGCGCAGTGCTCCGCGCTCTAGGTCGTTGAACAGCGCGCCAATATTGCTGCGCGACACGCAGGTCAAAAAGCCCAAGCGTCCTGAGTTGATACCCACAACAACATTGCTACGACCACCCAAGCGACGCACCCCCTCGAGGAGTGTGCCATCGCCTCCGTAGCAGATCATAACTGCGTCGTGAGGTTGGTCGCCAACATCACCACTATATATATCTGCCGACTCTAGATGCAACCCCAACATACTCTCGAGTATGGGTGCAAACTCCTCGTTAATGCAATATTGGTAGCCGCGAAGCTCGATCTCGGTGAACAATTTGCGTAGCTCTCCAACGTCATGCGAGACGCGAGAGCGAGAAAAAAGGATTATTTTCATATAATTCCACTTTTTTTCTGTAACTTTACCTGCTGCAAATATATATAAATAAAATGAGAATATAACAAATAATATTATGACAAAGTTAAGTGTAAACATCAACAAAATTGCTGTAGTACGCAATTCTCGTGGAGGGAATACTCCAAACGTAGTGGAGGCAGCGCTCAATATCGAACGATTTGGTGGCGACGGAATTACGGTTCATCCGCGCCCCGATGCTCGTCATATCCGCTACGACGATGTGCGCGATCTGAAAAAGGTGTTGCATACGGAGTTGAATGTCGAGGGTAACCCTACGCCCGACTTCATAGATTTGGTGTTGGAGGTGAAGCCTGCACAGGTGACCTTGGTGCCTGACGCTCCCGATGCCATAACGTCGAATGCTGGTTGGGATACCATCGCCAACCACGACTTTTTGAGCGATATTGCGCGTCGCATGCATGCCGAGGGGATCCGTGTGTCGGTGTTTGTCGACCCTGTGGTGGAGATGGTCGAGGGGGCGAAGGCGTGTGGTGTCGACCGCGTGGAGTTGTACACCGAGGCGTTTGCCGCTGGATATGCAGCAGATCGTCAGGCGGCCGTAGCTCCCTATGTGGCGGCGGCCGAGGCGGCCAAAGCGTGTGGGTTGGGGTTGAACGCAGGGCATGATTTGAGCCTCGAGAATTTGGCTTACTACATCGAGTCTATTCCACACACCGACGAGGTGTCGATCGGTCACGCCTTGATTAGCGATGCGCTATACTTAGGGTTGGAGAATTGTGTGAATATGTATAAACGTGAAATCGAAAAGAGATAGAGAGGGTGAAAGATAACGCAGAGGCACTTTCGTTGCCAATATTTTCGCAGATCACAGCGATTGTCGATCGTATGGGAGTCGATGCCTATGTCGTGGGTGGATATGTCCGCGACCACTACCTTGGGCGGCCATGTACCGACATCGATGTGGTGGTGGTGGGAAGCGGTATCGAGGTGGCCGAGGAGGTGGGGCGACTGCTGCACGCCAAGGTATCGGTGTTCAAACGATTTGGAACCGCCATGTTGCATGCCGATGGTGTGGAGGTGGAGTTCGTCGGGGCGAGGCGTGAGTCCTATACCCCCGATTCGCGAAAACCAGCCGTCGAAGAGGGGACGTTGGATGACGATCAGCGTAGACGCGACTTCACGATCAACGCCATGGCGTGGTCGTTGAACGCAGCGACCTTTGGAGAGTTGGTAGATCCATTCGATGGGATGTATGACTTGGAGGATTGCACGATCAAGACTCCGTGTGATCCCGATATCACATTTTGCGACGATCCGCTGCGCATGATGCGTGCCGTGAGATTTGCTACGCAGTTGGGGTTCGACATCGAGGAGGAGACATTCGAGGCGATAGAGCGTAATGCACATCGCCTGAAGATCGTCTCGGCTGAGCGTATCGCCATTGAGTTGAACAAAATAGTATTGTCGCCTGTGCCATCCATGGGGTTTGAGTTGTTGCGATCTACGGGGTTGCTGGCCATTGTGATCCCCGAGATGGTGGCGTTGGCTGGGGTCGAAAAGGTGGGTAAGCATGCCCATAAGGACAACTTCCGCCATACGATGATGGTGCTCGACAATGTGGCGCAAAACTCCAACGACCTTTGGTTGAGGTGGGCTGCGGTGCTGCACGATATTGCAAAACCTAAGACCAAGGCGTATGATCCGAAGGTGGGGTGGACATTTCATGGTCATGAGGTGTTGGGTTCGAAGATGGTGTCTCACATATTTCGTCGATTGAAATTGCCGTTGGGTGAGCCGTGTAAATTTGTGCAACAGATGGTGTTCCTCCATCTGCGACCTATATCGCTGACCAAAGAGGTGGTGACCGACTCTGCAGTGCGACGACTGCTATTCGAAGCAGGTGATAATATAGAGGCGCTGATGACACTCTGTCGTGCCGACATAACGTCGGGCATCGAGCAGAAGGTGAAGCGATATATGGCTAACTTCGAACTGGTGCGCGAGAAGATGATCGAACTCGAAGAGCGCGACCGCGTGCGTAACTTCCAACCCCCAATCACGGGCGAGATAATAATGAAACGATACAATATCGAGCCGTGTCGCGAGATCGGAGAGATGAAAGAGGTGATCAAAAATGCAATCCTCGATGGCAAAATACCGAATGACTATGACGCGGCTTATGAGCTGATGGAGCAGATCGCCCCTCGATTTGGATTGGGGGTGTGACCTATCGTTGGGGGCTTACGCACCACTGCCCTGCGCGGGCGGCGGCGGCGAGCTCGCCGCCGCCGCCCGCGCAGGGCAGTTCGCGAAAGCAACTACACGCGAAAGCAACCCAACTAGAAGTGAGTCACAGGTTTGCCGACGATTGCCGATAACAGTTCATTGCCCAGAGACGATGCTCCGATGCGGAATAGTTGTGGGGTGAGCCATTCGCTGCCCAAGATATGTTCGACGATGGTGTAGTAGAGTGCTGCGTCGGCTGCGGTGCGCACGCCACCTGCGATCTTTAGCCCAACGCGAACACCGCTCTTATTGTAGAAGTCGCGGATCGCTTGAGCCATCACAATGGCGCTCTCGGGGGTAGCCGAGATGGCCACTTTGCCCGTCGATGTCTTGATGAAATCGGCTCCTCCCTCCATGGCTGCCTGCGATGCTGCGTAGATAAGTTCGGGGGTGCGTAGTTCGCCACTCTCCAAGATAACCTTAAGCGTCACATCCGAGCCACACTCCTCGCGCAGCAGTCGAATATCGCTTGTGGCCTCGTCGTATCGACCCTCGAGGATCAACCCTACGGGGATCACTGTGTCGATCTCGTCGGCTCCGCTCTCGATGGCCATTGCGACCTCCAACGCCTTGACCTCCAAGAAGGTCTGCGACGAGGGGAAGCCCCCTGCAACGCCCGTGATGCGCATCGACGATCCGTCGACCACCAACCCAACGCTCTCGACGAAGGGTGGGTAGACGCAGATCGACGCGACATTTGTTAACTCAGGAAACGCTGCCGAGAGCTGCATAACACGCTCGGCAAAGGCCTTGACGCTCGCCTCTGTATCGCAGGGTGAGAGGGTGGTCATGTCGAGTGCCGACAGGCAGAATTTGTAGACCTCGACACTCTGATTATTCGCCCACTCGCGCTCTATAGCGCCTAGATAGGCGGTTATTTGCTCCTCGGTTATCATCGTTTATCTCCTTTTTATTCGTTTAGTATACGCAACTGCTGCTGCACCGACTCCTCGTGGATCGCGGTCAAGATGGCCTTGATGAACTTCTTATCCATCTCCATGATTGACGAGTCGAAGGTGCGACGCTCCAAGATCTCCTCGTAGCGGTCGGTCTGCAAGACGGGCATATTGTGCTCCTTCTTGTACATTCCGATCTCGCGCGATACTCGCATCCGCTTGCTCAAGAGGGTCAACATACCGCTATCCAACTCGTCGATCTGGCTGCGGAGGTCTGAGATATCCTCGGTCGACATCTTTGTGTTGCGGATTATCAACTCGCCCAAGATCTCTTTGAGTACGTCGGGTGTAACCTGCTGCGATGCGTCGCTCCACGCCTCGGTAGGGTTGCAGTGTGACTCGATGATCAAGCCGTGGAAACCCAAATCCATCGCCTGCTGGCTCAATGGTTTGATCAATTCGCGCTTGCCGCTGATGTGGCTAGGGTCGCAGATGATCGGAAGATCGGGCATGCGACGACGCAACTCGATTGGAATTGCCCACTGTGGCTGGTTGCGATAAATCGTCTTGTCGTAGGTTGAGAATCCGCGGTGGATAGCTCCCAAACGACGAACGCCTGCATTGTAGATACGCTCCATGCCTCCGATCCAAAGCTCCAAATCGGGACTCACGGGGTTCTTGACCAACACTGGAATATCGACTCCGCGTAGTGCGTCGGCAACCTCCTGCACGGCAAATGGATTGGCCGTCGTGCGTGCACCAACCCACAATATATCGATGCCTGCTTTAAGTGCTTGGTAGACATGCTCGGCTGTGGCAACCTCGGTTGCGGTGTACATTCCTGTCTCGAGTTTCACGCGACGCATCCATGCCAACCCCTCCTTGCCGATTCCCTCGAACCCACCTGGTTTGGTACGTGGTTTCCAGATTCCTGCGCGGAAGATTTTGATGCCATTGGCTGATAACATTTTTGCGGTACTCAACACCTGACCCTCGGTCTCGGCGCTACATGGGCCTGAGATGACCAACGGACGTGTTGGCTCTAGGTCGGGTAGAAGTTGTGGATTTAGATCTTTCATTTTCTAGGTTTTTTATTATAATTTTATACTATTGATTCTCTGCAACGCCTCCTCCATGCGCTCCTCGGTGGCGCACAACGAGATGCGGACATATCGCTCGCCACACGATCCGAAGATCATACCAGGGGTGATAAATACCTCGGCCTGCTCCAACACCTTGTCGCAGAACGCCTCGACCGACTCCTCGCTATCGGGGATGCGTCCCCACAAAAAGAGTCCTACCTGTTGTGGGTCGTAGCTGCACCCCAGAGCCGCCATGATGCGTGCCGCCACTGTGCGACGCGCGGCATAGACCGCATTGAGCTGCTCGTACCACTCGTCGCCCAACTGCAAAGCCTCGACTGCGGCCAGCTGCAACGGCTTGAACATTCCCGAGTCGATATTGCTCTTGACGCGCAAGATCCACTTCACAAACTCGGCATTGGTTGACAACATGCCAATGCGCCAACCCGACATATTCAAACTCTTACTCAACGAGTTAAGCTCGATGCAACACCCCTTTGCCCCCTCGATGCTGAGGATCGACATGGGCGCAGGGTTCAAGATCATGCTGTATGGGTTGTCGCAAACAACAACTATCGAGTGCTTTCGTGCGAAGGCTACCAACTGCTCATACAGCTCGCGTGTGGCATTTGCCCCCGTCGGCATATTCGGATAGTTGACCCACATCAATTTGACGTGATCCAGTGGCAGGCGCTCCAACGCCTCGAAGTCGGGCATCCAGCCACGCTCCTCCACCAACTCATACTCCATCAACTCGGCATCCAACAGGCGGCTCACCGACGAGTAGGTCGGATAGCCTGGGTTGGGGATCAACATCACGTCGCCAGGGTTGACAAAGGCCATCGAGATGTGGAGGATTCCCTCCTTCGAGCCTATCAGTGGCAAGATCTCGCTCGCTCCATCCAACTCCACACCATAGCGCGCTCTGTACCAGCTGCTCATCGCCTCGCGCAAGGGGGCGATTCCTGTATAGGGTTGGTAGGAGTGGTTCGACTCCACGTGGCTCTCGGCGCATAACCTCTCGATAACGCTATCGTGGGGTGCGCGGTCGGGCCCTCCGACCCCCAATGAAATTATATCGTGTCCTGCGGCAACGAGTTGCGAGATCTCGCGTAGCTTCGTCGAGAAGTAGTACTCCTTGACATCGGCAATACGTGTGGCAGGGGTGAAAATTTTATTACTCATTATCTAAATTTAATACTTTATCTGTTTGCTCTCTCTGCTGCTCGCCTCGGCACAGCTGGCGTACTCGCCCAAAATCTTCATGTAGTTGGTCAGTGGTCTAACCGCCTCGATGGCTTGACGATAGCGTTGATAGTCGTCGAACGATACGTCGATATAGAATTGATACTCCCACTCGCGACCGATGATGGGCATCGACTGGATCTTGGTCATATTCAGATCATAGAACGACAAAATGGTCAACACCTTCGACAGTGCGCCCGTGGTGTGGGGGAGTGTTAGTGCGATCGATGATTTGTTGATGGTCGACGACTCGACCATCTCCGAGGCTTTATCCTCGGGGGCGAGGATCAAGAAGCGTGTGAAGTTGCGCTTGTTGGTCTCGATGCCGCGCTCCAAGATCTTGAGTCCGTATAGCTCCGCAGCCAACTCGCCGCAGATGGCTGCATGGCCATGCAATCTATTTGCCGAGATGTTTTGAGCACTCGACGCGGTGTCATCACCCTCGACAACCTTGATGTGGGGGCGACGACCCAACCACGATTGGCACTGCATGAGGGCGATCGGGTGGGAGTTGATCTCGACAACATCTTCGATCGACTCCTCGGGAAGCGATGCGGCAACCAACTCGATGCGGATCTTCTGCTCGCCAACAATGCGCATGTCGCTGCGACGCAACAGCTCGTGGTTTTGCAACAGCGCTCCTGCGATCGTGTTCTCAATGGCGATGATGCCCAACAACTCTCGATCGTCGGCCAATGCCTCGAACTCCTTGGCGAAACTCTTGCAGGCTACAACCTCGATCTGCTCGTCGCGGAAGTAATCGCGCGCCGCCTGCTCGTGGAAACATCCTGCTATGCCTTGAATGGCAACTCTTCTCATCTGTTAAATATTGTTTAATACAAAAATCGTTATACAAAAAAATCCCGCCTTGTGGGCGGGATTATCTCTCTTATGCACTATTATCTACATAGAAATACTCTCCCGCTCCTTTTGCTAAAAAAGAAGTAATAAAAGTAGTTGTAGAAGAAATTCTGCATATTATACCTAGTCTCTATTATTTGCGGCTCTAAAACCGTAAGACAAATGTATGCAATAAATTTTAATATTGCAATACTTTGTCCGAAAAATAACCCCCTGAGGACTATTTTTTATTAAATGTGTTCATCGTTAGCTGAACTCCTGCCGTAGCAAAGCTCAAAATAGCATCGCCAAACACCTTCAACCGCTCGGGTAACGCCTCGCGCTCCTCGTCGCTCCACTCGCCCAAAACGTACTCCACCTGATGGCCGCGTGCGAAATCGCCACCCACGCCAAAGCGTATGCGTGTGTAGCCATCGCCATCCAACAACTCCGAGATATTGCGCAGCCCATTGTGCCCTCCGTGGCTCCCCTTCATGCGCATGCGAAACGATCCAAAGGGGATTGCGATGTCGTCGGAGATGATCAACAGATTCTCGTGTGGCACCTTCAACGCCTCCATCCAATAGCGCACCGCCTTGCCCGATAGATTCATATAGGTCGAGGGTTTGAGGAGCGTGATCTGCCTCCCTTTGTGTTTTAGCTGTGCAACATCGCCATAACGTTCACTCGTAAACGAGATGTTGGATGCCTCTGCTAAGGCATCCAACACTTTGAACCCGATGTTGTGGCGGGTCTGCGCATACTCTGCACCGATATTGCCCAACCCTACAACGAGATATTTCATAATTCTAATTCGCTTTTATGTGAGCCAATTCGATCTGCTTGCAACCGCGAGGGATTAACCCTGCTGCTGTGCAGAACGAGTAGCACGTGTTACACGAACAGCACATACCGCAGTAGTCGCAGGTGTTACGAACTTCACATTCTCTACGTTCA
Organism: Rikenellaceae bacterium; assembly: GCA_047174185.1. Lineage (GTDB taxonomy): Bacteria > Bacteroidota > Bacteroidia > Bacteroidales > Rikenellaceae > Alistipes. Next base: position 5,442 of record JBCQUH010000010.1, on the reverse strand, counting down.
AATCGCCTACGAAGATTGTCTTACCCAATGCCAACTCAGTAACGTCTACTACGATTTCGTCTGGCAAGTTAGCCTCCAATGCGCTGATGTTCAACTTACGAGCCGACAATGCCAACTTACCTCCGATCTTAACTCCTGCTGCTGTACCATCTAGACGTACTGGAACGGCGATAGTAACTGGCTTGCCCTCGATAACACGGTAGAAATCGATGTGCAAGATCTGCTCACGTACTGGGTGGAACTGAACGTCACGCAATACTGCCTTCTCCGCCTTACCGTCGATGTTCAACTCTACGATGTATGAGTTAGGGGTGTAGATCAACTGCTTTAGATCTTTTGCATCAAGTGCAAATGTTACTACATCGCCACCACCATACAATACGCATGGAACCTGACCCTCGCGGCGAACCGCCTTTGTTGCCTTCTTTCCGTAGTCGTTACGAGAAACGGCTGAAATCTGAATACTCTTCATCTTCTGAAATTTTTCAATTGTTATATTACCACTGGTGTTACTCTCGCCACGCTTCCTCTCGTTGCATGACCTCCATCACACCTGTCTTGGGCGACAAATATACAAACTATTATTGGATTTACAAAAAAAACGGAAGGGAATCTCGCGATTGCCTTCCGCCCTCGAAGAGGTCACCCTCTTCAACTACTAACCCAAACTTAAATAAATGAAGAAACCTAACTGATTGAGTTCCGATCGCTCAGTCAGTTAGGTTAGCTGCAAAGGGTGTGCCGCAGTTGGCGCTACGCCTATTATATATATGTATAGACCCTTTTTTGAGAGAGTTCGACTAACAAGGCGATTTTCGGCACTTCCTTCGCCCCTCAAATCCTCACGTACTTTCGGTACGCTGCGGTTTAAGGGGCTTCGCGAAGCCCCAAAACTCATCCTTGTTACTCAAACTCTACAAAGATGGGACTTGTTCGTTGGACTCTAATAACTCATAACTCCATAACTTATAACTTCTCTTTGTCTTTCTCTTTGTCTTCGTCGAACGAGACGCTGAAGAGCAGGTGCTCCATGCCGCGTACGAAGTTGCGCTTGCCCAACTTGGGTGAGTAGATATACATATCGAGGGTGATAACCTCGCCACGACTATCGTCGACGGTCGAATAGCTCACGAATGGACCCCCCATAAAGCCACCCTCGACCTGCCAAAATCCACGCAGCTCAGCCCATACTCGTCCATTGAGACGGAAGAGACGGTGGTCGGGTTCGATGCCTAGGTAGGTGCCCATGTAGGTGCCGTCGGTTGGCCCTGGGATCTGTGCCACAGCGCGGTTGCGACCCTCGATGAGGCGGTCGTACTGCAACTCTACAACCCCTGCCGTGGCCTCGCGAGAGTGGATAATTATACCTTGGCTTGCGGTGGGGTACTCATACGAAATCCACATAAAGTCATCGAGCGAGTTGCGCATCGTGAAGCCGTTGGGGATGAGCATGTCAAATCCAAACTCCTCTTTAACAGCGCTGGTGAGTGCCGCCACCGAGTACTTCTTGTTGTACGAGATGTCGCGATCGCGCTCGGCGCTCTCTAACACTGCCACTATCGCCTCGCCATTCTCGCCCACGTAGCGAGCCATGTCAGCGGTGGTTGCCCCTTGGAGCGTGAGGACGATCTGTGGCGATGCGTTGACATCGTACTGCACGGCCATCCACGTAGAGTCGGCCGCAGGGTTGATGACGCAGCGCAAGATGTTGCGGTGGCGAACGAGTAGATTTTTATAATCCTTCTCCAAGATACGCACCACGTCGTAGTATGGTTCGTCCTGTTGGAAGTTGGGGATGGGGGCGGAGAGCACAGCTCGCAGTGAGTCGCCCAATGCACCCTCCCACTCGGGTTGGTTGCACACTACGATCAACTCGTAGGGCAAACCCTGCGACACAACTCTATCGTCGTTGAGCATGCGCAGTGCATCGCAACCAACGGTTGTGGCGAGCAGAAGAAGGACGGCTAATAGTTGTTGTAATTTTTTCATAGTCTTAAAAAATATATTGGCTTGTTTGTTGTCTTTTGACACTCTTCGAACTTGTCGTAAGATACGAAGAGTTTTTTTAATAACTACAAATATATTGTTTTTTTGATTAATTTATTACTTTTGTACCCAAAAGAGATTGTAATGCGATTAAAACCGCCAAAATTTTTGCGTCGGCTAATGCCTGATCTTATTTGGGAGATAGAGAGTAGGGAGTCGATATACCTCACCTTCGATGATGGGCCAACGCCTGGTATCACCGAGTGGATACTTGCTACGCTGGAGCGATACAACGCCAAGGCTACATTTTTTGTGCTGGGGCGCAACGTAGAGTTGTATCCTGAGTTGTATCGAAAGATCGTTGAGGCGGGGCATGTGGTGGGTAACCATACATATTCGCATCAGCGCGGGTGGCGAATGAGCCTCGAACGATATGTCGAGGATGTCGATCTGGCCGATGGTTTGATACATAGCCCTCTCTTTAGACCTCCGTATGCTCAGATCACACCTGCGCAGGCCAACCATTTGGCGCGTCGTTTTCGCTTGATAATGTGGGATGTGTTGTCGCGCGACTACTCCAATCAGGTGAGCCGTCGCGGATGTCTCAAAAATGTGGTGGAGGATCTGCGCGCTGGATCGGTGGTGGTGTTTCACGATAGCGAAAAGTCGTTTCGTAATATGAGCTATGCTCTGCCGCGCACGCTCGACTATATCGAGAAGATGGGGTGGCGGTGTGACTCTATAAAGTTGTAGAGCGGATGAAGATTATTGTCGCCATAACGGCCGCTAGCGGTTCGATATATGCTCGTCAGGTGGTAGATCTACTTGTGGCGGATGACGCGGTGAGTCGTGTTGCGCTGATCTATAGCCGATCGGCTCGAGAGGTGTGTCGCCACGAGGGGGTACGGGTGGCGGAGCACCATCCGAAGGTGGTGGTGATGGATAATTGCGATATGTTTGCATCGGTGGCTAGTGGTTCGGCGCATTGGGATGCGATGGTTGTGGTGCCGTGCAGTGTGGGGACTTTGGCGAGGGTGGCGAGCGGTATCTCCGATACGTTGATTACGCGTGCGGCCGATGTGATGCTCAAGGAGCGTCGTCGGTTGGTGATGGTGGTGCGCGAGATGCCGTTGTCGCTTGTGCATCTGCGTAATATGTGTGCCGTGACCGAGGCTGGAGGGGTTATTCTTCCAGCTTCGCCAAGCATGTATGGGGCGGAGTGTAGCAGCGTCGAGCAGCTCACACAGACGGTGAGCCGCAGGGCGGTGGAGTTGGCTGGAGCCTCGCGATGTGTGGTCGAGTGGAGTGGAGTTACCTCTGCGCCTATGGTCGACTCACCTATGGTCGACCCACCTATGGTCGACCCACCTATGGTCGACCCTCAGGGAAATAGAGAGATATAATACTCTCAAGAGACTCCCTCGCAGCATTGTAGTGCTCCTCGTTATACCTATCATACCATACGTTATACCACCCCTCGCCAAAGAGTGGGTTGGATTTGGCGGTGACCTTCAAACCTTTTGGATATACAACCTTTGTGTGTGCCTTGAACTCCTCGTTATTGCGCGGAATGATCTCTAGGTAGTGGATCAATCGGTCGTAGATCTCGGCCGAGGGTGCCAATCCAGCCTCGGCGAGTCGCGATTTGAGCCTCTGGGGTGCCATGGGGTGTATGCCCCAGAAGTGAATCAGGGGGGTGAGGTCGTATCCTGCGGCCTGTGATAGGTGAAAGATGCGGCTATCGACAGGGTCGCGGTTGGTCTCTCGAGGGTAGTATAGTCGCTCGCCCATATAGTCGACATTGGCATTGTGCCAAAATTTATCCAACGCCTCCCAACCAAACAGATCGACGATCTCGACATACTTGGCATATCCGCGATGTTGGTATTTGAACTCGTCACCAGGCACATTGGAGTAGTTCATCTCTTTGCCTTGGCGGAATGTCTCGGTGGTGAGCCACATGACCGCTACATCGTCGAGCGACAGCTGCCATTGGCCATTGACCGATAGTCCAAATGCTGTGTCGAGATCTACGCCAACGGCTCTGTTGAGCGATGCTACCGTGATGAAGTTGACGATGGCCTCGGTCTCGCCCCTAAATTTCGAGATGAGGATTGAGTGCCCCAACTCGTGCAGCACCGTCCAGTCAGCCTCCTTTGGACCAGAGAGCATCCAGTGCTGTTTGTTGCCGTTTTCGCGATCCATGGGGTTGTAGGTGTAGTTGGCTTGAGGGTAGCCAGGGAAGTTGGCTGAGCCGCGCATCTGCACATCTATCTGCACATAGAGCAGCGTCTTGTCAAACTCTTCGCGATCGAGACCGCGTAGATCGAATACCGCCTTCATCGACTTGTCCCAATCGGCCATGAGGGTTGTGGGGTCGTAGTAGTTGGTGATCCAGCTGGTGGGCACCTGCATCATGAAGTCATCGGACTCGAAGTCTGCCCATGCCCCAGGGTTGTTGCGCTCGATTGTGCGCCACTCCTCGTTGGTGGTCTGTGCGAAGCTGCGAGCCGAGAAGTAGGGCGAGCGAACGGCATTTATGATCTCGATCTCGACAACACCCAAATCACACATATAGGGCACTTCGATATAGATTCCGCCACCCAACGGTGAGCCGATGAGCGTCTGGGTCGAGGTGATGGGGTAGAGTAGTGACACGCGGTCGAGGCGTTTGATCGTCGGTTTGTTGGAGTGATCCCACGAGTGGGCACCTACGCGGACGTTGAAGCCGCAATCCACCATCGACTCGGGCACGACCACGCGTGCGATCGACCCTGGGGCGAGGTAACACCCCGTGGGGCGTTTGGCGGCCGCCTTCTCGTTGGAGGTAGGGGCACCCCAACTTACGCGGTTCGAGGCGTTGATTGTGGCGGTATGGCTTTGGTGCCTATCTTTGGGCGGAGCTACAGCCCCTGGGAAGTAGCTCGAGGTCTCGAACTTTCGGTTGTTGAGCAGTTTGTAGAACTCTTTGAGTCGCTGCGATGTATAGGCGTGGTCGAGCAGCCCCTGTTGGATGTTGAGCATGGCGAAGTGGATCTCCTTGCCCTTGCGGTTTTGGCGTGTTAGTCCGTTGCGCGTGGCTTGCGAGAGGAATAGAGGGCCGTAGTCGTCGCTCGACTCGTAGCTGTCGACAAGGTCAAAAGTCTTGGTTAACAGCTGTTTATGGTCGACGATCGTCGGCATGCTCTCGCAGATAAGCTCGGCTGCAGCGTCGATCTGTGCAGCGTTTAGTGTGCTCGCCCCCTCGATCTGTTTTACCAGCGAGGTGATGGCTTGGTCGATCGGTTGGCTGCTCTTTGGCGCGGTTGCGGCAAAGGTGATGGTAGCCGATAGGATTATCGCTAGGGTCGAGAGGATCTTTTTCATCTGTAAATAAATTAGTTACACACCCCAATATAAGGGTGCATAAATTAGGCTTGTAATAACTTGACACAATAAAAGATTAACAGATGTGTA